>CAVZUR010000003.1:0-219559 GCA_963778555.1 Candidatus Moraniibacteriota bacterium | reverse complement strand
CCGTGATCGCGCCCGCGCCGGTGATGTCGAGGGACGGCGAATTCAAGATGTTGCCGAGCGTGCCGGTGATGAGGATGCCGTCGGTGATGGTGCCAGCCGTCTCCGCGATCTGGATGGCATTCGTCAGAGTCCCGGCCGCCGACTGCTCAATGAAGAGGCCGTTGGTGAGAGTGGTGGAGTTGTCGATCTGGAGGGCGTTCGTCCCGGCGGCATCGAGGTTGTTGATGGTCACTTCCGTCGGGGTCACGACATCGGCCAGGTTGATGATGACATTGCTGCCCGAGTCAGTGCCAATGGTGTTGCCAGCGGTGTAGGCGTTGTCGAGGGTACCGCTGCCGCAGCCTGAGCACGACACCACCGTCAGGACGCCGGCGTTGGTGACGCTCCACTGGTCACCGGTGATGGCGACATTGTCGAGGGCGGAGCCGATATTGATGGTGTCCGAGGTCGTGTTGTCGGTGCCGATGTTGATCGTCTTGCCGGAGGTCCCGGTGCCGAGATTGACGGTCCCGGTGGTGCCAGAGTCGAGAGTGAGGGCATTGGTCGTTGCTGACTTGATGGTCAAGGCGCCTGAGTCCGCGATGTTGTTCGTCGTGAAGGTCTGGGAACCGATGGTCGAGCCGGTGATGAACGCCGCCACTCCCGACGCATTGATACTCCAGTTGTTGTCGGTGATGGAGACGGTCGTCGCAGAGGAGCTGCCGATCGTGACGGTATTGGCCTGGGCGCTGTCGCCGATGAGAACGGTTTTAGCCACGCCGCCATTGCTGCCGATCGTGATCGTTTCGGCACTGGCGTCGGTGCCGAGATTGACGGCGCCGGTGGTGCCGGAGTTCAGCGTCAGGGCCGTCGCCGAGCCGGACGCGATGGTCAAGGCACCCGAGTCCGCGATGTTGTTGGTCGTGAAAGTCTGGGAGCCGATGGTCGTGCCGGTGATGAAGGTGCCGACGCCGGCATTGGAGATGCGGGTCGTGGCGCCGAGGACGATGTTACCCGCCGTCGCGGTGATGTCGCCGGTGGCGGACGTAATCCCCGTCGCCCCCGTGATCGCGCCCGCGCCGGTGATGTCGAGGGACGGCGAATTCAAGATGTTGCCGAGCGTGCCGGTGATGAGGATGCCGTCGGTGATGGTGCCAGCCGTCTCCGCGATCTGGATGGCATTCGTCAGAGTCCCGGCCGCCGACTGCTCGATGAAGAGGCCGTTGGTGAGAGTGGTGGAGTTGTCGATCTGGAGGGCGTTCGTCCCGGCGGCATCGAGGTTGTTGATGGTCACTTCCGTCGGGGTCACGACATCGGCCAGGTTGATGATGACATTGCTGCCCGAGTCAGTGCCAATGGTGTTGCCAGCGGTGTAGGCGTTGTCGAGGGTACCGCTGCCGCAGCCTGAGCACGACACCACCGTCAGGACGCCGGCATTGGTGACGCTCCACTGGTCGCCGGTGATGGCGACATTGTCGAGGGCGGAGCCGATATTGATGGTGTCCGAGGTCGTGTTGTCGGTGCCGATGTTGATCGTCTTGCCGGAGGTCCCGGTGCCGAGATTGACGGTCCCGGTGGTGCCAGAGTCGAGAGTGAGGGCATTGGTCGTTGCTGACTTGATGGTCAAGGCGCCTGAGTCCGCGATGTTGTTCGTCGTGAAGGTCTGGGAACCGATGGTCGAGCCGGTGATGAACGCCGCCACTCCCGACGCATTGATACTCCAGTTGTTGTCGGTGATGGAGACGGTCGTCGCAGAGGAGCTGCCGATCGTGACGGTATTGGCCTGGGCGCTGTCGCCGATGAGAACGGTTTTAGCCACGCCGCCATTGCTGCCGATCGTGATCGTTTCGGCACTGGCGTCGGTGCCGAGATTGACGGCGCCGGTGGTGCCGGAGTTCAGCGTCAGGGCCGTCGCCGAACCAGAGGCGATAGTCGAGCGCCCCGGAGTCCGCGATGTTGTTGGTCGTGAAAGTCTGGGAGCCGATGGTCGTGCCGGTGATGAAGGTGCCGACGCCGGCATTCGAGATGCGGGTCGTGGCGCCGAGGACGATGTTACCCGCCGTCGCGGTGATGTCGCCGGTGGCGGACGTAATCCCCGTCGCCCCCGTGATCGCGCCCGCGCCGGTGATGTCGAGGGACGGCGAATTCAAGATGTTGCCGAGCGTGCCGGTGATGAGGATGCCGTCGGTGATGGTGCCAGCCGTCTCCGCGATCTGGATGGCATTCGTCAGAGTCCCGGCCGCCGACTGCTCGATGAAGAGGCCGTTGGTGAGAGTGGTGGAGTTGTCGATCTGGAGGGCGTTCGTCCCGGCGGCATCGAGGTTGTTGATGGTCACCTCGGTCGGGGTCACGACATCGGCCAGGTTGATGATGACATTGCTGCCCGAGTCAGTGCCAATGGTGTTGCCAGCGGTGTAGGCGTTGTCGAGGGTACCGCTGCCGCAGCCTGAGCACGACACCACCGTCAGGACGCCGGCATTGGTGACGCTCCACTGGTCACCGGTGATGGCGACATTGTCGAGGGCGGAGCCGATATTGATGGTGTCCGAGGCGGTGTTGTCGGTGCCGATGTTGATCGTCTTGCCGGAGGTCCCGGTGCCGAGATTGACGGTCCCGGTGGTGCCAGAGTCGAGAGTGAGGGCATTGGTCGTTGCTGACTTGATGGTCAAGGCGCCTGAGTCCGCGATGTTGTTGGTCGTGAAGGTCTGGGAACCGATGGTCGAGCCGGTGATGAACGCCGCCACTCCCGACGCATTGATACTCCAGTTGTTGTCGGTGATGGAGACGGTCGTCGCAGAGGAGCTGCCGATCGTGACGGTATTGGCCTGGGCGCTGTCGCCGATGAGAACGGTTTTAGCCACGCCGCCATTGCTGCCGATCGTGATCGTTTCGGCACTGGCGTCGGTGCCGAGATTGACGGCGCCGGTGGTGCCGGAGTTCAGCGTCAGGGCCGTCGCCGAACCAGAGGCGATAGTGAGCGCCCCGGAGTCCGCGATGTTGTTGGTGGTGAAAGTCTGGGAGCCGATGGTCGTGCCGGTGATGAAGGTGCCGACGCCGGCATTCGAGATGCGGGTCGTGGCGCCGAGGACGATGTTACCCGCCGTCGCGGTGATGTCGCCGGTGGCGGACGTAATCCCCGTCGCCCCCGTGATCGCGCCCGCGCCGGTGATGTCGAGGGACGGCGAATTCAAGATGTTGCCGAGCGTGCCGGTGATGAGGATGCCGTCGGTGATGGTGCCAGCCGTCTCCGCGATCTGGATGGCATTCGTCAGAGTCCCGGCCGCCGACTGCTCGATGAAGAGGCCGTTGGTGAGAGTGGTGGAGTTGTCGATCTGGAGGGCGTTCGTCCCGGCGGCATCGAGGTTGTTGATGGTCACCTCGGTCGGGGTCACGACATCGGCCAGGTTGATGATGACATTGCTACCCGAGTCAGTGCCAATGGTGTTGCCAGCGGTGTAGGCGTTGTCGAGGGTACCGCTGCCGCAGCCTGAGCACGACACCACCGTCAGGACGCCGGCATTGGTGACGCTCCACTGGTCACCGGTGATGGCGACATTGTCGAGAGCCGAGCCGATATTGATGGTGTCCGAGGTAGTGTTGTCGGTGCCGATGTTGATCGTCTTGCCGGAGGTCCCGGTGCCGAGATTGACGGTCCCGGTGGTGCCAGAGTCGAGAGTGAGGGCATTGGTCGTTGCTGACTTGATGGTCAAGGCGCCTGAGTCCGCGATGTTGTTGGTCGTGAAGGTCTGGGAACCGATGGTCGAGCCGGTGATGAACGCCGCCACTCCCGACGCATTGATACTCCAGTTGTTGTCGGTGATGGAGACGGTCGTCGCAGAGGAGCTGCCAATCGTGACGGTATTGGCCTGGGCGCTGTCGCCGATGAGAACGGTTTTAGCCACGCCGCCATTGCTGCCGATCGTGATCGTTTCGGCACTGGCGTCGGTGCCGAGATTGACGGCGCCGGTGGTGCCGGAGTTCAGCGTCAGGGCCGTCGCCGAACCAGAGGCGATAGTGAGCGCCCCGGAGTCCGCGATGTTGTTGGTGGTGAAAGTCTGGGAGCCGATGGTCGTGCCGGTGATGAAGGTGCCGACGCCGGCATTCGAGATGCGGGTCGTGGCGCCGAGGACGATGTTACCCGCCGTCGCGGTGATGTCGCCGGTGGCGGCGGTGATGGCCGCATCGGATGTAATCGAGTCGGCATTGAAGGTATCTTGGACATCGACTATGCCGGCGCCGTTGGCAATGATGATGAGCGATTCGCCGCTGCCAGTCGTAATATCAGTGGCAGCACCGATGATGGAAAGTCCATCACCCGAGGTCGCGGGTGAAAGCGTCGTGCCGCTGCGCGCCCAGTAGCCGCTGGTGCCCGTCGTCGGTCCGACACCAGAAATGGTGCCGGAAACGGAAAGATTTCCTGGAAGCGTCACCGTCTGTGCCGATCGGCCGATAGTCACCGCAGTCGCATTGGCTGTGCCGATGAAGATATCCCCTTCTGTTCCAGCGGCAGACCCGACGTCGAGGAGGATATTACCTGAATTCCCGGAGGTCGTCGTGTTCCCTGTCCGCAGTGTGAAGGCGAGGGAATTCTCGCTGTCCACATCCGCCGTGGTGATCTCTTGGTCAAGATAGTACGTCGAAGCATTGCCGGTCACCGTGCCGCCGATGAAGTAGCCGCGGCCGAAGCGATTCTCGAGAACACCGGAGACATTGGTATTGCCGATTTCCGGGATGTGGACTTCGTTCACCGTCTGGCCGGTCGCCCAGGTGAGGGCTGGCGTGATGGTGAGGGTGTTCGATACTTTATTAGTAATCTTCGCATAGCAAGGATTGATACCGGTGCCACCACAGTTGCTGGAATTCATCTGCACATAGTTTCCGATATCGAAGTTCGCGGCACTGGTCAAGATGAGAGAGGTCGAGCTACTTCCAGTACCATTAGAAGTAGTAGTGCCATTGAGCGCCGAATAATCATCCGTCGAATTCGATGCGATGATGTCACCGAACGAATTTATTTTATGGACGCTTTCAAGCGTACTCCCCGACTGGAGATTCAATAGATTGAATGTATTCACATCCGCCGCTCGGTTGACCGAGCCGAAGATGAGCTCACCACCCGCCCCGAAGGTCGAGGCAGTATTCCCGACCTGGGCATCGATGATGCGTTTGTTGCCGGTTCCTGTCCCAGTCCCCGCCGAATCTGTCACTCTGATCCCACTGAAGCCGCCTGTTGAAGACGTGCTGTCAGTCAAGACAAGCGAGAGTCCGAGCGCTGTGTTTCCTGCTCCGCCCGCGATTGTCGAAGTAATGCTCTCGGCTGTCCCGGTCGTCAGACTGCCTGTGGTCAAAGCGAGTCCCGTCCCCGTTGTCACCCCGGTTGTCGCGGTGATGCCCGTCACATCCGCCGATCCAAGGACGATGGCTCCCGCGCCTGTCGGATCGAGTGTCAATGTCCCTGAACCATTCGAGGCGATCGTGAGCGCCGCATTGCTCGATGCTGACTGAATCGTCGTCGCCGAGCCACCGCCAAGATTATAGGTCGTTGAGTCGATGGCTACGGTTGTGGCGAAATCGACAGTTGCGATTCCCGAAGCGGTCAGTGTGGTATCACTCGCCGCGATGGTGAGCGTATTTGATCCCGAGTCGAGCGTCAGTCCCGTCGTTGTGGAAGCAATCGTCAATGCTCCAGCCGCAGTAAGTGACGTACCCAGTCCGCTGATATTGTTGGAATTGAATTCGAGTCCGGTTGACGAGAAATTGTACTCATCAGCGCCGTTCACCGCGAGATTGAAGGTCTTGCCGGTGAGGACGTTCGCCGAGAGGTCGCCGGCGTTATCACGGTAGAAAGCGACGTCGGCTCCTGTCGGCGCACCAGTCGTCTCGCGGAAGAGGATATTCGAGAGGTCGTTCAGGTCGAAACCATCAGCATCAATGTCGGAAGTCCAAGGAGTTTGGGAAACGGTACTACACCCGCTGCACGACACCACGGTCAATACGCCGGCATTGGTGACGCTCCACTGGTCGCCGGTGATGGCGACATCATCGAGAGCCGAGCCGATATTGATGGTGTCTTTGGTGGTGTTGTCGGTGCCGATGTTGAGCGTGTTGCCGGCAGTACCGGTGCCGATCGAAATTGTTTTTGCGTTGTTCCCGGTGCCGAGATTGAGGGCGCCGGTCGTGCCTGAGTCGACGGTGAGGGCGGTGGTCGCAGCAGAAGAAAGCGTGACGGCACCCGCACCGGTGTACGCCTGACTCGCGGCGATACTGACACCACCAGTATCCGTTGTGAGACTGTCGACGGTAACCGAGTCTTGAATGTCCGTGGCTGTGGCATTGATGACGAGCGTACCATCGGACGTGATGGAGTCTGAGTTGACTGCAAGCGCGCCAGCCGCAATGGTCATGCCGCCGGAAAGGATCGAGATGCCGAGGTCATAGCCTGTGCCGATGATGAGACCACGAGTGTTTGAATTGGTGGTCGTGGTATTGGGCAGATTGATTGCGGTCCAGACATCGGCATCGGTCGATTCCGTCCAGGCGACATCGAGACCAGTGACATTGTCCGCGCCGGTATCAGCCGTTGAAGTAAGCGCGAGCTGGAGAGCATCGATCGCGTTTACCGAGGAGGCCGTGATATTGGCAACATCGCCGGCATTAGCACCGGTCTTGGTGATATTTAACGTGTCAGCCGCGTCGAGGGTGAAGTTGGCGTCGCCCGCAGTGACGATGAGGTCGCCATCGGTCAGAGTGAGGTCACCGGCCGCAATAGTCAGAGCACCAGTCCCATCAGCACCACCCGTGAGGTTCACGAACGTACCGGAATCGACATTGAAGACGAAGTCGCCGGCGCCATTCGTCGTGAAGGCTAGGTTCTGATCAGTCGTCGTGGTCGTCACGCCGCCGTTCGCATTGATCGCCGTCGTGAAGGTCGTCGCGACAGTATTGAAGGTCCAGCCGGCGGTAACGGTCTCGGCCTCGTTCAGTTTCCCGATCATCGTGCCGGCCGTGACCCGGACGACGCCACCGGTCTGATCGGCAACGATGAATTCTTCGGAGCTGGTGGAGGCGGGACCAAACTCAAGCGTCGTGACGCCGGTGACGGAGGGTGACGAGTCGGACTCGCGGACCGTGATGCTCGATCCGGCCGCACACCCGCTGCACGACACCACGGTCAATACGCCGGCATTGGTGACGCTCCACTGGTCGCCGGTGATGGCGACATCATCGAGAGCCGAGCCGATATTGATGGTGTCTTTGGTGGTGTTGTCGGTGCCGATGTTGAGCGTGTTGCCGGCAGTACCGGTGCCGATCGAAATTGTTTTTGCGTTGTTCCCGGTGCCGAGATTGAGGGCGCCGGTCGTGCCTGAGTCGACGGTGAGGGCGGTGGTCGCAGCAGAAGAAAGCGTGACGGCACCCGCACCGGTGTACGCCTGACTCGCGGCGATACTGACACCACCAGTGTCCGTTGTGAGGCTGTCGACGGTTGTCGCGTCCTGGATATCAACGACGCCAGCACCATTGGCGACAATGACCAGGGATTCACCAGTGCCTGTGGTGATGTCGGTTGCGGCACCGGAAATCGTCAGCGCGCCGGAAGTGACGGAATCATTCAAGACGATCACACCTGAGCCGTTCGCCACCACGGTCAGATCTTCATTTGTGGCGGTCGTGATGTCGGTCGTCGCCCCAGAAAATGTCAGTCCTGTTGAACCGATTGTCTTGTTCGTCAGCGATTGTGACGTCGCGAGATCGACCAAAGTGATTGTCCCTGAAGGCAGGGTCGCGGTCGTACTCGCCGTCGATGTGAGTGTGAGAGGGAACGCGCCCGTGGTCGTAAACGCATCCGCGAATGAAATTGTCTTGGCGTTCGGTATGGTCAATGTACCCGTCGTATCAGTGACCGTCAGGCCGCCGACTTTCAAGGCATTGAACGCGTACGGTGCCGCCGTGAAACGAACACGCGGTGACATCTCGCCATCGGAATTAAAATTGATGCCAAGATAAATATTATCTGTGTTGAAATCGACAGAACCCGGCAATGTCGTCGTATCGCCGAGATTGGTCTGGAAGATACCATCAGTCACGGTGACTGATTTTGATTCCGTCCAGATGTTTGCTCCGCCGCTCGAAACGGTATACAGCGAAAAAACGAAGTTGTAGCTTCCATTCGTAACATTCGTTCCGTTTGAGTTGACGACTTTCCCTTGGAAACTGATCTGCTTATTGATCCCCGTCGCCGCATTGACACTCGCCGCAATCAACAATGATGAGAATGCGAGTATGAAAAATGCAAACACACCGGGGATGTACCGGTGATGATATTTTTGAAGAATCTTTGTTGAAAAATTGTGTTTTTTGGGTGATAGCATACACAACCCATTCCGACCAAGCAATCGGTAACATGAAAAGATTCTCGCTTCGGTTCACCCGTCGGAGCAAGGTCTTTACACGTCCATAGTATAACAAAAGATTTGGCTCTAGCAAAAGCCAAACCTTGTTTTCCGTCAAGACAAAAAGTGGGGTTATTTCTCTTGCCAGCGGAATGATTCCAAGAGAGCAAGCACCTCTTCTCGGAGGCCATCCAACGTCGTCGGCGATGATACCACTATGCTCACAACCTGATTACCGAGAGAGAAAAAGACCGAAACCTCAAACACAACCGAATTTTTCGTAAAAAATGCCGTATTCAAGCCATTCCTTTCAATTTCCTCTTCGGAGTATGTGCCAGAATCAAGTCTTCGAACACGAAGACTGCTATATTCATCAAAACGATACCCCGTATTATCCTGGACAGTAATGGCTATTTTTCTTCCTTCGATGTCGCTTCGTGAGAGATAAACACGCTCAAGAAGCGGATATTTGACAACTTCTTGCTCCTCACGACGCGTGAAGTCGTACGGGTACGTGAAAGTAATATATTTACCGGTATACTGCTTCCGATGATCAGCGTCTGCAAGATTCACTTTTTCCAGAATCGGTTCAGCCACCAATATTGTCCCGTACGATGGCTTCCGAAAGAGCCACCAAAGGAACAGGATGACAACGAAAAAAGCAATCACCAGCGCGATTCGGAGTATCCATCGCCGCTGTTCCTGTCTTTCTTCCACACTCTCCGACTTTTCGGCAGAGAATTTATCCATATCAGTATGCTAACACAGGCCACACTGCTCGAGATGGCTCCCGAAAGTCAAAAATCAAGCCGAATGCTTTCGATACCGGCGGTGTTGCCAGAAGGCAAGGGCAAAGATACCGACTACTATTCCGACACTACTGAAGGGCGGAACGAAAAACATTCGCTTGGTCCACAGATCAACGCTCTCACGCCCATCGTATCGATATCGCACTTCCCATGTGTACCAGCCCGGGAGAGTCGCTGTTTCAAGCGGAAAAAGCTTTACCGGATACTCGCGGATCATTTCCGGCAATACGAGCGTCGATCCGTCATTGATGATGCCACGGTAGACTGCCCGCCCCAATGGATCAGTCACGCTGATTTCGCCACGCGGCGCGACATGGACATTACCGAGATTCCGGAACCGAATCAGGACTCGCGGATTAAAGCGCCACCAGGCGCTCTTCTCTTCGACTGAAGTGAGCTCAAGTCCGTACCGCGCTCCCTTCGTCTTTTTCACGAAAACCAATGATGAGAATACCTGATTGATTGCGACGCTCAGAGTTTCTGGCCGAACTGAAGAGTTGCTCTTGAATACTACAGCGCCATAATGCCCGCCCGGTGCCAATGAGTCGCTATTCTCAATCCTGACCTGGATTGCGCGGCGTTCTCCTGGCCGAAGCGTGACTTCATCCGTATCCAACTGCATCCAGGAAGCCAGAGCATACTGCCGCTCTAACTCCTCGCCTGCCGCACCGAGAAACACAACGCCGCCGGATTCATCCAGCCCGCCGAAATCGATTGCTGAAATCTCGAAGGTGACCGATGCCTCAGTGTCATTCGTAACGCTGGCCTCATATGTCTCCGCTTCCTCCCCTTCATCTAAAATGATTTCCTGCATCATTGGCGTGACCGTAAAGCCCGCCGCGTGCGCGACGGTCGGAATCAGAAAAAACACGCCAGTCATGAGTAACTGAGACCAGGATGTTTGTATCATTCCGCGGGTTCTTCGGTGTGATGAGTGAAACGTCGCCATAGCTTCATGATACTCGACTTCATGCCGATGAAGAAAAATACCGCGATGAAGAGTATGCCCGCCACCAGCCTCCACGGCACGACCCAGAAGGAGACCGTCCCCTCGATCGGAATATCACGCGTCCCATCATCGTAGACGAGGAGCATAGTCGCGGTGTACTTCCCGAATCTGAGGTGCGAGGCATTCTCGAAATTCCAGGTCAGATGATACGTTTGGTTGCCAAGCTCATCGAGGACAACACGCCCGTCCTCGATAGTCTCTTCGTAGACCGGGAAGCCGTCACGCCAGTCGGATTCAAAGATACGATTCGAGTTTGGGAGGATGCTTCCCTTCCCGGGATTAAGCTCGAGGAGCGCGAGGTCTTTGTCACTCCCTCGGGAAAGGAAGATATTGCCGCGCGGCGCGACATGGACATTGCCAGAGTTCTTCAGGCTGACGGTGAAGTTGACTGGGAGGAATTCATAGACGGTCTTGTCGGTTTTGAACTCGGTGACCACAATCTCGCGCAACGCACCGGGTACCCGGCCTCCAGGAGGACGAGGGTGGCGGTGCCACCGATGACAGCTGTTTCCTTGGGCGCGAGGTCTTCCTGATCCCGCACGCGGGTGAAGACGAAGGCGTAGTAGTAGCCAAAAGAAGCTTCCTCCGGGACCGTAAAGGTGGCGGTGATGGTCTTCCACTCCTCGGGCAGGACGGAGAAGGTCGGCTCGGAAAAAGTCACCCAGTCATCAAACGTATCCGTCGGTTCGAGATCATGGAGGGCGGGCTTGCCAGTGTCTTCGTAAGCGCTGAACTTGAGGATATCGATCTTCAGGGTCTCGGGTTCCGTCCCCGCGTTCTTCACTTTGAGCTCGGTGGTGATGGTAGTGCCGGGTAGAGCGACGAGCGAGATGGGTAAGGGAGAGGTGACAATGCGAAGCGCGCCGTCCTGGGCGAAGGCGAGGGAGGGGTGAGGAGAATGAGAAGGGAGAGAAAAAACTTCATACTACTTTTCGGATGGCTGTTCCTGCGACTGCAGACGCTTCAAACGTCGACGCAGACGGATCACGTACAAACTGAGGCCAATAATGAGCGCAAAGTTGAAAATAGCCAATGCCACCAGCCTCCACGGCACGACCCAGAAGGAGACCGTCCCCTCGATCGGAATATCACGCGTCCCATCATCGTAGACGAGGAGCATAGTCGCGGTGTACTTCCCGAATCTGAGATGGGAGGCATTCTCGAAATTCCAGGTCAGATGATACGTTTGGTTGCCAAGCTCATCGAGGACAACACGCCCGTCCTCGATAGTCTCTTCGTAGACCGGGAAGCCGTCACGCCAGTCGGATTCAAAGATACGATTCGAGTTTGGGAGGATGCTTCCCTTCCCGGGATTAAGCTCGAGGAGCGCGAGGTCTTTGTCACTCCCTCGGGAAAGGAAGATATTGCCGCGCGGCGCGACATGGACATTGCCAGAGTTCTTCAGGCTGACGGTGAAGTTGACTGGGAGGAATTCATAGACGGTCTTGTCGGTTTTGAACTCGGTGACCACAATCTCGCGCAACGCACCGGGTACCCTGGCCTCCAGGAGGACGAGGGTGGCGGTGCCACCGATGACAGCTGTTTCCTTGGGCGCGAGGTCTTCCTGATCCCGCACGCGGGTGAAGACGAAGGCGTAGTAGTAGCCAAAAGAAGCTTCCTCCGGGACCGTAAAGGTGGCGGTGATGGTCTTCCACTCCTCGGGCAGGACGGAGAAGGTCGGCTCGGAAAAAGTCACCCAGTCATCAAACGTATCCGTCGGTTCGAGATCATGGAGGGCGGGCTTGCCAGTGTCTTCGTAAGCGCTGAACTTGAGGATATCGATCTTCAGGGTCTCGGGTTCCGTCCCCGCGTTCTTCACTTTGAGCTCGGTGGTGATGGTAGTGCCGGGTAGAGCGACGAGCGAGATGGGTAAGGGAGAGGTGACAATGCGAAGCGCGCCGTCCTGGGCGAAGGCGAGGGAGGGGGTGAGGAGAATGAGAAGGGAGAGAAAAAACTTCATACTCCTGATGTACCTTCTTGTCTATACCGTTCCATTTGTTTTCGCATTCTTCGTTTCATAAAGTAATAGACAAGCACGGAGGGTATGACAGGTAAGGCAATCATGAAGAGGATCAGCCTCCACGGCACGACCCAGAAGGAGACCGTCCCCTCGATCGGAATATCACGCGTCCCATCATCGTAGACGAGGAGCATAGTCGCGGTGTACTTCCCGAATCTGAGGTGGGAGGCATTCTCGAAATTCCAGGTCAGATGATACGTTTGGTTGCCAAGCTCATCGAGGACAACACGCCCGTCCTCGATAGTCTCTTCGTAGACCGGGAAGCCGTCACGCCAGTCGGATTCAAAGATACGATTCGAGTTTGGGAGGATGCTTCCCTTCCCGGGATTAAGCTCGAGGAGCGCGAGGTCTTTGTCACTCCCTCGGGAAAGGAAGATATTGCCGCGCGGCGCGACATGGACATTGCCAGAGTTCTTCAGACTGACGGTGAAGTTGACTGGGAGGAATTCATAGACGGTCTTGTCGGTTTTGAACTCGGTGACCACGATCTCGCGCAACGCACCGGGTACTCTGGCCTCCAGGAGGACGAGGGTGGCGGTGCCACCGATGACAGCTGTTTCCTTGGGCGCGAGGTCTTCCTGATCCCGCACGCGGGTGAAGACGAAGGCGTAGTAGTAGCCAAAAGAAGCTTCCTCCGGGACCGTAAAGGTGGCGGTGATGGTCTTCCACTCCTCGGGCAGGACGGAGAAGGTCGGCTCGGAAAAAGTCACCCAGTCATCAAACGTATCCGTCGGTTCGAGATCATGGAGGGCGGGCTTGCCAGTGTCTTCGTAAGCGCTGAACTTGAGGATATCGATCTTCAGGGTCTCGGGTTCCGTCCCCGCGTTCTTCACTTTGAGCTCGGTGGTGATGGTAGTGCCGGGTAGAGCGACGAGCGAGATGGGCAAGGGAGAGGTGACAATGCGAAGAGCGCCGTCCTGGGCGAAGGCGAGGGAGGGGGTGAGGAACAGCACCGCCAGTGCGAAGGAGACTAAGCGTGCCTGAAAAAATAACTTCGGACGCACCATATTCATAGAAAAATCGCCCAGCCTCAGTATATCGGAAATCACGAAATAGGCCTAGAATAAGCAAAAATCCCCTTTCGGGGACCTTTTAGGAAGAGCTTCTCTTTAGAAGCGACCGGCTGCCACAACGGTCAGCGTATCGGTATAGTCGGTCGCTGCCGCTTGGACCGCAGAAATCTTGGCACGTTCGATGAGAGTCAAAACATCGCCGTCCGTCGTCCCACTCGAGGCCGCAATCGGCTGGAAGGTCGTCGAGAGCGTACCGCCCGAAGTCGTGTTGGTGCCATTGTATTCGGCCCCGTACCCGGCTGCTTGAGTGACCGTGCCTGTTCCCGTACCCGAGTCAGTTGTGATATTCACATCAAGAACGTAGCCCGTTGCTGAAGCGAGGTCGGTCGGCGCATCATCGATACTGCCAGCGGTCGGAATGGTCGCGGCGGTTGAAACCGAATTGAGGGCGGCATTGGCACTTTTGACCCAGGTAACCCACCCCGACGCAGCGTTGGTGGCGAGGGTGACAGTCCGACCCGAAGTCGAAGTGGTTGTCGTGGAAAGGTTGCCGGTAAAGGTATCGGTATTCCCTGAAAGCGAGAAGGAAAACGTGGCCGGGACCGTCGCTGTCACCACGATTTGATCATCGGAAACAATAGAGGTAGCCCAGGCCCCAGAATCTATCGTGGTTGGGCCAGCTAATTGAGTGGTGATAATACCGGTGTAATCATTCCCAGGTGTAGCATGAGTGGTAAGGGTGCTCGTCGCAGAAAAATTGAAGCAATACAAGGTGCCCACCACCATATCGCCGCTTGGGAAGGTCACATCTTGACTGGCTACTAAGCTCGCAGTCCCAATCCCAATCCAAGCGGTTGATCCAGAGGGCAAGTTAGTAGTGGTTACCGTCCAGTTGGCGGCCGTGCTATTGACGGTAAAACCCGTTGGAAACGATACCTTAACAGTAGTTTCAACTGAGGCTGTAGCGGATTTGGCACAGACCGTCCCTCCGGTCGTAGTAGAGGCCTTTAGCCGATCAATCCGAACCATCGCCTGGGTCAGGTTAGCAGCATGAGCAGGCAAGGCAAAAAATACAATCTGTATCGCACTTATAAGGAGAAGAGCGGCAAGATTGAGAAGGCTCATTGGGCGGATAATTCGGATGGGCATATTTATTTTATTCTACACCGAAAAAGAAAACGGGTGCTTTGACAGCCACCCGTTCCTCATTCATGCATCCAGTATACATGAAAAAAGATGGCCTGTCAACGTTTTTTGCTCACAAACACAGTATACATGAGGAGTTTTATTTGGCTAGCTTCAGAAGCTAGCGGAGGCAATCACGGTGAGGGTTTCGGTGTAGTCCGAAGCGGCCGGAGTGACCGCGGATGACTTCGCCTTGAGAAGGAATGAACCCCGGCCAGCCGTTATTGGGTTGCTCGCGGTAAAAATCTCACGGATTGTCGCGTCGGTCACAGCCACATTATTCGAGGTCAGGTCATAGGCGGTCGTAACGGAAAACGGCCCACCCGCCGATTGGGTCGCAGTCGAACCCTGGGCACCGAAGCCCTCTGACAGCGCTGTGAGATTGCCCGTCACGGAACTAATGGTATAGCTCGCCCGAGCACTCTGGAGGCCGGCATTGGAGGCATAGACATAGACCCGTCCCCCGCTCTCGCCATTGGTGTCAAAGTCCACCCAGATTTTTTCCGGGCTGCTCGTGACCGTGCTAGCAATCAGATCGCCGAAATTCGTTATATACGGTGGGCCCGTATCCGAATCGGTCGCGGAAACATCGATATCGAATGTCAGGCGAGCGCCAACGGTCGCGGCCGTACTCGCCGGACCATAGCCGGTTTCGGTGAATTTTCCCTGCCACGCCTTCACTTTCACCTGGTACGTCGTATTGGCAGCTAGACCGATGATATTGAAACCGCTCGCCCCGCCCCAGACGCTATAGGTCTGATAATCTTCGAGCCCGAGCGTGGCACCGACGGTGTTGTCGCTCTGGACATAGCGGTTGTCGCTCACGAAACTATCAGTGCTGATTGTGATTGCGAACACCGTATCGGTGGGATTCCCTCCCGCATCGAGGACGAGCTTGAGTTTGTTGTAATAGTTCGCCGGATTGGTAAACGTCGGCGCGGGCGGCACATTGGCCTGATTCGTGAACTGCAGCCCGGGTCCGAGATCATATGTCGCGCCATCGAGTGTGGATCGCATTCTGCTCGCCAGCGATGCCCTCGATGGCATAGTTCGAGGACGTGCCATTGGCTACTCCACCGCCGCCATAGCCGAAGTCCTTCAACTGATAGTTCGTGCTCGCTGGGAACGCAAAGAGGAGCGATGCCCCTAAAGGCAGCGTCATGGCTTTTCTCAGGAGTGTCCGAATGCGGCTCAAGATAGTCATGTGGGAAAGATACGGCGCGTGGAGCGCTCGGGCGCATTACCGGCCGAGGATGAGAACCAAAGGAGCGGTCGTCATGTCTTTATCTCCAGCCACTGCTTCTTTCAAAACGAGCGCCGGATAATCCTTCAGAATCGTTTCTTTCAAGAGATCTCTCGAAGCCTCTTGTCCCTTGGTGAAAAAGAGTGTGGCGCCGGCGTAACTCCCGAAACTATTGCCGGTGGTCGCTTTCGCGAAGCCGAGTCCTTTCAGTTTCTCGGCATAGGTGCCGGCCACCCCTTTGGCGGTCCCGCCATTTAAGACCTTGATTTCAATACTTTTTTTATCTACGGCAGCTGAGCCAGTTTCGACAATAGCAGAATTCGGACGATCTGCTTCGGAAGATGCAACCTGTTCACTCTTCGACTCAGCTGGCAATCCATCAATCGAGGGGATTGCTTGTTCACGCGCCGCTGCCATGAAATAGCGGTATCCCGCGACGCCAAAGTATCCGATCGTCGCCACGAGAGAGAGGATGATCGAGAGTATGAGCAGACTCCCGAAGAAAGCCTCGTTGGGCTCTTTGATGCTGGGTTTAGCGAGCACTGAAGGAACGGCCGCTGCCTGACCAGCAGGCACTGTTGTACGATTGACGTTCTTTTTTATTGGCTCCTCCATAGACTGCATTTGATTTTCTTGACTGGAAGTTCATACTGCCCCCACACAGATACCAGCCGGTAACTTTCACTTAGTATACCACCGCACCAAATCCCGGCGTGGAGGTCAGCCGTCCCTTGATACCCATCCTGCAACTGCTGCCTGGAACGCGTACGGTCGCTACCAGCGAGTCGTACTCCCTCCCAATAGAAGGGGCAATTTCACATCAGATGCTGATTGATGATCTTCATGAGCGCCTCAATCGAAATATCAGCCTTCACATAGTATTCGCTAGCGCCGAGACTGAGCACCTGTTTGATGTCCGCTTCTTCGCTCAAATTGGAAAGCACGATGACTTTGACATCTCGGATCGCCGCATCCGCCTTGATCTCGGTAAGGGTTTGGAAACCGTCTTTCCCCGCCATGATGAGATCGAGCACGACGAGAGCTGGTTTTTTCTCTCGGATCGCCTTCAGCGCGTCCTCACCGTTGTTGACAATCCTCGCCGGCATGCCGTCTTTCTCTACTTTCGCCTTATAGACACTTGAATAAAACGGGTCGTCTTCCACGATGAGAACGTATTTTTCTTCAGGCATACTATGAAAGAATTACTGATTTCTTCGGTTCAACCGGCAGTCGGACAGTAAAGGTTGTGCCCTTATCCTTCTCACTGGCGAATGAGACTGTACCGCCATTTTCCTCTACGTAGGATTTTACCACAACCAGACCGAGTCCGGTGCCATCCGTGAAATGCTGGATCGCGTTGCCCGCCCGGAAGAATTTTGAGAATATCTTCGGTTGATCCTCTTCCGGAATGCCAATACCCGTATCGGCGATGGACACGACAATCCACTCTTTTTCTTTTTTCAACGAAATATCGATTGCTCCATGGTCGCGGCTATAACAGATAGCGTTCGCTACGATATTTTCAAAGACCTCAAAAAGGTGCTTTTTGGTAACGAAGAGAGACGGCATCGGTTCCTTAGGCTCATGCCAGTGTAGCTGCAGTTTTTTTTCCTCGATAGCACCCCGCATCGCTGTCACGACTGAATTGAGGAGTTCAGCGATATTAACCCGCTCCGCCTCTTCGCCGGTCCGCCCCTGATTGATGCGTGAGACATTCAGGAGGTCATTCACGATGGTCAACATGCGGCTGCTGTTTTCATAGAGCTGCGCCAGAGCAAGCTGCGCGGTCGCTGATACTGCTCCGAGATCGCCATTCTTGAGTAGTTCCATGCTCCAGCGCATGCTCCCCAAAGGGGTACGGAGCTGATGGGCCGCAATCGCGAGGAAGTTCTCTTTCATCTTTTCCAGTTCGTACCGCTCGGTGATATCCTGAAAAACCACGATGGCCCCAGTGATCTCTCCGCTCTCCATGATAGGAGCGAAAGTCCCGGTGACTGGGAGTGGCGGCTGGCCGTTCCGAAAAAGAAACGTGCCGCGTGGAAAACCCTGGGCGAGTTCCGCACGGAGCGCAAGTTCTGTCGTGAGAAGCAACGGCGCACTCTCTTCAATACCAAGGCTGAAACGGAAAAGCTCCCGGCTATCGCTCCCGACCGTCTTATCGGGCATGTATCCGAGAAGTTCGAGAGCGGCATCATTGACGAATATGACTGTGCCGCGCTGATCGGTGGCATACACACCCTCACCGATGGATCGGAGGTAGCGGAGTATGCCTTCTGCCCGCTCCTTTTCTGAAGCCAGACGCAAATTGAGGCTTTCGAGCTCCACTGACCGCTTCACCTGCTTCGCCACCTCTCCTTCGAGTCGCTGATTGAGGCTATTCAATTCCTTAGAACTCAGTTCCAGGGAGCGATCAATCATCGTTCGGTCTTCGTCAAAATGCTGATAGGCTTCGTCGACCGCCTGGATGAAACGATCCAAATCAGCTGGGACTTTTTCAGTCTCGCCAAAATAACGCTTCAGCTGCCGTGCGAGGAGCTTGTGCATAGACATTGCGTCCGACGCGCTAGACTTCGGAAAAAGTCGTGATTGTCATGGTTTGATTGTGCAATTGGCACTGATTCTCGGACGGCGTGGCTGGAGAAATCTCGCCGTACGAGTAAAAACCTGCGAGAACCGTATTTGCTCCGAGCGCTGTCTGTACTGCTTCCACCTCTTCCTCCACCCGATCCTTTAGGACCAGTTTCCTCCCGACGCAACTGATAAGGATAGCGAGCTGTGATGTGGTCACATCGCGCGCGACCAATCCCGCCACGTCAGCAGCTCCGCTGACTAACCGTTCAAAATTCGCTTTCATAAGCTGGGCACTCACGCCTTCAGGCATGTCTCCAGCGAATGTGATGCTCTGATCGGCCTCGCTCACAGCAAGAATCGTCCGCACGACCTCCCGCCCGTCCAGTTCGAGACTGAGTGGGAAGAGCAGCCCTGATCCAGGGAGTCCTTCCGCTTTATCGCCGAGATACTCCTTGTAGAGGGTCAGTGCCGGTTGATGATCTAACTCGAAAAGGACATTCTTTTGAGCCTTGGTGATTTTCCGCTTCGGACCGAATGGATCCCACCCGCCCATCGCACCATAGGATACTTGGAGTGCTTCGCCATAAAAACCGATGGCCACGACCTGCTTCTCAGCGGGAATCCCATCAAGACCGACGTACGTGTGTTGGAAATCGTTGCCGCCGCCGACCAGCCCGCCAGTCACCGCTACGTTCCTGGGCAATTTTTCCGTTATCCCTTTCACGAGGTCGCTTCCGTTCACATGGAGCCCGTCTGAAAATACCATGATGTGCGCGAGTCCATCGTCCTGCAGCTCATTGGCCAGCGCCCCGCCGACACGGTAGCTTTGCTCTGGTCCGTCGATACCTGAAGCAGCGTACCGAATTTTTGTCTTTTCAAATCGGATAGCTGTAAGCGTCAGTGAATCCTCTCTGACAGTTGTGCCGATTATTTCGCCGGCTGTGCTCGCCATGACGACATGCGCCTCTGGATACATCGATCGAATCTCTTCGAATCGCTTCGGATCCGCGATGTAACCGACCGCACCGAACACCAAGACCATATCGGGACGCTCAAGCTCCTCTGCACCCATTGGAAAAACTTGCCAGCCCGACTTTACGAGCCACTGCTTCTGTACGATCTGCATATGGATGGTAAAAAGTTTAGCAGCAAAGAACAACGCTGTTATCGACTCTAGTTTAGCATAATAACAAAACGCCCCTTTGGGCGTTTCATCGACGCTGGTTGTTTAGGCCTTCTTCTTGTCGAGATTTTCCAGACCGAGTCCCTTCACGCCGTAGTACACGACCGCAGCAACGACGAGAAAATCGATCGTTACGCCAAGAAAGTCACCGACGAGAATATCCGCTGAACCAATGGAAAGCTTGGCTGCTTTCAGCCCGTCCACAGCGCCAAGCGCCACGCCAATGATCGGGTTGATGATATCCGTCACGAGCGCCGTAACGACTTTCGAGACCGCACCGCCGAGGATGAACCCGACCGCTAGGCCGACGACACCCTGGGTCCGGATGAATTCGAGAAATCCATGCATAGCAATAGCTCAATGATTATACCTACCTCTCATTGTAACATTCAATGACTCGCGCACTCAGGTCATCCCATACTCAGTGCAGGAAGAAGAAGGTTTGTCCTTCTGGGGCATAAACTTCTCATCTCTCCCCTCCTTGCTTCACTTCGTTCGCTGCGGAAAGGGAGAGATTTACCCCGCTGGGGCATAAACTTCTCATCTCTCCCCTCCTTGCTTCACTTCGTTCGCTGCGGAAAGGGAGAGATTTACCCCGCTGGGGCATAAACTTCTCATCTCTCCCCTCCTTGCTTCACTTCGTTCGCTGCGGAAAGGGAGAGATTCGAACTCTCGATACCGTTTCCGGTATGCCGCTTTTCGAGAGCGGTGCCTTCAACCACTCGGCCACCTTTCCAGTGGAAAACGGACGCATTCTAGCCGACTTTTGGAGAAAAGAAAACCCCGCCCGGTTGAACGGACGGAGTAGGGCTTCAATCATGTAACCCACTAATTCTTGTAGAGTTCCTTCACCTGGAAAAGAATATACCAGCCGATGACTGCTCCGATCACGGCACCAAGCGGGTTCATCGAGAGCACCCCTCCCACAAAGGATACCAGTGTCGCGTAGAACAAGAGCCGCCAACTGGAATGAGTACGTTTGAAAAGCCCTGGGATGGCCATGACATCCAGGACAAGCGAGATAACCGATGTGGCGACACTCACGATACCGAAAAATCCCCAACCGAGACCGCCACCTGCGACCATAGCGACGGGCGCGAGGAATGCGGAGAGTCCGAAGAGAGCAAGAATGGCTGGCAGGGCGAGGATAGAGAACACGATGATGAGATACGGCGCAATCTTTGCGAGCACCTCTTTGCCCGCCATCGGAATCTGAAACGGCGCCTTGGAGACCATGTATACATCGAGCCAGGCTTCGACCTTCCCTACGAACCCTATGACTTCGTGCTTCATGTCAGCTGGCCCCGCGCCTGTGGTATTCCCTGGTTGAGGGGCGCCCCCTTGCGTGTTTTGCTCCATACGATTATCTTGCCAAAAATTACACCTCCAGTATACACCCCGTTAGAGAAAAATGGGTATTAAATCCTAAAACTCACCCCCTCCCAAAGCGATACATATTTTTCCTCGCAAGCCCTGATCTAACGGGGCACACCCAATTACCGAACGGTCCGGATGCCGACGAGCTTCATCATCGATTGTTCCTGCGTCCTTCCGTAAAAAACAGCGACTTGGTCGTCCACAACGAGCACGGACTTCTCTTTCAGTTGGGTGATGAACCGCTCGATCAGCGTGTCGGGATGCTGGTCACCCTCGAAGAGATACGGCTCCACCCCCCAGACAAGGGCCAGTTCGCGCCAGGTCTGGAGCGAATTCGTAGCAACCAAGAGCCGCGCATCTGGCCGAAAATGCGAGAGGAGCCGTGCCGTGAAACCGCTCATCGAGTAGACGAGGATAGCCTTCACCTTGAAGCTCTGCGCTAATTCATACACGCTTCGGATCATCACTGCAGATTCACTTTTCAGATTCAGATCGAGCGCCCGATAGAGATCATCAAAGGGCGACTCTTCGGTCTTTTCGATGATCTCCTTCATCGTCGCGATGGTTTCGACTGGGTACTTGCCGGCGGCTGATTCCTCCGAGAGCATCACAGCATCTGTATGATCAATGACCGCGTTCGAAACATCGGACACTTCGGCCCGCGTCGGCCGAGGATTTGTCACCATGCTCTGCATCATCTGCGTCGCGACGATGACCGGGCGCATCTCGCGCAGACTCGCGGCAATAATTTGCTTCTGGAGAATCGCAATTTCGCTTTCCGGCATCTCGATGCCCAAATCCC
This sequence comes from Candidatus Moraniibacteriota bacterium, assembly GCA_963778555.1. Classification (GTDB taxonomy): domain Bacteria; phylum Patescibacteriota; class Minisyncoccia; order Moranbacterales; family UBA1568; genus SSEF01. Next base: position 197,978 of record CAVZUR010000003.1, on the reverse strand, counting down.
CGCGGGCCACCATGACGGCATCGCTCGCTTTGATGATGCCGGCCAGATGATCCAGCGCCGCTTTGCGTTCGATCTTGGAGCAGATGAGGGGCTTGTGCGAATCCGGGCCAGCGATAGACTCCATCTCGCGCTTCACCGACTCGATATCAGAGACGGATCCAACAAAAGAAAGTCCGAGATAATCGACTCCTTCCTTCAGAATGAACGCCAAGTCTTCTTTGTCCTTGGCCGAAAGGATAGGTAAATCGAGCGGCGTGTCTGGGAGGATGACACCCTTTCGATTTTTAATCGTGCCATCATTCTCAGCCTGTGCTTCAACAAAACCGGGTTCGACCTTAGTCACCGTCAGTCCGATGCTGCCGTCCTCGATGAGAATCCGATGACCGACGGCAACCTTCCCGAGTATCCCGGGCGTATCGAGCGCCACGATGGGATCGTCCTGTCCGAAACGGCGACGTTCAGTCAGCTCGCACACGCGAAGTGCGAAGCCCCGCTTCACATCGATTGGAAATGAGTACTTCAGTCCGAATACGCGGGCCCTGCAAATCGGCGAGGATCGCAAGCGGCCGTTCCAGTTCTTCGGAAAGTGCACGGATCGCACCGATCACCTCTTTGCGCCAAGCCGGTTCCCCATGGGAAAAATTCAGACGGAAGACATTCGCCCCGGCCAGTGCCATCTCACGGAGCATTTCTTTGCTGCTCGAAATCGGTCCGAGTGTCGCGACGATTTTGGTATGTTTCATGTTGATATGGATAGTGCCTCCCCAGTATACCAAACAAGTCACCTAGTTTCAGGAGAAAGAAAACGGCGACTATCAGGGGTGCTGATAATCGCCGGAATGGAGGCCGTCGTAACGATGGTTACTTTGGCGGAAGTTCATCTGTCTCGACACGCGGCTTCGGTGCCGGAGTCGAGCGCGGTGGTGGAGGTGCAGAACGCGTCGCTGGCGCAACGACCGGTCGGCTCTGGTCGATGCGCTCGAACTCACGGAGTTCGGTCACGCTGCAGTCCCGCGTCTTGTTCGTCGACAGCTTGCCGTCGACTTCCTGTTGGTGCAGTTCATCACGACAGCGGGCTTTGGCTGCATCGATCGCCGCCAGAAGCTGACGCCGCGTATCGGTGTACGCCTGACAGTTCCAGGCCGCATTGCCGTTTCCTCCCGCCGCGCCGAGAAGTGCGCCGGCGGCCGCCCACCGGATATCGCCCGTGAGGACAGCTGCTGCGATGCCGCCGATGACGGCCCCAATCGTGGTACGAGTGGTGTTGTTCCCGGCTGAGCACGGATCGCCCTTGGCCTCGAGCTCACGGAGGAGCTTCGAAGCTGTCTCCGCACTCATGCCGCCGAGTACCGGGGACGAGGTGAAGGCAACTCTTTGTTGCCCTGCACCCATCGTGCCCGGAATCGTTGGTGATGAAACAACCACTGGACAGTCGCCGATGACCGTCGGCGGTTTGTGTTGCCACATCCCGCCAATGTTCCAATGGCCGTCGGCCATAATGTACGCCGGACGAACGCGCTCCGCCGGCAACCCCATACCAGTATTGAATTGGTACTGGGTCATCGGAGCACAAGCATTCACTTCCCATCGCCCGCGCTGACCGCGAGTCGCTGGATACACCGTCTGCTGGTGCAGAGCGTAGTGAGCCTGATCGACTGGAAGCCGGTAGAACCCATCGGGCCGGTGCACAGTGTAGTGACCGGTATGGACGCCACCCGAAACAGGGTAGGTAGTGCCACACGCTCCCAAACCGAGGAGCAAGAGCAGGGCAACAAGCACGCGAATGGTTGAGTTCATGATGACGGCCTCCTTAGCCGTAGAAGAAGTTTGATTGTAAAGTTACGGATCGAATAGAGACTCTTGGGATTTCGAATGCTTTCACATTCGTCCTCCGGTTGAGGGGAGATGGGTTACGATTTTCGTATCCATCCCCCGATCACTATTTGCGATTTTTTCGAAACGGCGCTGTGACCATAAGCCGTATCGCGTAGACAAGGATCCCGATGCCGATGCCCGGAATCACAATTTCGGGTTGCGTCTGAAGGATCCAGACACCAAGCGCCGCCGCGAGAATCCAGGTCATCAGTTTCCCGATGAAGCGTCCAGCACGATAGAGGGCTGATCGTAACATCTCGGCGATGGCGTGGCCGATTCCTCGGAGCAGACTGACTATGAGACCGAGGAGGAGTGCGCCGAGACGGCGAAGTAACTCAGAAACGAAACGCATTACGACTCCTTGGTGGTGTTGGATGAGGAAAAAGTGACTTAAAGTACTGAACGAGCAGTATACACCAAAACAGCCTTAGAGTCAAGACTAGGTCATACTGTTTATGGCTTAGTAAAGCCAAAACAAAAGGCTCTTTCAAGCCTCTTTCACTTCGTATTGAGATAAAATGGCATTAGTCAGCCATTTCTTCGGCGAGTTCACTCTCCTCGAGTCCTCGTGCAATCTCCTGGAGAATGTCGGATGGAATCGGATCACGCTCAGGACTGACGCCCGGATACCGCCACGCGCTGATGATCTTGAGCTCCGGCTGATTCAAAAGATTATTGCTGCTTCGTTTGAATTGGGAGTCTAAACCCTCACCCCTCTTCCCTAATCCTTGTTTTTGCACCTTATACATGACCCAGATCTCCTGGCTCCAGGTTTCCCTGCCCGAATGACTCGGGTCGCCCGGTCGGGCGGGCTTTCCACCCACCCGCTTGGTCGAGGCCGGCTGCATGACCGCAACGGTATTTTCCACAATCCCCGTTTCAGTCCGTCGCGGCGATCGGATGACGCGGATGACACGTTGGCGTGACAAGTGATACTCGCGCATCTTGTACTCAGAATGCAGCGTGAAGGCATAGCGGCCTGACTTGCCGGCTTTGAGGGTTTTTGATTTCGGTCGCCCCCAGCCAGAGAGCATACTTAGCGGTCAAGATTCATTTCCCGCAGCGCTTTCAACCGTTCTTCGGTTGGCGGATGGGTCATGAAGAGCTTCATAATAGCGCCCGATTTGAACGGATTGGAAATATAGAGGTGCGCGGTTGCCCCAGAGGCTGTAGCGAGCGGTTTCGGATCAGCCGAAATCTTTTCCAGGGCCGATGCCAGCCCTTCAGGATAGCGCGTGAGGAGCGCACCGGACGCATCAGCGAGGAGTTCGCGCTTCCGTGAAATCGCCATCCGGATGAGAAATGCCGCCAGGGGCGCCAAGATGGAGAGGATGATACCGAGTAGAACGAGACCGCCGCCGCGATTGTCATTGTCACGTGAGCGAAAGAAGAACGAGCGCTGGAACATATCAGCGAGGATGGAAATGAAACCCGCAAGTATGACAACCGCAGTCGAGAGAAGCGTGTCTCGGTTCCGAATATGCGAGAGTTCATGCGCGATGACACCTTCGAGCTCGGCTTTGTCCAGCCGTGCAAGGAGGCCAGTCGTGAGGCACACCACGCCGTGCTCGGGATTGCGGCCGGTCGCGAACGCGTTCAGCGCCGAATCTTCAGTGATATAGATCTTTGGGACGGGCAGCCCGGCGGTGATGCAGAGATTCTCGACGAGATTGTAGATGTCGGGGTTCGACTCGCGATCGACTGGGACAGCGCGCGCCATAGAGAGGACGATTTTGTCGCTCCACCAATACGACGCAAAGCTTGTCAGGACGGAAAAAATGACGGCGATATAGAGTATGGAACTATCCCGATAGACCTGCGCGAAGAGATACCCGACACCGATGACGATGACGAGAAAGATGCTGAGGTAGAGCCAGGTGAGCTCGACGTTTTTGCTGCTGTGCGAATATGCAGTCGACATAGGCGTTATATTTAGCGGTTCTTACTGGTCCAAAGATTCTCCCACCACGCTGAAGGTGAAACTGAATAGATCTGCTCGCCGAGCTTTTTGGCGCTCGGCATAGTCAGTTTGTCGATCTGGCAGCGGCCTTTATTTGTCTCTTTGCCATAAAGCCACAGCTGCGCCTCCCGGTTCCCCTGCCACTCATATTCCCTGAGGAGGAGGATTTGGTCGAGGAGATCGGCTTGCTTCGTGATGATGGCTTCCGGAGATTCACGCTGATCGTATTCCGTCACGAAGGCTTCCAGATCAGTGAATGGCAAATCGCCCAATTGATCTTTGGTGATCTCATCTTCGAATATTTTCACGTAACGCTTGTGTATCCAGTTGTGGTCACCCGTCCGCGCCTCGGCCATATCATGAAGGAGCGCCATCATCACTGTCTTGTAGGGATCCGCTTTTTCAATCTTGGCCAAATGCCACGCGATGAGAGCCACACGATAGGAATGAGAAGCGATCGTGTCGGAATTGTCGTCGGTCAAGAGCGTCTGGCGATGCATGCGCGGAAGCTTGCGCATCGTGCCTACTTCGTAGAGAAAATTGGCGATTCGTTGGAAGAGCTCCATAGGGATATAGTATATTCTCCGCTCCTGAACCCGTCAATCACCGCGGCAGAGCGTGTTCAGGCCCGTCGCCTCGTCGAAAGCACGGTTCATTTTCTTCGGCAGCACGGTCAGGTGAAGCTCGCAGACACCAGAGACATTCAGCATAAACAGGTGGCCGCCAAACGTTGAAAGATCGCGTCGGCCGAAGACGCCATGGACATGCAGTATCCGCTCATCCTCTTTCCACGCGATATTTCCGTGAAGCGAGAGGATTTCCACCGCTTCATCGATTCTTTGCCGCTCGTACTCGCGAGTCTCCAAGTTATAGTAGGCGAGCTCAAGTCGATCCGCGGCACCGAGGCCAGAGAAGTATCCAGCGACGATGCCGTTGTCAGCCAGAAACTGACTGAGCGAAGCAAAGAGTTCCTCGCCTCGCTCGATAGAAAGCACGTACACATTCCCACTCTGTCCAGCAATGTTCATAGTTTCAAACTTACCAGCTTCCGCCTCCACCCCCGCCCCTTCCGCCGCCGGAGGATCCGCCGCCGCCCGAACCACTGCTCGATGGTGACGAAGCAAGTGATGCGCTTGCCGCTGAGGAAAAACTGTTCATATCCGAAGCGAAGGCGCTCGCCGTGAAACTTGCTCCATTCGTCCCGCTGTACCACTCCGGTGGCCGCATATAGATATCCGCGAATTCCTTGGCCCAGATATCCGACACGCCGAGAATAAGCGCCGCCGGCAGAAGCCGTTCAAAGAGTTCGGGCGTTTTTTCCGGGGCATTGTGGAATTCGAGTCGACGCTTCTCGGCGATTTGGAGATATTCCTTTAGCCCGAGCAGGCGCTCTCTCACCAAGACGCCTGTTTTTGTCATCCGTGGCATCAGGTACGAAAAAAAGAAATAGATCACTCCTGCGAGACCCACCGAAAGAACCGTGATGCTGCTCTCCACAAAACCGAGAATGAATACCAGCGGGATAGCGGCCGCGCCGATAAGAATGTATTTTCCCCGAACTGTCTGGGGGTTTTCCGTGTACCACCCTTTCTGGACCAGGAGATTCATCACCTTCTCCTGAAGCGAGGGGATGTTGGCATAGAATTTATTCTTGAGATCGGAAATTTTGACCGTCTTCCCCTCCGACTCGTTCACCATCGTTTGCGCCGTCATTTTCTCCATGATGAATTTTGGAAGGACTTTCGCGACCGGGGAGGCAAGAAAGCGTTTCGCTGACTCCCGTGCAGCGACAGTCGTGCTGGCAGTAAACAAATCGGCTAAAAGAGTCGCCTCAAGGCTTCCAGCGAGAGCCGTCTTCTCGAGACGATAGAGTGTATAATCGGTCTTGTCGAGAAAAAGACGATCTTCAACCGCTTTCTCAATCCTGACATAGCCCTGGATCGCGAGATCGATGATGGCGGCCGAGATATCCACGCTCGATACTTTCCCATTTTCTAGACCTGCAAGTTCGAGTGGCGACAGCTGCTCTGGGACTTCGTACTCAGGCACGATCACCGCACGACCTTTTGGATCACGCCCCCGCAGATACCAGTGATGTCCCATGAAAGCCGTCACCACAACCGGCAGCATCACCAAAGGATTGTTGCCAATGAATACGAAGACGCGCTCCCACCAAGTCGGTTCAGTCGCGTAGCCTTTATCAAAACCGAGTGCGACGGTGATACCTGAACCGGGCAACAGCACCCTAGGTACATCGACCCGTATCTCGCTCCGGTCCATAGCACCCGCACCATCCAGTCCATGGTCGCAACGCTCCGTACTCCCCCGCGGCCCGATGTAGCAAGCGAAACGCCAACCAGTAGTCGACCCGACGGTGCGGACCGTGACCGAGGTAGCATAGATTGGTACGGTCCAATCATGGCCCGTCGCGTTCCAGTACAGCTCATCAAAATCATCGTAGAACGAGAGAGCTCCGTCGACCCGGTAGCGGATGACATAGGTCAATGTGCCAGAAACGAGCCGGTCCGCAGCACCAATTTGGATACGCCAGTTTCCACTTGATTGGCTTTCTTCGTGTGTGAGATGGTTTCCAACGGCATCCTCCACCCCGAGCACATCGATCGACAATGCCTCGCGCGTACCGATCGATGTCACATACTTGATCGGGATATCGCGATAGATGCCATGTTTCTCTGCACCTCCAGAGTTGTATCGAATCGTCTCTGAAACATCGACCGTTCCATTTTTCCCAATTTCTAGGATGACATCGAACTGCTCGATATGCTCGGCCTCTTCCCCCATATGTCCGGAGTGTGCCAAAACGACCGTCGGCCATGTTGCCACAAAAAGAAAACAGGCGAGCGAGAACGCTAGCCTGACAAAACCCGATTGCATAGGACCTAGAATTCCACTTTCACCGGCTCTTTCTCTCCCTCTTCAATCTCGAAGAACTCGCGCTTCGCGAACTTGAACATATTGGCGATGATATTCGACGGGAACATATCGACTTTCGCGTTGAGTTCCATGACATTGCCGTTATAGAAACGACGCGAGGCCTGCACCTTGTTTTCTGTGTCGGAAAGCTCGCGCTGCAGCTCAAGGAAATTCGTATTCGCTTTCAGGTCCGGGTAGTTTTCAGCGACCGCAAAGAGGCTTTTGAGCGTCCCGGCGAGCATATTCTCGGCCTGGGCGTGATCGCCGACTGATCCGGCCTGCATCGCCCGGGTTCGAGCTTCGGTCACCTTCTCGAAGAGACCACTTTCATGAGCAGCATAGCCCTTCACAGTATTCACCAGGTTCGGGATGAGGTCGTAGCGGCGCTTTAGCTGGACATCGATATCGCTCCAGGCTTCGTCAACGCGCGTCGCCAGCCGGACAAACCCGTTATACAACGCCACACCATAGAGCAAGGCCAGCACGACAGCACCGATGAGGATGAGTGGAAGACTCAACATAGGCAAAGGGGTTAAAGATTTCTGTGGATTGAGTATAGCAGAAAAGAGTCGCTTGGAAAGTGGTATACTGATGGTAATTATGCACGCATTCCTCCAGGCCCACGCCATTTTTATCATTCCGATCGTCGTCAGTCTTTTCACCCAGATTATCAAATTCGTCATGTTCAGCCTGAAGCATGGCTGGAAGCTCGAATACATCGCGACCCATGGCCACATGCCGAGCGCCCACACTGCGTTTGCCATCTCTCTCCTCACCTCCATCGGCTACTACGAAGGTGTCGGGTCCGGCGCGTTCGCCGTTGCAGTGGCGGTCGCCTTCCTCATTGTGGACGATGCTGTACGGCTCCGTATGTATCTGGGCGATCAGGGCCGCTACCTCAACACACTCGTCCAAACTCTCAAGCTCTCAGCGGATACCTTCCCTCGTCTCAAAGAGCGCGTCGGGCATCGGACGAGCGAGGTACTCGTCGGCGGATTCATCGGCTTCTTTCTCTCGACCATACTTATTCGTCTCTTCGGGTAGCCATTGAACAGACGAAGAAAAAAGCGGGTTATGCCCCGCTTTTTTTCATACTCTCAAGTATCTCCAGAATGACGCTCCGTTCCCGCCACGGTATTCGCTGGTCGCCGATTGCCATCGTTTCTTCCGCTCCCTTGCCGGTGATGAGGAGAATATCGCCCGTTTCGCCGAGCAGCAGTGCTTTCTCGATGGCGGCACGCCGGTCAAAGATCCGGAAAAAATTCCCACCCCGCTTTGCCACACCCGCTTCGATTTCGTTCAAGATGCACTCCGGATCTTCGTAGTACGGATCCTCATTGGTAAGGATGACGACATCCGCCTGTTCGGATGCGATTTTTCCCAGTATCGGCCGCTTGCCCCGATCACGCTCTCCGCACGCGCCAAAAACATGGATGATCTTTGTCCCGGGAATTTTCATGGGCATGACGGCCTGGTACAGTTTTTCGAACGCATCCGGCGTGACGGCATAGTCGATGAGGATATCGAGGCCGCGATCGTTAGAGACAGACTCCATCCGCCCCGGCATACTAAGCACTTTTGCCAAGGCGCTTTTCATCGTTTCAGCGCTTAGGCCCAGCGCCTTGCCAGTCGTGATCGCCGCCAGTGCATTCTCGACATTGAAAAGTCCCGGCAGATTAATCCGAAACGAAGTTCCCAGCGCGAGAAAGCGGGTTCCCACTACATTGAGTTCGATTTCGCTCGCTACGACACTCGCGTCCACGGACTTCGTGCTATACGTCAGCGTTATGCCAGACGTTGGAATGAAGAATTCTTCCGGCTGCTCCATATCCGCGTTGACGATTGCTACTTTGACACCATCAAAAAGTTTCCGTTTCGCGCGTCGATACGCTCCAATTGTCTGATGATAGTCGAGATGCTCACGCGTGACATTGGTGATGACCGCGACCATATATGGGATACCCCAGGTGCGGAACTGATCGAGCGAATGAGACGACGTCTCGAGTACAACATGGGTGCAGCCGGCGCGTTTGGCTTCGGCGAGAAAGCGCTGGAGCTGCCACGCGGATGAAGTAGTGAATTTCGACGCGTTCGTCCAGCGTCGTTCACCAATCCCGTACTCGATTGTGGATGCATATGCGATCTTTTTTCCGCTTTCAGCCAAGATCGCTGCGATAAGCTTGGTCGTCGTCGTCTTGCCGTTCGTACCTGTGACTCCGATGACCATCAAACCACGTGCCGGAAAACCGAAAGCGGTATTAGCAATGACGGCCAAAGGCAAATGATAGAACAGATTCTTCGCTGTCTGCGGCACGAGTTTGGAAATGAATCGTTTGATTCGCTTCATACAGAAATACGCGAGAGGAAGCCATGCATGGTCCGTCTCATCCCTGCGAGACGGCGCGATTGTCGATAGAGCGCATAGCGGGCTGGCGTAAGGACGATATCATAGGTCCCTGGAAAAAGCAGCGTCTCAGTATTCGGCGCGAAACCTTGCTTGAAACGCGTGATACCGTCCCAGTCCGTATCGGCCTCACCTCGCTTAGAACGGACACGCACGCCGCCGAGATCATATATGAGACATCCACGTCGTTTCGCTTCTTCCATGCTCCGGTACTGCAGGAGGTACGGTGCCATCAACTCGCGTTTCGCATCACTGGATCCGCCATGGAGATAGTAGGCGGTGTGATCGAAAAAAACCATTAGACTGGCTGCGAGTACCTCTCCCTCATTCTCGGCGAGCGCAACCACGCACATTTCTTTTGACATCACCTGAAGAAAGTTCCGGTAATACGCTTTCGGATGCGGCACGATGGTTTTCCGATTTGAAGTCAAAGTGATCAAACCGAGAAATGTTTCGATATCTTCGGAAGCATGCGAGAATCGCACGGTGACGCCGTGTTTCTCGGCCAGCCGGATATTGTACCGGGTTTTCGGCTTCATCCGTTCCAGCCATTGATCAATCTCACTATCCAGCGAAACCATGAGGGTTTCACGGGGATTGGTGTCACGCGGTGCCGCGATTACTCGATCCGCACCAAATACTGATTTGAGTATCGTCAGCGTCTCAACTGTTTGCGGCTCAACCCGGATCCATGAAGCCCTTGTTGTTTCGGAAAGTTCCAACAGCTGCCTTCGGAATTCTTCACTGGCAAAGGCGGTTGGATTCACGACCGGGCCGCGTGGTAAAAAAAGGTACTGACCGATCAAAGGCAATGCGTGCACGAAGGCATGCCCCTCAAATCCGATTCCTTGAAATGGGTGAGATTCGTGGTCAGCGACAGCCTGAAGGCGCGCCCACTCGTCCGATTGGAAAAGTCCGCCGTCAAGCGCATGCGTAGTGAGAAATGATCGCGAGGCCACAATTCCTAGTACGATTACTTTTTTCCAAGACTCTTGAGGGCTCGCTTGAGCCGCTCACCAACGCTTGTGATATCTGTCGGCACGCCCTTCAGCGCATCGCGGGCTTCGGAAACCGAGTACCCGAGCGCCGTCAGCGCTTCGATGGCGTCCTGCTCCGCCAATGCGCTGGCCTGATCGGCGATATCCACGGACGAGACTTTATTCTGAAGTTCAACGATAACTTTCTCGGCTGTTTTTTTCCCGACGCCCGAGACTCGCGTCAGGATCGATGGATCCTTGTTCACGATGGCAGTACGAATAGTCTTTGGTTCAGCGATGGCGAGAATGGAAAGCGCGGCTTTCGGTCCCACCCCAGAGACGGAGATGAGGAGCTCGAACATCGATAATTCATCCTCGGTAATGAAGCCGAAGAGGTTGAATTGGTCCTCCCGGACATGGGTATGGATGTGCAGGATGACGTCACCCATTCCGGCGAGTTTTCCGAGCGTGTACGGCGAAGCATAGACCTGGTAGCCGACGCCGCTCACGAATATAATCGCATAATTGGCCTGGATGGAGCCAAGGGTTCCTTTAAGTGCTCGAATCATAAGGGTAACCCCATTTTACCACGCCGAGAAATGGCTTGGTACTACACCAAACTGTTTAGTGTAGTACCTTGCCTAAAGTGGAATCCTGTGCTAAAAATGGATTGTCTCAGGATTCTCTGTTCTGTCGCACCGCTGCCATTTTTCGTTTGATTCTTAGCTTTTACGCCAACAACTATGCCGATCAAGAAGTCAGCCAAGAAGTACATGCGGGTCACCGCCAAGAACACCCTTCGCAACCGCTCCATCAAAGGCGTGATCAAAAGCGCTGTGAAAGGCACGCGCGAGGCAATCGCCAAAGCCGATGTCACCGGCGCCAAAGAATGGTACCTGAAGGCGCAGAAAGCCCTCGATAAAGGTGCCGAGAAGAATGTCATCAAGAAGAACAATGCCGCCCGCCGCAAGTCCCGCCTGAACGCCGCTGTGAAAAAGCTCACGACGAAATAACTTAGGTCTCAAGACAGCAAAAACTCCCTTTTCCGGGGAGTTTTATTATGTCAGAATAGCCGTCTTGAATACCTGCTTCCATTCGCCGAAGTTCCCGTCCCTTGCAGCCTTCTCCGTAACTTGCGTATCTACTTCGAATCGATGGGCAGAGAGTTCGGGGTGAGAAATTTCCTGGTATGGCTTGTAAATTTTTAGCTTGGCCATGCGGACGACTGGGTTATCCAGATAGTATTTTATGCCATCGATATGCGCCGCACCGAAAACAAGCGCGGCTTTCATTTTTTTACTGAACGACTGCGAAAGTTTATTTATCCCCTCAGCGACGACTGCATCCCGGTAATCCGTGAGATTGTAGAGGGTGGCTCGATTTCCCTGATAACGATAGCCGCTGGCATGCTCATGGTTATCCGTCAAAACAGAGTATCCTCCGGCAGCCACAGCCGACGCCGCCGATAGTCTTAAAAAGTCACGCCGGCTCAGGCTAGGATCAACGTCTTCATCGCCTAATTTTTTTGAAATGAGTGCGCCTGTTTTGCTTATGACTCGTTCAACAGCGATTCCTCCACCCGTCACAGCGGCTCCAAGTCCTGCTAGCTTAGCCAATCCAGCCACTTCCGCATCCAGTTCAAATAGCCGATCCTGGTATTTTTTTGGAGAGTCTCCATAATCGTACGCCGGATCAGCAATCACCAGCGATTTCTGATGTTTCCGAATCATGCGTTCTACTTCGAGAAAAAAGAAATCATCTTTGTCAGTAAGTGCCGCACGACCACGGGCGAGTTCGGGACTATCGAACTCGTTTGCAGTCTCGAGGATAGTAAAGTCAGATGCCTTCACCTTTTCCTCCATCTCTTTTCGGTAGAGCGGAATAGTTTCGGCGATATGAGTGACGCCAATCATATCGATCTCCAGATTACCGTGTTCGAATTTTTCCTGGCGGAAGGACTTCTTGCTGCGTTCCTGTCTCGATTGGACTGACTGTGATAAAAGATTTCGATCGATGGTTTTTTCGTTTCTTTCAAGTTCAGAGACCATGCGCTGATACACAGCCTCTCGCCCTTCAATAAGGCTATTCGGCTTCCTCTGATCCATCCGTTGAGGGAACGATTCAAAGCCCATAAGGTATGTTTAAAATTTCCAGACAAAGAGATCGAGTGCGACGCCGGGACGGGTCTGGCCCGTCTTCAGTCCACGGTCGAGATCAGAAAGGTAGGCGAGGGAGCGTTTGAGGCGAGCCAAGGAAAGCCTGGGGATGAGCGGCATGAGCTTGCGCACCGAAAACGGTTTGGCGCCGATAGTCGCAGCAATCGTCTCAGGTGATGTCACCCCCCGATCATATTCGTCCCGCACCATGAGCGCCTGACGGACCTGCCATGCAAAGAGCCCGAGAAGTTTGAAGATGACATCATCGCTCGTCTCTTCCTGACGCAACAGAGTGATGGCTCGTTCCCGATTCCCTCGGACGAGCGCGTCGAGCATGGCAAATGAGACGCTTTCCCCGACTGGCTCTTCTGTCAGAGTGAGTACGTCAACCTCGGTAATGGCCCGTCCTCCGGCCAAGAGAGCGAGCTTCAGGAGATTGTTGTGGATGTAGCCCGTCGCACCAGCAGTCCGATTGGCAAGCGATTCAAGAGCTCGAGGATCGATCACGGCCTCAGCATCGATGCTATGGAGCATATCGAGGATGGATTGCGTGAGCGCTCGCCCCGTAAGAGTGTTCACCTCCTCTACCTCCGCTTGTTTCGTGAGCCAGACTTGGAGGACATTTCCTTTCTTGGCTCGACCAATCGGCTCTACACTCGCCACGATTAGGACATCCTCAGGAACCGTTGGAGAGAGAAGTCCGACAATGGCTTTAGAAAGCTGGTCATCGAAAAGTTCCACATGGCGGATAACAATACTTCTTGGAGCCGCGAAGAGTCCGCCCGAAAGTGTCTCTCGGAGCACGGTCAGCAACCCTTCATGAACATCACGCCCATCAAAGACTCGCTCGGTACATTCTGGGTGGGCGTCTCGGAAATCCGCAGCCAACGCACGCTCGCGGAGACGGAGACGGAAGGAGTCAGTACCAGTGAGAAATCTCATCATAGACTGTAGTATATCAAAACCCCGCTGTTTAGCGGGGTTTCTGGTTTCGTACCACCGGATTTAGGCGCCCGGCTCCCACACGAAGGCTGTTCCTGGCTCGACCACATTGACCCAGATCTGGCCTGGAACGAATCTGATTTCATTGCCGCCAGTATCGAAGAAAGTCATCTTGCTTGCCAAGCTGCTTTTGTCTTTTTTCCAGGTTCCTTTCGTCTCTTTGCCATTCATATAGTAATATGCCTCGCCTGAATCGGTCTGGTCGTACCACGGATCGCCAAGCTGCATGTTGTTGTATTGTCCCTCAATCTGTTCCGAACGAGAGAAAATCACTGCAACATTCTTTGGTGCGATACGTGTGCCGTTGTTGCGGTCCGTATCGGCGACATTCCCCCACAACCGCTTCCAGGTGTTCGTCTCCTTGTCATAGTAATACTCGACCTCCCCGACACCCGGGTAGCCAATGCGTATGTGGCTGCCAGTTGGACGCGCATCCGACGCTGCTTCATCCTGATGTGGATAACCAGAGAACGTATTTTCCAGTCCGTATCCCAATTCCTTTGCTCGCCCGAACGCAGTCTGGACATTCACGCGGCTCGAATCTTCGGTTTTGAGTATGCCTGAAGCGCGATAACAGACATCGGTCCCAGCGCCATTGCCCGCCGCGCCTGTGCAATCGATATTGTCGAGAATGCCTTCTTTGATCTTGTCGAGCGCAAAGTGCGACCCACCCCAATGGACATAGATGGCATTCAAGCTTTTGGCGAGGGGCAGGAAATCATGCCGCGATGAGCGCACTGCTCCGACCTCCTTCGGCTGCTGGCACTGATACACCGCCATAAGGCGATTGATTGTCGCGGTAATGACCGGCATTTCAAAGACCATGTCGGCCTCAGAAAACCCGGCGGCTGGGCGAGCAGTCACGTCGGCGGGCTGCATGACTGCGACTGGTCGGCGCTTCCAGTCCGCGCACGGCAGTCCAGCGAGCGCACTCACATTCTCTGGATTCTTTGGTTTATCATCAACGACACCGACCTTCGGCGTATTGTTGAGATCGATCTGCTTCTCTGCTTTATTGCCACCCTTTCCGAAGAAATAGACATAGATGATGCCGCTGAGGAGAAGTGCGATCACGGCGATAATGACTTTCTGCCGAGTTTCCATACGCTGAGGAGTTAAGACTGTTTAGTTTTGGCACTTAGGGCAGAAGAAGACGCTCCTCTGTCCCAGTTTTTTTCGCAACACTATTGTATCACAGCGCTTACAGGGCCGGTCGGCGCGGCCATAAACGAACAGCGTTTTCTGAAAGCCACCCGGCTTCCCTGCCGTGTCTCGAAAATCCCCATCTGTCGTACCACGCAATCGTACCGCCTCGCGGAGGACCTCCTTCATCGCAGTGAAGAGCTTCGCGCGCTCAGCTTTCGTCATTTTCCCGACAAGTCGGAATGGTCGGACACCAGATCGATAGAGCATTTCGCTCCGGTAGATGTTGCCGATGCCAGCGATTTTGTCCTGTTCGAGGAGAAGCGTCGCGATCCGCTTGCGCTTGTTCTTTTTGAGGAGTGCTTCGAAAAAATTGAGGTCACATTCACGCGCAAGCGCGTCGCGGCCGAGAAGCGCGATGGCTTTCACCATCTCGACTTTCTCCGTCGCCACGCCATCGATCCAGCCGAATTTCCGGAGATCCGAGAAGTCTACCCATGATCCATCTGAAAAGGCGATTCGATGATGTACGAAGCGGTTCATCGGGTCCTGCCACTCCTTCGCAGTCGCGTTCGCCTGATCCTTATACAGAAGATGGCCGGACATCTTTAGGTGGATGATAAGCGAATACCCGTTGTCGAGATCAATGATAATGTGCTTGCCAATGCGTCGCGTACCCAAGACCGATCCACCGACCGCACATTTCGAAAGTTGTTTCAGCCCCGGCTTCACTTGTTTCTTCCAATCCGACCAAAAGCCCGCAATCCGCTTGCCAGTAATCTTTTTGCTGAGTT
Organism: Candidatus Moraniibacteriota bacterium; assembly: GCA_963778555.1. Taxonomy (GTDB): domain Bacteria; phylum Patescibacteriota; class Minisyncoccia; order Moranbacterales; family UBA1568; genus SSEF01. The sequence continues at coordinate 182,733 of CAVZUR010000003.1, read as the reverse complement.
GGCGGGTGACGGTCTGGACTTCAGGAAGTTCTGGCATAGAAGATATGTATCGTAACCTATTCTAAGGCTTTTTATGTCCTGGGACGAATGGCCCATTGAATCCCAATTGGAACTCTCCTCCAGGAGTGTTATTATTTGGGTATAATTACTATCTTTGCAATATGGCTGAAGGAGAGCTCTACGCTGGTGGTATGCGGCGTTTTCAAAGGGAGGGGTACCCCGCCCCAAAAGGCGTCGAACTCCCCCGAAAAGACTTTGAACAGAAGCTGGAAGAGTTGAGGGCGGGTGAAGCCGCAGAAATCGCTAGGAAATACAAGATTGGGAAGGTCGTCGAAGACCTGTTGAACGAACACTCCATTGATGAATTTACGCCTGAGCTTTGTGAAGAATTCGTCCGTACGCACCAGGAATTCGCCGGCTACCACCCAGCCCTCATCCGGGCTGTGGCCGAAGAGATCATGATTGAAAGAAATGCCCAAGACGCATTAAGAAATACCAAGCACTAGGAAAGGAAAACCGGCCAACAGCCGGTTTTTTCATGTCTTCTTTTTTCTGTTGTAACTATTGGCTAAACCCTAACCTCTAACCCCTGCCCTAGATTTCTCCCCAATTATTCCCGATTTCGACGGAGACAACCAAAGGCACAGACAACTGGTACACGCCCTCCATGGCCGCTTTCAAGTCAGCGGCAAAGGCCTCGGCGACTGGCTTATCAACCTCAGCGATGAGTTCATCATGGATCTGGAGTAGAATCGACGCTGTATCAGCGTACTTGGCCAAGACGAGATCGTAGGCCGTGAGCATGGCAAGTTTCATGATATCTGCCGCCAGCCCTTGAATTGGCATATTAATCGCCATCCGTTCCGCCCCGCGGACCAGCGCCTGGTTGGTCGATTGGATCTCGGGGAGCGTCCGGCGCCGTCCGAGCGCCGTCTCGACATAGCCTTTTTCGTGAGCAAATTTCTTCATGTCCTCCATATACTTCGCGACTCCAGAGAACTTGGCGAGATACTCCTTAATGAACTGAGCTGCTGTTTTCTGGTCCATATCGGTCGCCTGGGCAAGCCCATATGCCCCCATACCATAAATGATGCCGAAATTGAGCGCTTTGGCTTCGCGCCGCAGGCTATCGCTGACTTCGGCCGGCTTGAGTCCGTGTACGAGTGCGGCCGTCGCCCGATGGATGTCTTCGCCTTCGCGAAACGCACACGTCATGTTCTCATCCCCTGAAAGATGCGCGGCGATACGGAGTTCAATCTGCGAGTAGTCGGCGCCGACAAGTTTTTTCCCAGGGGCAGCGATAAAACCAGTTCGGATACGAGTACCCCACTCAGTGCGGATCGGGATATTCTGCAGATTCGGATCGACTGAAGAGAGTCGGCCAGTTGATGCGACATCCTGATGGAATGTCGTATGGAGACGGCCGTCAGCATGCACCAAGCCCGGCAGCACGTCGACATACGTCGTCTTCAGCTTGAAAAGCTCGCGATAGTCCTCGATCAGTTTTATTATCGGATACTCGGCGCGCAATTTTTCGAGCTCAGGCGAGGCGGTCGAGTAGCCCGTCTTGTTCTTCTTGATCCCCTCGGTCGGTATCGCGAGGTCAATGAAAAGAACTTCAGCCAGCTGCTTCGGCGAGTTCAGATTGAATTCCTTGCCAATATATTTGTAGACTTTTTTCTCCAGCGACTTCACCGAGGCGTCGATTTCCTGGGAAAGCTTTTGGAAGACTTCTGGCTCCAACAGTATGCCGGTGCGTTCCATCGCGAACAAGACCGGCACGAGTGGTAATTCGATATCGCGCAGGAGTGTCATGACCGTGTGTTTCCCGCCCTGCTCAGTGGCCAAGGCTTCGAGGTTGTTTCGTAGATCGCTGGCCACGGAACACAATGCCTTCGCTTGCTCGGAGAGAGTGAGGCCCGACCACGCCGCGCCCGCATACTCGAGGACGAGCGATTCGATATCCGCTCGTCGGCCAGCATGCAGTATATACGCTGAAAGCAGCACATCATCCGTCACGCCCGACAGTGTCATGTCAACTTCTGCAAGCGCATGAGAAAGTGTTTTACCGCTGATGGTGATCTTTTTCTTCTTCGGATCGGCAAAAAAGGCGCTGAGAGTGTGGTAGGTGGTTTCATTCCAAGCGACTTCGACTCCCTCAACAGCCGTCGCTAAACCGACCGATTCGATACCGGCGCTCCCGAACAGTGAGGCTTCTTTCTCGCGCAATACAATCGCGAGCGCCTCATTCTGGACACTCCCCAGCCATGATTCAAGCCCGTCCTTGGTTTCAATCTTTTTTTGTTTTCTTTTCTTCGTCTTTTCCTGATTCTTGATTCCAGATTCTAGATTCTTTCTCTCTCCACCAGGAATCCGTTTCATGAGGCTGTAAAAATCAAGCGAGCGGAGAAAGTGTTCAATCTTGGTATGGTCGAAATCATGTGTGACGCATGCATCGAGGCTGAGCGTCACCGGCGCAGCGGTATCGATGGTGCCAAGCTTTTTTGAAAGAAACGCCATCTCTCTCTCACTCTCAAGCTTCTCTCGCACCTTCGGTTTCACCTCTTCAAGTGCAGTATAGATGCTCTCCAGCGAACCAAATTCCCGAATCAGGTCCGTCGCGCCCTTTTCGCCGATACCTTTCACGCCGGGAATATTGTCCGATGAATCCCCTCGCAAGCCCTTGTAGTCGACGAGCCGTTCCGGCGGAAATCCATACTTCTCTGTCACCTCAGGGATACCGTACAGCACCATATCCTTCAGACCTTTTCGGAGCGTATAGACTTTCACCTCGGTCGGTGACGAGCTGCAGCGTATCCGCATCTCCCGTCACGATCACGACATCGACGCCGGCAGCCTCGCCCTGTTTGGACAGCGCGCCGACACAGTCATCCGCCTCGTAGCCCGACAGCTCATAGATCGGGATATTCATCGCTTGGACCAATTCTTTCACCTTTGGAATCTGCGCGTACAGGTCATCCGGGGCCTTCGCCCGTGTCGCTTTATAGTCCGCATATAGTTCGTCACGAAACGTCGGCCCCGGCAGGTCGAATGAAGCCGCGATGAAGTCGGGTTTGAATTTATCGATGACTGAAAACAGCGTCATGGCGAACCCGTAGACCGCGTGCACCGACTCGCCAGACTTTGTCGCCATCGGCGGCAGGGCATGATACGACCGATGGATAATTGCATTCCCATCGATGAGCACCAGTAATTTTTTTTTGTCGGCCATACGGTTGTCAGTGGCTCATTCTGCTGCCAAGTTTGAAACTATAATCGAGCGTTCCGAATCCGAAACATGCTTCAACTGAATCTTCGTCCGCCAGGCCGGTACGAAATCGCCGAGTCGCTCCGGCCACTCAAGGAGCACGACACCTTCAGGATCAGCGCACCATTCGAGGAATCCAAGCTTTTCAAAGTCTTCCCAGCCGACCCGATACGCATCCACATGATAGACGCGCCGGATACCAGTCGCCGTTGGCACTGGTAATTCATACTGATTCATCAAGACGAACGTTGGCGAAGGGTACGGCGGTACGGCCCCGAGACCTTCAAGAATGCCTTGCACGAGGGTCGTCTTCCCAGCCCCGAGTTCGCCCTCCAGCGCCACCAGCGACAACGGCGTGAGTGTGTTCCCGAAATGTTTTCCAAACGCTCGTGTCGCTTCCTTGGAGCGGGTATAGGTGGTTTCCATGAGAAAAGTTTCCTTTATTCTAGCGGAAAATTAGCACTTTGGGGAGGCCTGTCCCGGCCCAGTAAACCGCTGTTTGTCTCCCTGTTACACGGTTTGACCCACAGAAAGAATCCTGCTACGGTAGAGGACTTCTCCAGTACCCTCTATTATGTCCCTCACGAAAGAAGCTCAATTTCTCGAACTCCTCAAACCGGCCGCTCATCCACTCATCTTGCTTCCTCCTTTACCGAGCCGTGATGCGATTTCAAGTGGCATCGCGCTTGCGCACTTCCTTGCTGCTCTCGGAAAAGAGCCCACGCTTGCGGCAGAACGAATCGAAGAACGACGAGAAGACTTGGCGTTCCTCGGTTGGCCCAAAACGGTGATCTCGGCGATTTCCGGCGCACGTGATTTCGTTCTGTCATTCAACACGGGACACAATAACATCCTCAACGTCCGGACCGAACGGCACGATAACGAGCTGCGCATCCACCTCACCCCTGAGCGCGGCACGATCGATCCGCGTGACTTTTCCTTCATCCTGGCCAAGTATAAATTCGATGTCGTCATCACCGTCGATGTGCCGGATAAAGAGAGCCTCGGCCATCTCTATGAGCAGAATCCCGACATTTTTTACGAGGTCCCAATAATCAATATCGACCGGCATTCAAACAATGAGCAATTCGGCCAATTGAATCTCGTCGACGTGACGGCCTCGTCGGCATCGGAGATCACTGCACATTTCATAGAAACCGTAGGGAAAGAGTTCATCGATGAAGCAGTCGCCGAAGCCCTCCTGACGGGCATCATGTCAGCCACAGATTCCTTCCAAAAGAAGAACACTACTCCGAAGACGCTACGCCTCGCCTCAACTCTGATGGCCTATGGCGCCGATCAGCAGAAGATCGTAAAGAATCTCTACAAGACGCAGCCGCTCCACACGCTGAAGTTGTGGGGTCGCATCATGAGTAATATTCGTTCGGATGACGACCTCCACTTTATGTGGGCGCCCGTGACCCTCGAGGACCTCGTCGAGTCGCGCTCCAAAAGTGAAGACCTCCCCGTCGTGCTTGATAAGATCCGAAGTAATTATGCCGGCGCCACTATCTTCGCTCTCTTCTTCAAGGAAAGTGCTGTCGCAATGCGCGTCCTCATCAAGAGCCAGCAGGAGGACCGTTTGGAACTTCTGCTCTCCGTTTTCCCTGAAAGCCGCCTCATCGGGGACCTGCTCGAAGGAACGCTGGCAGCGACTAATTTCGAAACCGCTGAGCAGGTCGTCCGGCAATGGCTCATGACCACGGGGAAATAGCGCACACGTCAGCACTGTGTTATCGTCGCCGTATTTTTGTCATACCTAGGATGTCAGTGTGATGCTGCACCTTTCGTGATAGCCCGTCTCGCCCGGAAAATGGTAGGATGAGGAAAGAACATCATTTCACTCCCCTATGCCGAAAGTCAGCAAGCGCATCATTCCTGTCGCGGCCAATGAAAAGACGCAGCATGCGACAGATGTCCTGAAAAAGCTCCGCGCGCAATCGATGGAGGACCGCACCCATGCCCTCGCTGAACGCCTCGGTCTTCCCTATCTTGATCTCCACCTGTTTCCCGCCGATCCAAAGGACGTCGCTTTGCTGCCGAAAGCAGAGGCCGAGCGGCTCGGTGCGGCCCTATTTCGAAAAAATGGAAGTCATGTCTATGTCGGCCTCGAGAATCCGGAGGATCCAGCCGTACTCGAATACTTCCAAAAGATCTCGAATGAGAACGGTTGGCGCATGACCCTCTCCGTCGTGTCGCGCCAATCGCTCGAAAAGGTCTGGTCGAGCTATTCCAATAAGCCGCTCCTCGAAAGCCTCGACATTCTCCGCGTTACCCTTAAAGGTGATGATCTTGAGCACTTTGAAAAAAACTTCGGAGACCTCCTTGCGCTCGGCAAAGATAGCTCCGCTGTCTCGACGTCCCAGATCATCGAGATCATCCTCGCCGGCGCGTCGAAAATGCGCGGCAGCGATGTCCATATCGAACCAGGCGAAAAGACTGCTCGCCTCCGGTACCGTATCGACGGTCTCCTCCAGGACATCGGAGACTTGCCGCATCACATGTACCAGCTTGCGCTCTCGCGCATCAAGATGCTCGGCGGAATGCGCATCAATGTGCGCGACCGGGCACAGGACGGGCATTTCTCCATCGTGAACGGAGAGAACCGGATTGATATCCGCATCTCGCTCATTCCGGGCAATCATGGTGAGAACATCAATATGCGCCTCCTCAATAGTGAAGACGTGAATGTTGATATGAATAATCTCGGGATTTACGGTCGGGCCTTCGAAGAGGTGCAGAAAGCGATCGAGAAACCGAACGGCATGATCCTCAACACCGGTCCGACGGGATCCGGAAAAACAACTACGCTCTATTCCATCATCAACAAGATTAACAATCCCTCCATTAAGATCATCACCGTCGAGGACCCGATTGAATACAATATCGCTGGCATCGTCCAGACCGAAGTTTCGAAAGATCGCGACTACACCTTTGCAGCCGCGCTCCGCGCTATCGTCCGCCAGGACCCGGATGTCGTCCTTGTCGGCGAAATCCGAGACGACGAGACAGCAGATGTTGCCGTCTCCGCCTCGCTCACTGGTCACCTCGTCCTTTCCACACTTCACACAAACAATGCCGCCGCGACCGTGGCCCGTTTGTTGGAACTCGGTGTAAAACCATCGCTCATCGCTTCCGCCTTGAATATCATTATTGCGCAGCGGCTGGTGCGTATTCTCTGCGAAAAGTGCAAAGAATCCTATGTGCCAGCGATGAGCACGATCGCGGCGATCGAAAAATTGCTCGCTCAAATTCCCGCCCAGTCCAAAATAAAGCAATTTTCAACCATTGAAGTGCTGTACCGGCCCAAAGGCTGCGTCGACTGTAATTTCTCCGGCTACTACGGACGTAAAGGTATCTTCGAAGTGCTCTCGATGACGCAAGAGATCCGTGACCTCATCGCGGATATGGCAACGGAACGGGAAATTTTCGACACAGCGGTCAAAGGTGGAATGGTGACGATGGCGCAAGACGGACTGATCAAGGTCCTCCAGGGCTTACACCACTATGGACGAGGTCTGGTCCGCTTCAGGAAAAGACGATTCGCTCCGGGAGTTTTATGCGACCTTTGATGATAAGGCACTCGATAACGATGCGACAGGAGAAGCCAACAGGGCTGAGCTTGCAGATACATCCGAACCCCCTCAGCTGAAACTGCCTCGACAGAAGAAGCTAAAACGCCGAGTAAAACCACATCCGAAACACCTCCCGAACAATAGAGGGGTCTAGGATGGTTGGGTATAAAAATTTCAAAGCCCGGCGGGTAGTTATACCTACCGGGCTTTGTTGCAATGAGCAATCAAGTTCAGTGGTCAATCGTCGGGCAGTGGCATCTTGAGCAGAGTGAGCGCCACGCTGGTTTCTCCGCGCTCGATGAGTTTTGCAAGGCCGGCCGGTGTAAGTATGTACGCTTCGAGCGTTACCGCTTCGGTAGACAGTTCGCTCGCCGCGCTGGTGATCAAGCCTTCATGCAGCAGCTGCTGCAAGTCTCGCTCAAAGTCGCCCCATGATAGCTCCTGACCCTTTTGTGACATTGCCAGGCTCATGCATATTATGGGCTCCATCGGAAGGAAGGGATGGAGGTACTTCAAGACGTCGAGATGTGTCGGAAAATGTCGGCGATACCGTCGCCGCTCTGTCCACCCCAACGTAATTGCCCCAAGTAACACTCGGAAGAAAGAATCCCGTACAATCATCATTCTCTCCTCGCTCCGCTACCGGGGAACATTCGGCCATCGTCTGATGGGAGTTGTGAAAGAAAATTTTCTAATAAAAAAATCCTCACCTGTAGACAAGGCCCTGGGCATGGGAGCCCGGGGAATGGATTGGTGTCGAGGTGTAACGCAGCCGGAACCACCTTACCCGATCTTGACTGTAGCCGAAGCTAGACCCCTCCTAAGCTAGAGAGAAAAGATAGCTCTCTCTAGTTGTCTACATGTGAGGATTTTCAAAAGGACGCGAGGACAACAAAAAACGGCGCTGCTGGAAGGCCGAAATGTGTGTTTATTTGTTTTTCTTTGAAGGAGCAGGATAGCATAGGATAAAAGTCTTGTCAAGTCGGAAATATCCTTTATTTGGGCTCTTATAGTCGATTCTGGGTAGGACGCAATGAACAACCGATCCCGTTCAGGCCATATTATTTGTAACCCGGTCAAGGAGTGGTAGAATGGCAGTACTGAAAATGGTTTGCTGTGGCTTTTTCAAGCCAAAATCAACCGACTATGTTGAACACAACCGAACACACCGAAGAAGATGTTGTCATCGAGAACACGCTCCGACCCCGCGGATTCAGTGAATACATCGGCCAGGAAAAAACGAAAAGGAATCTAGAAATTTTCATCCAAGCCGCTAAACAACGTGGCGAGGCGATTGATCATGTCCTCCTCTACGGACCGGCTGGTCTCGGCAAGACGACACTGGCGCATATCATCGCCCGTGAAATGGGCGCGGGGATAAAGGTGACTTCCGGACCAGCCATCGAACGTGTCGGCGACCTCGGCAGCATTCTGACGAATCTTGAACCCGGCGATGTCTTCTTCATCGATGAGATCCATCGCCTGAACAAATCTATCGAAGAAGTACTCTATCCGGCGATGGAGGACTACAAGCTCGATATCATCATCGGCAAAGGCCCGGCCGCCCGGACCATCCAACTCGACCTCCCCCGCTTTACCCTCATCGGCGCGACCACCCGGCTTGGCGCCCTCACCAATCCGCTCCGCAACCGCTTCGGCTCCATCCACCGGCTAGAATTTTATAATGCCGAAGAAATTGAGGAGATCGTTCAGCGCTCGGCCGGCATTCTCGGCGTGCAGCTCGATACGCTTGGAGCGAAAGAAATCGCCGGGGCGAGTCGCCGCACACCGCGCGTCGCGAATCGCATCCTGAAGCGCGTGCGTGACTATGCCGAGGTCCATCATGGCGGCCTCATCACCGCCACCGTGGCCAGCGAGGCCTTGGCGCTGTTTGAGATCGACAAGCTCGGCCTCGAGCCGGCCGATCGGGCTGTCCTTCAGGCCATCGTCGATAAATTCAAAGGCGGGCCGGCCGGACTGCAGGCAATCTCCGCTGTCACGAGCGAAGAGATGCACACGATCGAAGACGTCATCGAACCCTACCTCATCCAGATTGGTTTTCTTGGTCGGACACCGCGCGGCCGCATCGTCACGCCCGAAGGCTATCGCCATCTCGGTCTCGAACCACCCTTCGGCATCGAAGAAAAGCTTCTCTAAGTTCGCGCAACGCTATATCACCACACCAAAAACTTTGGTGTGGTGATATACTAGAGAAAACAAACACATGCATCTTTTGTTCGGCATCGCGTACCTCATATTCTTTTTCTGCGTCGTTATCGCAAGCCTGTTCATCATGTTCCACCTCTCGCGCTACTCACTGAATCGCCAGCTCGCCGTCGGTATAACCGGTTTGTTCGTTGTCGTGACGGCGGTGCTGCTCTGGTCAAATAGCCTGCTTTTTCTCAGCCTCCCGCTCGATACGCTCCTGATCCCAACGAATTTCTAGGTTATGATCAGCCACGACTTCAGCCGCTACCATTTCCAGGGACAGCGCGAAAGCGAGGAGATTCTGCGCGTCATTCACCGCCACTGGTTCGATATCCTCACCCATTTCATCATCATTGTTCTCTTCCTGGGGCTCCTGTTCGGCAGCCTCGCTCTGTTGCCGCTCATGTATCCGAATTGGCTCGGAGCTGAGGTGGGACGTTTCGCGCTCTTCATCCAAAACTCAATCATGCTCCTTCTGTGGCTCTATGCGTTTCTCGTGTGGATCGATTATTTCTTCGACGTTTGGATCATCACCAGCGAACGCGTCATAAATATCGAACAAAAGGGCCTCTTTGTCCGCTCGGTGAGCGAGCTGAAATTTTCACGCATCCAGGATGTGACTTCGGAAGTGCATGGCATGATTCCAACTATTCTCAATTTTGGGGACGTAAAGGTCCAGACGGCTTCCGAAGAAGATCTCTTTCTCTTCCGTCGCGTGCCTGATCCGTATCACGTGAAGGACGTCATTATGGAGCGGCTTCGGACCGAGCGAGACGAGGAAATCGACCGAGTGGTTCAAGCTTCTCGGAAGGGTACCCCTGTCCAGACGGCATAAACGTTCCATTTTCCAACCAGATGTGATAAGAAGTGGAGCAGAGGCTCCGTTTTTCTTGCCACCCTAGTGAATGGCTCATCATTCCTTATCCATACCCTCTCAAATTATGTCAGGACACTCCCATTGGGCCACTACCCATCGCCAGAAAGGTGTGAATGACGCCAAGCGCGCGGCTATCTTCACCAAGGCCGGACGCAACATCATCCTGGCGGCAGAGCGAGGCGGCGGCAACCCGGATTCGAACTATCTCCTGAAAATCGCTATCACCGAAGCCCGAGCCCTCAACATGCCCAAAGATCGGATCGAGCGCGCCATCAAGCGCGGCACTGGCGAACTCATTGGTGAAAAAATCGAATCAATCATGTATGAAGGTTTTGGCCCGGGCCAAGTCGCTGTCCTCGTCGAGACCACGACTGATAATCGGAACCGCACAGTCAGTGAACTCCGGTCTCTGTTCACGAAGAAAGGCGGCAAGCTCGGCAATGCTGGATCGGTATCTTTCATGTTCCAACGTGTCGGCCTACTGGCCTTCAATAAAACCTCCGCTCCGACCGAGAAGCTGGAAGAGCTCGCGATCGAATCCGGCGCGCTCGATTACGCCGTGAGTGATGAATTCTTCACCGTCTATACCGAAGTTGACCATCTGCAAACGGTCCAGGCGTTTTTCGAAACGCAAAAGCTCACTCCGACCGCGGCGCAGCTCGGCTGGAAGCCGACCCAGACCATGACCCTCGATTCTGAAACTCAAAAAGCTTTTAATGTCTTCCTCGAGGAGCTCGAGGATCACCAAGATGTCCAAACCGTCTGGGACAATCTTTCTTAAGTTTCAAAATATGCGTGTCCTTGGCATTGATCCCGGCACAGCGACGGTCGGCTGGGCGATTGTGGAAAGCGTAAAGGGAAATACCGAGGCGATTGCCTATGGACATATCTCGACCAAAAAAGAACTGGCACTCCACGAACGACTCCAGGAAATCCGTGACGACATTCGAGACATTGTGCAGCAGTATGCGCCGGATGAGGCCGCGCTTGAGGACCTTTTTTTCTACAACAATCAGAAAACGGTCATCTCAGTTGCTCAATCACGGGGAGCGCTCCTCTTGACATTAGCCGATTTTGGGCTTAGTATCGCTGGTTACACACCGCTCCAAGTGAAGCAAGCACTCACCGGTTACGGCAAGGCGGATAAGCAGCAGGTCCAGCGCATGGCCAAAGAGATTCTTCATTTGAAAGCGATACCGAAGCCCGACGACGTCGCAGACGCGCTCGCCATTGCACTCTGCCACATCCACCATGCATCTTTCGCGAAACGGAGAGTATAATACGAGTATATGAGCTATCATCCGATCATCAATTACTTCGTGGGAGCTGGCGTACCCGTGGAGACTGTCTATCTCCTCCTCATGCTGCCGGTCATCGCGACCCTCGTCGCCTTCTTCCGGCAAATTGTCGGTATCAAGGCGTTCGGCATCTACACACCATCCATCATCACCTTCGCGTTTCTCGCCTTCGGTGAGAAGGGGTTGAAGTATGGCATCGCTATCTTTTTCGCCGTAATCGGGATGGGCATCCTTTCTCGGTATCTCTTGCGTTCCTTCCGACTCCTCTACCTCCCCCGCGTTGCCATTACGCTTTCGATCATTTCGATCACTGTGCTCGGTATCCTCGTTTTCGGAGCCTCACTCAAGCGCACTGGTCTTGCTGCGGTCGATATCTTCCCCTTACTCATCCTCATCACGCTCGCGGAAAAATTCATTGCAACGCAGATCGAGCAGGGAACGAAGACGGCTCTGTTTCTCGCTGGTGAGACACTCGCTATCTCCATCATTGGTTATTTTGTCATCGGGTGGCCCGCGCTCCGCGAATTCTTCCTCCAGTACCCCTGGGCAATACTCGCGACATTCCTCATCAATATTGGCCTCGGAAAGTGGTCAGGGCTCCGCTTGGTGGAGCTCTTCCGTTTCCGCCATATTCTGAAGCAGGAGTCATAGTTCTTTCTTCCTTCCTTATGCTTTCCTGGCTCGCGCAAAGCCGCACTCTTCTCGGGATGAACGCCCGAAATCTTGATTATGTGCGGCCCTACAATCACGCCCGCGGACGGCGTCTCGCTGACCAGAAGCTTCGCTGCAAAGTCGCGCTGAAAAAAAATAGCCTTCCCGTCTCGAAGCTCATTGCGAAAATCCGCACGCCTGTCGAGCTTGAACATTTCAATTGGCAATCACTCCCCGAGAGTTTTGCGCTCAAACCGAATCGCGGCTTCGGTGGGGAAGGCATTGTAGTTGTGTATGCCCGAAAGAAAGGCCGTGACGACGCCTGGGTGAAGGCTGACGGCAATCTCATTACCATCGCCGACCTGAAAAGCCACATCGAGAATATCTTGGATGGGACCTACTCGCTTTCCAACAAGCCAGACATTGCCTTCTTCGAGGAACGCCTGAAACTCTTGAAGCTCTTCAAGCCATATACCTGGAAAGGAATTCCCGATATTCGTATTATTATTTTCAACCGCGTGCCGGTGATGGCGATGCTACGTCTTCCCACCAAGGACTCGGGTGGCAAAGCCAATCTTCACCAAGGAGCCATAGGTGTCGGTATCGATATGGCCAACGGCACCACAACTACCGCAATTGTCGGTAAAGGCCGCCTCATCGAGTATGTCCCAGAGACTCGACTCCTCCTCTCTGGTATCAAGATCCCTCGTTGGAAAGACATTCTTACGATGGCTGTAAAAGCCCAGGAGGTTTCAGGCCTTGGTTTTCTCGGCGCAGACATCGCGATCGACCGCGACGAGGGGCCCGTTATCCTGGAACTGAACGCTCGGCCCGGACTTTCCATCCAGCTCGCCAATATGGCAGGGTTACGGGAGCGGCTCGAACGAGTGAAAGGAGTTAAGATAAAAAGCGTCGACCACGGCGTCCGGGTCGGCATGAATCTCTTCGGCGGCGAGATTGAAGAAAATATCGAGAGCCTCTCGGGCAAGCGCGTCATCGGGACAATTGAAAAAGTGAAGTTTGTCGGTAAGGACGGGAAAGAAATAGAGGTTGAGGCGAAGATTGATACTGGCGCCGATTCCAGTTCAATCGACCGCGAGCTTGCTGAAGAACTCGGCTTCAGCGAAGTCCTGGAATATTTTGATGGTATCGAAACAATCCTCCCCGCCTCGCAGGAAGAAGGTGACCGCCTTCGGGACGAGCTTAAGAAAAAATATCTTCGCTCAGATCTGCCCGACCTCGCTGACATCGTTTTTGTTTTTGCCTCAAACGGCGTGAGCATGCGTCCGAAGATTGGTTTGACAATCATCATGGATAGCCAAATAATCTCGGCCAGCCCGACCGTCGTGGACCGATCATCACTCCAGTATCAGGCTATAATCGGTCGACGCAATCTCGGTACCTTTCTCGTAGACGTCAGCAAGAAATAGGCTATGAAAAAGATAGTCCTCATTCTGTACACCGCTCACCATGCGGGGCCACATACACCTTTTTCTGATGTGAAGTATCAGCGCTGCTATGAGACGCTGTATACGCTCGGTGAAACGGTAGGACTCCATCTCTGCCGAGCGCCACTCGATTGGTACGATACGGATCGGGATATTTTTAAAAAATCATGGGAATTTGTCGACGGGGTATGGCACATCTCCGGTCCGGTGAAACCCGATCTCGTATACGATAAAACGAGCGGGGATTCGGATGATGATTCAACCCGGGCTGTGATTATTTCACGGTATCGGTTTGTCGATGATCCAGCATTCACCCGTTTTGCAAGCAATAAGTATGAAATGAGCCGTCGACTTCCTCGTCATTTTAAACCGTATCGGAAAATCTCCAGCGTTGCGGGTCTCGCACGTTTACTCAAGACGTATACTGGAGACAAGATTGTCATCAAGCCTATAATTGGCAGTGGCGGTACTGGCGTCTACATAGTTTCTAAAGAAGAAGCCTTGAAACTCAAGCTCTCCTTCCCAGTCATCGTCCAGGAATTCATCGATAGCTCTGGGGGCATACCCGGTCTTACGACTACATACCACGACCTTCGGATGGTGTTTATTGGTAAGGAGCTTGTATACAGCTATATTCGGACACCAAAGAAGGGGTCGTTTCTCGCGAATATCGCCCAAGGAGGAAGCATGAGAATTATCCCGAATAGCAAACTCCCCGAGTCGCTCCAACCTATCATCAGCGACACGCGCGACCTCTTTGCTGTCTTCACTGAAAAAACCTACACCATTGATGTTATGTTCGATGGAACCGGTCGTCCATGGGTGATCGAATACAACACGATGCCTGGTATGTTTTTCCCAACTGACGAGAAGGCTACCATGTTGCGGGTATACAAGCGGCTCCTCCGTGAACTGAAGAAGTCCCTTACAACACCAGACCAACGAGTCGCTCTTGAAAAGAAACCGACTCAGTATCTTAGCGTTGTCATTCTTTTCACTCCTTTCAGAGGTGAGGGGAAACTCGCCTTTCAAGAAAAAGCCCTTTGTGTTGCGTACACGGCATTCGCAGAACTCGCGCAAAGGGAGGGGGTGAAACTCTATCGAAGCTCGACAAATTGGTACGACAAAAAGAGAGCTCGTTTCCATCTCGCCTGGCATTGGAACGGCAAGGATTGGGTCTTAACAGACTCGATTGTTCCTGATGTTATTTATGACAAATCCACCATGAATCCGGCCACGCTTCCAATAAAAAGGTCCCTCCTCCCTTGGTTTCCGATGGTGAATCATCCAGAATTTTCCGAGCACGCCGGTAGCAAACTCGCTGTTAGCCGTGCCTTTGAGCGCTTCGCTAAGCCATACTTTGTTGCTACGTCTCAGACAGAGCTCAAAAATAGTGTTGGACGAGTTCAAGGCCATATGGCAGTTGTGAAGCCAGAGCGCGGGAATAGCGGCGAGGGAGTGCTCATCTTGGATAAAAAGGCGCTCCTGCTTGAGACCCATAGATACCCGATCCTGGTCCAAGAATTCGTCAATTCAGAGGCTGGTATCCCGGGTGTTATGACGGGGCTCCACGATCTGCGGCTCATCTTTTCAAACAATGATCTTGTTTACTCCTATTACCGCACCCCAAAAAAAGGGAGCTATCTCGCCAATCTCGCTCAAGGTGGTATGCAGACCATGGTTCTGAAGGAACAAATTCCGGCGGCTGTGTGGCCAATCGTAAAGACCATTCAAGATTACTATGCTAATTTCTCGGAAAAAATATACGCTATCGATCTCATGTTCGACCGAAACGGTACCCCTTGGATCGTAGAATTGAATACTATGCCTGGCCTGTATCCGGACGAGTCTGAGCGGCCACACATCGAGAAACTTTATCTTGCTATCCTTAGCGCCCTCAAACGCGCTGCTAAGAGAAAAAAATGAAGATCCGGCCCTCCCTTATCATCACCGCGGATGATTACGGGATGTCTCCTTCTTTTAACCAGGGAATACTCGAGCTTGCCAGTGCTCGATTAATTACCGGTATTTCTATAATGATAAAACGGCAATACATCAAAAGAAATGAATTGCTCGCGTTTGGCATTCCGCTCGGCCTACACCTCGAACTACGAACCGCTTCGTCTCCTGAAGAAATCAAGGATCAAATTGAGCGTTTCCGGGAGCGTTTCGGCCGGCTTCCGGCGTATCTTGATGGTCACCAGCATAAGCATCTCCATTCCGAGAATCTTGACTGGACAATTCGTGCTGCCAAGCGCTACAGCCTCCCGGTCCGCTCACGTTTTCCAGTCGACCGGGCCATTTTGAAAGAAAACGGGCTGGCAACGCCAGGCAACTTCGTTTCATGGCACCCCGAGCGCCTACACATACTCAAAAAAAGGCTCCGTGAAGCAAGAGGCTACCAGATCTCTGAGCTCGTTGTCCACCCTGGCTATAGGGATGTGCGCTGCCGCTACCCATATAATCAGGAGCGTGTGGTTGAGCTTGAGTTTCTCCGCGGTTCGAGCTTCCGCGCAATGATCAAACCCTTCAGGCTAATGCAGTATACTGATCTTATCAATTCCCCCCTCTCATGATCGAGCGACCACCACTACCGAACACAAACGCTGAAACCGATATCAAACCGATACCGCTCGATAAGGAGTGGTATGCTCGCTTCGAAGAAATCGGCGCTTTTCAGGCTTATGAGTATCTCGACGGTGATGCTGCGGTGCGCGCCAAAGAGAAGGCGGTATTTCTCTCTGGTGAAAAAGAAAATCCTGACTTGGATTATCCCCTCTTAGATGAGGGTCAACTCCTCGAGCGATATGATGAGCTGCTTGATTTGAAAGAAAGCGTGCTCGCCCAAGAGAAAAACGAGGTCGTCAGAAACGTCTACCGCTGGCGTTTGAACGAAAAAATCGCAGAAAATCGTCTGTTGTTAGCTGCAGCAACAGGTGATGCCCGGCGCTTCCGTCGCTATTCTGAATTCATCTATGGGAAGCCTTCGGAGGAAATCTTTACGTACACGCTTCGGCAGATTCGCGGGGAGCTTGAGGGTCTCTTGGCGCGAAGTGATAACGACACCATACGACGAGAAGCCACTTCACTCTTGGATGCGCTGCCAGATGCGGGTATGCCTTCCTCGCTAGAGAAGCCGCGAGCTGAAATCCTTGGACGCGTTAAAGATCAAACAGAAACTGCATTAGGGGATATCCTGAAGCTCCCGAAAGAGCATGGGGAGCTCAGCGATGAGGAAATCCGGTTGGCTTTCGGGGCAGCACTCGAGACTCTCTCGGCCGAGGGCTGGATAGCCGTCATTGATCCGAAGCGCACTGGAGTGAGCGTGAACCAGGAAAAGAAAGCGGTTCAAGTCCCGCCTGGGCGGAAGATGCCCGTCAACGAGCTCAAGGGACTCATTGCACACGAGATCGGGACGCACACAGCACGACGATTGAATGGTGAACGGACCAAGCTGCAGCTACTCGGGTTGGGGCTCGACCGCTACGAAGGCGGTGAGGAAGGGATCGCAACACTCCGAGAACAGGCGCTTGCGGGCGAAGCGGAAGACTATTCAGGTTTCGACGGTCACTTCGCTATCAGTCTTGCAACTGGTCTTGATGGTCATCCCCGTGATTTCCGAGAAACCTATGACATTCTTCGTCGATATTACTTCGTGAAAAACCTCTCTCGTGGGGAAGATGGTCTCCTAGCCCAGAAGAAAGCAGCCAGCAGCGCCTGGGGCCGCACAGTTCGAACCTTTCGAGGCACTGATGGCCGAACGCCCGGGGCTTGTTTTACCAAAGACATCATCTACCGCGAAGGGAACATCGCTATCTGGGAGACACTCTACAAGAATGAGCCTGAGATGCAGCGCTGGAATATCGGCAAGTATGATCCAAGTAATCCTCGCCATATCTGGGTGCTGGATCAACTCGGGATTACTGACCAAGACTTGAAAACTCTTTCGAGGTAGTCTTCCTTCGGACTCGTTTCTGTGCTATAAATGAGGCACACGAGTTGCCTCTTTATGCTTTATTTCAGCCCAAAAACAATGTTTTCACGGCCGAGTTTCCGGCGCCGAGTGTCAAGCGGGGGTACTCCTCAAAGCGCTGGGCCAAAAACTCCCTGGCCTTGGAAAAAAATCTGGCGGGGGCTGGCTATCACGAGCGGCCTAGGTGGTGCAGCGATACTGGGGGTCTTCCTGTATATCGCCAAAGATCTCCCGAGTCCAGGCAATGTGCGGGATCGCTTCGTCGCTGAATCGACCAAGATTTACGATCGTTCAGGGACTCACCTGCTATATGAAGTCCATGGCGAAGAGAAACGAACCGTCATCTCCCTCTCGGAGATGCCGGACGTTGTGAAATATGCGACGATCTCACTCGAGGACCAAGATTTCTATAATCATTTCGGCATCAAACTCTCCTCGATCGGCCGGGCGATTTTAAAAGACATCGTGACGCTTGACAAGTCCCAGGGTGGATCGACTATCACCCAACAGCTTGTGAAGAACACTCTCCTCACGAATGAAAAGGCACTGTCGCGAAAAATGAAGGAGGTGATACTCGCGCTCGAACTCGAGACCAAATACTCAAAGGATGAAATCTTAGAGATGTATTTGAACGAAATCCCGTATGGATCAAACGCCTATGGGATCGAGGCAGCGGCACAGACATTTTTTGGGAAATCAGCTCGCGAGCTCGGCCTCGATGAAGCCGCTCTCCTCGCCGCTTTACCCCAAGCGACCACCTACTATTCCCCCTACGGTTCCCATACTGAAGCGCTCATGGGGCGGCAGTCCTATGCGCTCCAGCAGATGGCACGCCTAGGATACATTACCGACGCACAGGCCGAAGAAGCGATCAACGCCGACACGCTCAAGAAGATCATCATGCAGAAAGATATCATCGCGGCGCCTCATTTTGTCATGTACATTAAAGACTACCTCCAAGAAAAGTATGGGGATCGAGCTGTCGAAGAGGGGGGGTATCGAGTCACCACTACTCTGGACTGGGACAAACAGACGGCGGCGGAAGAAGCGGTGCGTGCAGGAGCAGCGAAAAATGAGCGGTATAAGGCTGAAAATGCTGCTCTCGTCGCAATCGACCCAAAAAGCGGCCAGGTGCTCTCTATGGTCGGATCCAAGGATTATTTCGATACAACTATCGATGGCCAGGTAAACGTGGCAATTCGCGAACGTCAACCAGGATCCTCCTTCAAGCCCTATGTGTATCTCACTGCTTTTGTGAGAGGCTACACCCCCGAGACCATCATGTACGATGTGGAAACTGGGTTTGAAGCAGTGGGAGGGAAAAGTTATAAGCCTCAGAATTACGACGGGAAATTCCGGGGGCCACTCAAAATGGCTGAAGCATTGGCTCAGTCGCTCAACATCCCGGCGGTGAAGACGCTCTACCTCGTCGGAGTAAAAGAATCCATTGAGATGGCCAAGCGGCTCGGAATCCAGGGACTGGAGAACCCTGACCGGCTTGGGTTATCACTCGTCCTTGGAGGCGGCGAAGTCCGGCTCCTCGACCATGTCCATGCCTACGCGACCCTCGCCACCGGTGGGGTCAAGCATCCCCTTGCTGTGATCCTTAAGATTGAAGACGCTAAAGGGAACTCGCTTGAAGAGTTCCGCTCAGAGGTGGGAGAGCGTGTGATAGATGGAAAATACGTGACAATGCTTGAACACATCATGTCAACCAATGATTTCCGGGCTCCGGTTTTTGGAGACAACAGCCCGCTACGTTTTGACAATCGTGATGTCGCTGCGAAAACCGGCACCACAAATGAGTTCCGGGATGGCTGGACGATTGGGTTTACGCCGTCACTCGCTGTTGGTGTTTGGGCAGGAAATAACGACAATCGTCCGATGGTTGAAGGGGCGGATGGGGTAGTTGTAGCTGCCCCAATCTGGCGAGATTTTTTGGATAAAGTGCTTGTCAACGCCGCGGCTGAAAGATTCCCAAAGTATGAGAATGAGGATATAGAGAAACCGATGCTGGGCGGAAAGCTTGAGGAAAAACAAAACCTGAAGGTATGCGAAATCCCAGGGGAAGATAACAAGTACTGCCTCGCGAACAAATATTGCCCGGATGGGGAGTCAGAAAAGCGCGATTTTGTCGAACCACATGATATCCTCCACTATGTGAAGCGTGATGACCCGCGGGGGAGTATTCCGGAAAAACCAGAGGCTGATCCCCAGTACAAGAACTGGGAGAAGGCAGTGAAGGACTGGTATAAGAAACAGAAGGGCGTCATTGCTGAGGAGCCACCAGAAAAAGAATGCGGAGCGGATGATTTCAAAAAATACCAACCCACTATCGGGCTTAATCTCCCTAGTTCAACGAGTTCAAATACCGTCACACTGAGTGCCGACGTCAACGCCCCCTATGGGGTCTCAAACGTTAGTTTTTCAGTTGACAGCGAGGTAGTGGGAGAACGCCATGAAAAGCCTTTTTCCATCTCATACACCATACCCGCAAGCAAAAACAATACCAGTCTCAGCGTCAAAGTCCGTCTCGAGGATCGAAACGGCAACACGGCTGAGGCGAGCGGTAGCCTGTCTGTCGCCTACTAAGGGCTATACCGAACAAATCGGATTTCTTTTACCCCCCCATTTCCGAGCGTGGTATTCATTCGACCAATAATAGCCTCACGACGCATCCAAAGTTCACTCGAGTAGAGTGGGCTAGCAGCCTTTACGGATAGCACCCCCTCAACAAACGCGGTGGGAGTAAGTTCTGCCGCTCCGCGCGCACCATATTCTTCCCTCACAATCTTTCGGAAGAGATGAAAAATTGTTTTATCATCTACCACATGATGGAGGTGGGGTGCCCGCCACTCTCTCCCTCCGATATATTCTTTAAGTGAACGCATGTGGGTATGGGTTTAGGACACGCAGACTAAGAGAACCCTGCTCTATTTTCGGATAGGCATCACAATGTACGTGTACCCGGATTGCCCCACCCCTGAAGAAATTTTGGCTGGGGTGGCTGGGGAATTGAAGGAGAGGATAGTCTGCCCCCCGCGTTGGGCGGCTACACCCTCCAGAATATAGCGCGGACTGAAGACGATCTGGAATGGTTGCCCAACCTCCCCACTGTAGGGGATTTTTGCGATTTGTTCTCCAATACCTTGGGAATGCGACTCGATTTCAAGCCGCTTTTCCTCGTTATTCAACCGGAAGACGACCTCATTAGTGCTATAAACGGAAAAAGAGGTGGCTATTTTCAAAGCTCTTTGGAATTCTTCCTGGCCAACGGCTACTTCTAGAGAATACTGTTTTGGCATAATTGTTTGATACTCAGGGAATCTCCCGTTGATCAGTCTTGAAACAATGCGGGTATTCCCAATTTCAAAGAACACCTGATTTTCCTCAAGTGAAACCCCTACCTGGTCTGAGGATTGCTGTAAGGTACGCAATACTTCTTGAAGGGTGTACGCTGGGATAATCGCTACTCCTTCCTGCCCCTCTTCCTGATTGATATCCCCACCGGCTGATTCTTGCATACTCCACTCGGCGAGACGAAAACTATCTGTTGCCGCCAGAAAGAACTTCCCCGCTCGAAATCCAAAAAGGACACCTGTAAGTTCAGGACGGCTTTCGTTTAAAGAAACACAGAAGAGTGTTTTTTGGAGTCCCTCACGAAGTGGATTTGTTGGAAGTAAAAAAACTTTTCCACCACTCCTCCGAGGAATAATAGGGAAATCCTTACTATCTAATCCATTAATTTTTACCGTATAGTCCCCACTTACGACTACCACTTGCGTCCCCATCTGTTCAATACTCACAATTTGATCATCGGCAAGATTTTGGATGAAATTAATGATCAGTTTTGCTGGTACTGTTATTTTGCCTTCCGACTCGATTTTTGCTCCAATTGAAGTGATTATCCCAATTTCCAGATTAGTCGCTGAAAGACAAAGTCTCCCTTGTTCCGTCTCAAATAAAATATTACTTAGGATAGGCAGCGAGCTTTGCCGCCCAACAACACGCTCTAATAAAGAAAGAGCGTTACGAAGATTTTCTTGGGTGCAGGTGAGTTTCATGAGAGTAATCTATAAAGAATATTTATATAAATATTATTGTTATTAGTCATCTGTATAAGTGGGAAACATAGGTTAAGAGCCTAGATAAGCGGATTTTTTAGTATAAACGAGTGGATAGAATTGTATGAAAAATTCGTTTCATGGAGATAAAGTGTTAGTGAGGAGAGTTTATCCACAAGATAAGCAATAATCATACAGTGTAATACAGACTTATACAGCCGGCGTTTGTAATTTTTCTTTCAACGAAAGGAGTTCTTCTTTGATGCGGAGATGGCTTTCTTTACTCTGACTCACTTTTTCTACCGCGTGCAGTACGGTTGTGTGATCTCGACCACCGAAAAATGTACCAATTGTAGAAAAAGGGGTGTCCAGCTCGGTACGGAGGAGGTACATCGCTATCTGACGGGGATGGGCAACTTCTTTCTTGCGTCCCTTTTTCACCATCTCCTCCACTGGAACCCCGTAGAAATCACTTACAACCTGCACGATATCATCAAGCCTCACAGACTTTTTTGTTTGCACCAACATATCTGAAAGAGCTTTTTGGACTAAAGGGAAAGTGATGGGGACTTGCTGAAACTCGCTATAAGCAAAGACACGCGAGAGTGCCCCCTCGAGTTCTCGGATATTATTTTTTACATGCTCAGCAATGAACTGAATAGAGGCAGGATCGATAGCGACTCCCCGCTCTTGAGCTTTGGTTTGGAGGATAGCAACGCGGGTTTCTAGGCTTGGGCGGCTAATATCCGCGATCATCCCCCCTTCAAACCGAGACCGCAGCCGTTCCTCCAAGGTCGGGATTGATTTTGGTGTTCGGTCACTTGAAATAACAATCTGCTTATTGAGCTGATAGAGCGCATTAAAGATATGAAAAAACTCATTCTGGGTCTTCTCTCGACCCGAAAGAAACTGAACATCATCAATAATTAAAAGGTCGATGTGTTCGTACGCAGTCTTGAACTGGTCAACAGTCTGATTTTTTATTGACTCGACAAGTTCGCTCGTGAAGCGCTCGGATGTAATGTATTTTACCCGCTTTTCAGGCTGTTTGAGCGTGATTTCGTTCCCGAGTGCTTGAAGCAAGTGAGTTTTCCCGAGTCCCACACCGCCGTAGATGAAAAGAGGATTATAGAGTTGCCCGAGGTTTTGTGAAATTGCGAAACAAGCGGCCCGGGCGAGCTCATTGTTCTCTGCGACGATAAAATTATCAAAAGTGTACCGGCTATTGAGATTATGGGAGTAGGTATCTCCACTCGGAGAAGTCAAAGACGGCTTCGCGGATATTTTTTTCCGAGAGAACCCGGCGGGCGCAGTGTTGATCTGTCCATCAGCAGGCCGAACCGCATCCATAGACTTCTTAAAAGTCTGGGGAGCTGTTAGCCGTACGCCCTGAGGCGTAATAGCGCATTTAATATCCTGGATGCTCGGATCTAGGCTTTTGAGGGCTTTAATGATGTAGAGATTATACTTATTCTCCAGCCACTCCTTAGCAAATCCGTTCGGGACACCAATAACAACCCGACCACTCTCTTGCGAAAGGATGGAGGTATTTTTAAACCAGGTAATGAAATTGGCTTTAGAAAGGGAAAGTTCTATCTGGCCAAGAGCCGCTTTCCAGAGTTCTTCGTTGGTCATAGCGCAAAGCAAGTAAATCTGATTGTACCATGTGCCGCCAACTTCATCGAGAATGAAGAGTGCATAATATGTGGAGAATCAGTGTATAAATGGCCGAAAAAATAAGGAGGGAGAAAAGTCGCTGACTTAATTTAGAAGTGGGTAAAAAATGAGGGAAAGGTGGTGCATTGACCCCGGCCAGGTTGACTTTTCCCTTTGTTTAAAATAAAATTGGACTACATGTATTTCTTATAACCTATGGCCACAAAACGCACCTATCAGCCAAAAAAGCGCCGTCGTGCCCGTCGTCACGGTTTTCTAAAACGGATGAGCGAAAAAGGCGGCCAAGCAGTCATTACTCGCCGCCGCCGGCAAGGGAGGAAGAAGCTCTCCGTCTAACCTATGCTTCCGAAACACCTCCGTTTGCAAGGAAGGGAGGGGTTTGAAGCGGTCTTCCGGGCTCGAAAAGTTATCTCTGGATCAGAAATCAGCCTTTTTTCTCGTCCCGGGGCACCATCGGGCACGCGTGTCGGCTTTGCTTTTAAACAGAAGGTCTTTCCCCGGGCTGTCACTCGGAATTTCCTGAAGAGGAAAGGAAGTGCGATAATGGGGGAAATTGCACCATTATTGCCTAAAAACACTGATATCGTGATTCTTTTTCATAAGCCCCATCCTGGGCCTGTGGAGTATCCATATCTAAAAAAAGTACTTGCTGAACTTGTTGAAAGGCTTATTAAAGCGAAAAAATAACTATGGTCGAGATTTTCCACACCCTCATTTACCAACCGCTCTATAATGCCGTTATTTTTTTCTATTCTAGCCTCCCAGTCCAAGATTTCGGCTTGGCGATCATCCTGACTACCATCCTCATTAAAACCGCTTTTTTCTCGCTTTCTCGGATGCAAATTGAGCAGCAGAAACGGATGCAGGATATACAGCCAAAGCTCAAGGCGATCCAAGAAAAATATAAATCAGATAAGGGTGAGCAGACTAAGGCGATAATGGCTTGTTATAAGGAAAATAAGGTCAACCCTTTCGCTGGTTGTCTCCCCCTTCTTATTCAACTCGTGTTTTTCATCACTTTTTATCGGGTCATAATCAATATCAGCGAGAATGGCTTGGTTGTGAAAAGTGCCGATATTTACTCATTTGTTCCAAATCCTGGAGAGATTAAGCACCTCGCCTTCGGTTTCCTAGACATGGTGAAAGCGAGCCCAGTTCTCGGCGCACTCGGAGCCCTCGCACAGTACTTCCAAACAAAAATGATTCTTCCGCAAGCAAGCGCAATAAGCACTCGTAAAAAGGGCGAGAAGGCGAGCGGTGATATGCCGGATATGGCTGCTATAATGGGAAAGCAGATGCTTTATCTAGGCCCGGCGATGGTGTTCTTCTTTAGTTTTCAGTTTCCCGCTGCACTCTCCCTGTATTGGTTCGTTTCAACACTCTTGGCGTGGCTCCAACAGAAATGGATCTTTTCTCATCAAAAAACAGCAGTCCCCCCTGTAACAAAGGCATAAAGTATCATGGAACAACCATTTCGTCAATACCTCACCATAACAGTTAAGGACTTGTTGCAGCGCCTCGGTTTCGTGGCGGAGGTCAAGACAGGAGAGGAGATGGCGGAACATGGCCAAGTGCGGTATCACTGTGAGATCATCCTCCAGGATGGGCAGAATCTGCTTATCGGCCAGCACGGCGGCAATGTGGGGGCGCTCCTCCATCTTGTGAAGCTGATCGCTCGCCAAACGGCGCCAAAAGACGCGATAATCAGCCTGGATGTAAATCATTACTTTGAAGAGAAGCGCTCTTTTTTGGAGCGCGAGGCTCTGTTGGTAGCAAAAGAAGTGGAAGCGACTGGCCTCCCAGCGACACTCCGGCCTATGCTTTCGTTCGAGAGGAAAATGATTCATCATCTTCTCGCTTCCCATCCCGCAGTCATGACGGAGAGTGTTGGTGCTGGCGAAGAGCGGAAAGTGCTCATAAAACTCAAACCAGACACAGTAGAAGAGAAGGCCCTTTAAGCGTTTCCTCCATGGCTCTCGCGCGAAGAATCGCCTACAACGTCGTATTTAACTCGGCGCTCAAAGTGACGTCGACTGTTTTCATCGCACTTCTCTCCATCCGTCTCATCACTGGCTATCTCGGCCAACAGGGTTTTGGTGAGTATGCAACCGTTCTCGCCTTCTTTGCTTTCTTCGGGGCTATTGGCGACCTCGGACTCGCGACGATTACCGCCCGGGAGATCGCCAAGCCGACCGTTGACGAAGAGTCCTTTCTCGGAAAAGTGGCGACGCTCCGAATTATTTCAAGCCTAGCGATTATTATCGGAGCACCGATTCTTCTCGGACTGCTCCATTACGTCCCGCATGTCAAAGGAGGCATTGTAATCGTGACCATAGCACTCCTATTCGCGCAGTTCAGCACACTGCTCAACGGAATCTTCCAAAAACGGCTGGCAATGGATCGGGTGGCGATGGTGGAGTTTGCAGGGAAAATCCTTCAATTCTGCCTTGTCTATCTGGCGGTCAAATTTGATCTCGGCTTTCTTGCAATCATCGCGGCGGTCCTTGCGACGATGTTTTTCAATGCGTGCGTGGCGCTGTTCCTGTCCTGGAAACTGGTCCGATTCCACTTTACTTGGGATGTCTCCTTCTGGAAGTCCTTTATGCGTGATGCTTGGCCGCTAGGCCTCACGGCTATTATCACCTTCGCGTACTTCAAATTAGATACGATTATACTTTCGCTTCTCCAGCCGGCAGCGCATGTGGGTATCTATAATGTCGCCTACAAAATTATGGAGAATCTCATCTTTTTTCCAGCGATGCTGGTCGGGCTCATCCTTCCCTTGCTAGCACGTGCTCATCAGACAGACCAGCGAGAATTCCGCGGTATCGCTGACAAAACCGCTAAAGTCTTTATAGCCATCGTCCTCCCCATCGTTATCGGGACGCTCTTTCTAGCTCCCGACATTGTCGCCATCGTCAGTGGTTCAGGATTCGAGGTCTCAGCTAATGTGCTGCGCGTCCTTATATTCTCATTGGCGGGCATCTTCTTTGGCCACTACTTCAATATGCTCATTCTCGTCGGGAATGCCCAGAAAAAACTCTTGAAGGCGCTCGCGATCATAGCCTTGATGAATGTCGTCATGAACATCCTTCTCATTCGAGAGTACTCCTATTTTGGTGCGGCTGTTTCGTCCGCCGTAACTGAGGCTGTGGTAGTGATCGTTTCGGGTCTTATCGCTTTCCGCACTCTTGGATTTTTCCCGAAGCCAGACCGGCTCGTGCGTATTTTTCTTTCAGCAGGAGTCATGGCGGTGGTCCTCACGCTTTCTGTCCACTTGTCTTTTCTCGTCTCGTTGTTCCTCGGAGGAGTATCGTACGTTAGCCTTTTATGGCTGACTCGAGCTGTGACTTCAAAGGAAGTTGCGAGCATTTTCAACTCCAGCGAGGATCCAAAGGAAGACTCATTCGAGCCGCTCTCAGCCTAAGATATGGCTACTTTGCGTGTTGCTGTCATCGTTTTAAATTATCGAGGCGAAAACGTGATTCAACCCTGCCTCACTTCCCTCACTCGTACACTGAGTCTCGGAGATCGCATCCTGGTAGTAGATAACGGATCCGAGCAGCCTTTGTTGGAGCGGATGAAGGAGCTTTTCCCGTTGATTGAGACGATAACTCTGGGCATGAACCATGGCTTTGCGGCTGGCATGAATTCTGGCCTCCGTCAGATGCAAGCCGCAGGCGGATTTGATGCCTATTGGATTGTGAATAATGACGTGGTCGCTGATCCCGAAGCGCTTTCCGAACTGAAGCGCGCCTGTCTCGAGCTGGGGTCTCAGGCGCTGTTTTCCCCTGTCATTTATTCTGAACCGGAACGAAAAATATGGTTTTCGGGCGGTAGGATAGATTTTGCACGGATGCGAACGCTCCATGATCAGAAATCGGTCTCAGGAGCTCCCTTTCAAACAGGCTTTCTAACGGGTTGCGCGCTTTTTATTCCAGCCGAGGCGCTCGAGGTCCTGGGCCAATTAGATGAGCGGTATTTTCTCTACTATGAGGATGCGGAGTATTCATTCCGAGCAATGCGTAACAACTTTCCTCTCTGGGTCGTGCCGAAGTCGATTGTCCATCATGTTGAGCAAAGCGAGGCGAGCCCAGAAAAGACCTATTGGCTCGTCCGTTCTGGAACAGAATTCTTCCTACGAGAGAGTCGTGGAATCTGGAGGTATTGGGCACCGCTCTATCTCACACTACGAAAATTCAAGAATCGACTTGACATGTGGTGGACTGACAATCAAATAGCAAAGGAGGTGAAACGGGCGTATACTGATGCCTCTGTATGAAACCTGATATCTCTTTCATATTCGTGAATTATCACAGCGTAGTGCTGCTTAAAGCGGCACTACTGAGCCTTCAACAGTCGCTGGGAGACTCTCTTTTGGCTGAGCATATCGTGGTCAATAATGATGAGCGTGAGCGGGCGGAAGTCGAACGAAGTATCGTTGATTTTCCCCAGACCCAGGTGGTTCACACCGAACAGAATCTTGGCTTTGGCGCTGCCAATAATATTGGGGCGAAACTTGCTTCTGGGAAGATTCTTCTTTTTATCAATCCTGACACCCGATTCGTTCAGGGTAATTTTCTCGGATTGCTTGAAGCCTTCCGTTTTCGACCGAAAGCAGTGTACGGCATGGCGCTTGAGCAAGAAGCGGGAAGGCGGGAAGTGTGGAGCGCCGGCCGATTTCCAAGCCTCGCTCAGCTTGTCCGCACAAATCTTTTCCCCTCTGGCTGTCTCATCCGTGGTGCGCGACGCAGGTGACAAAGACAGAGTGGGTATCCGGCGCGGCCTTAGCGATTCGGCGGGAGTTTTTCCAGGCACTGGGAGGTTTCGATGAGGATTTTTTCCTCTACTTTGAAGACGTTGATTTTTGTCGGCGGGCGACTTTGGCAGAGGGTTGGATTGGGGTGTATCCCTTCGTGGTCCTCCAACATCTGGGCGGTCAAAGCCATATGACAAAAAGGAAAAAAACTGGCCTATCGAGCCGGCCAAAGACAATACTTTCAAAAATGGCAGCCAGCCTATGAGACCGCCTGCCTGGTCCTCGGAAACAAACTCCGATCCATCTTCTGAAGCCATATGGTATATCATCTCTCCGCTCTCCTCCTCATCACGCTTCCCTTTCAGTTCACCCTTCCATTCCTGGGTCGCTGGGATATCCCACTTTCGCGATTCGTGGCGGTGCTTACCTTATCGCTTTTCTAATCACCGTTTTTTCACGCCGGTCTGGCTGTTGCCCCGCCTGGTATTCGTCGGCCTCTGGACTTCATTCCTAGTGGTGGCCGCCGGCTCTCTGCTCTGGGCGTCCCGGTTGGAGCGGCGCTTCCCAAGATCGTTTTCCTTATCAATTTCTTTCCACTCATCCTTGTCTGGAATGATCTGTTTCGAGCGTGAGATTCAGACTCAGGCTATGCTGGTTTCAGCGCTTGTCTGGGGCGCCGCCGCTGCTGCGGCTGTCGCGCTTATTCTGTTCCTTTCCCAGTTCGTCTGGGGAGTCGGTGTGACGTTCCATGTTCTCATTGATCGCCTGCTCCCGTTTTTCCTCGGTCGCGAACTCGGGAAGTATGGTCGCCGCGTACCCAAGCCTACTGGTGAATATCGACGGCGTGACGATACTGCGCGCATCAGCGCTTTTTCCTGACCCGCATGTGGCGGCATATTTCTTCGGTATGAGCGGATTCTTGGCACTCGGCCTCGCGGGGGTATCTCGTCAGTCTCGCTATCTCTGGATCGCCGCACTGCTTTTTCTCGTGGATATTCTTACTTTCTCCCGGGGGGGATATGTCGGACTTGTGGCGGCGACAGGGCTCTATACTGTGGCTGGTGTGGCCAACTCTTTCTATGAGCGGAAAACATCGATTGGGCCGGTGTTGGGAGGAGCTTCCTCCTTCTCCTCATCGCGGGCGGACCGATCCTGTCCCGTTTTCTCACCAGCTTCTCCCTCAGAGACGCTTCAAGTATCGAGCGGATCACCCTCTGGCGCGAGGCGTTTCACACCATTGCTCAAACGCCCGTATTTGGCACTGGGATCGGCAATTATTTGACGCTCTGTCCGGCCGATCGCTTCGCCGGAGACACCGTTTTATGCGCATAACCTCTATCTGGATGTGACAGTCGAACTCGGCTTCATAGGCCTGGTTTTTTTCTTGGGCATGTTGTTCCATGCCCTGAGGCGACTGATTCGAGCGAGTCAGCGCTGGGCACTCGCACCAGCTGTATTAGCTGCTCTCGTTTTGTATCTCGTGCATTCGTTTTTTGAAACTGCGCTTTTCTCTACATACAGTATGTTGCTTCTGGTCTTGTGCCTCGCACTCGCAGAGGTGGACGGACCTCAGGCGACGCAAAACGGCTGAGCCGCCTGATAGAATAGAGTTATATGGCGAGAGAAAACTTCACCCTTCCCTCTCGTAGACCGTGTCCGGACAGCTTTTTCGGACCCGATTCTCGCGTTGCTCGCAGCAGTGTTTCTGTTCCTCCCAATTGCTCACCTATCTCCCTGTTCGGACTGCCACTCTATCTTGGTGAGACAGTGGTTCTCATCGTGGCGGGGTACTCGTCGTTGCCATGAGGCAGTCTGTCGACCACTCTCCGTTTCCGTGAAATTCTGATCACAGAGCGAATATTTTTCGTGTGGCTCGGACTCTTCATTGCGGGAGTTGTACTGTCGTATTTTACCAATCCGCATGTGCCTTCCGGCCTTGGGAAAATAAAAAGTTTCTATTTCATCCCCGGATTCTTCAGTCTCCTCATCATCTTCTGGGGAGCGACGCGTGAGCGGCTCGTGTGGCTCTTTGGAGCGTGGCTTCTTGGTCTTTCAGCTGCTGCGGGTGCGAGTTTAACAGCGGCTTCCTTCGGCTGGTTCCTCTATGATGGCCGACTCGCCGGCCCCTATCAGTCAGCGAATTATCTTGCGCTGCTCTTAGCCCCGGGAGTGCCGCTATCGATTTTCTTCTTTAGTTCGTATCGATCGATTCTCATCCGTGTGCTGACCGCCTTGTCCGGCAGCCTGATTGTCGTGGTACTGTACCTGACGCATTCGTACAGCACCTGGCTAGGGGTTATGGTCGGACTCCTCTCGCTGGCCTGGATGCAGTGGCGAACCAAGCGTCGTCAGTTCGTCCTTATTCTCGGACTATTGCTCTGTCTGGGAGGAATTGGAATTTTCCAAGAGCAAGAGTCTCAGAAATGGCAGAGTCTTATTTCGGGCGATAGCCGTACGTCTCTCGCGTCGCGTCTCATAATCTGGCGTGTCGCAGGGAGGGCGGTCACCGAGAGTTTCCCATGGGGCATCGGGCCAGGGCGGTTCCAGGAAGTCTATCTGGGTTATCAACCTCTCTACCAGCCCTACCTCGAATGGGCGGTGCCGACGCCGCACAATCTCTACCTGACCCTGCTCCTCGAGGGTGGAGTGCTTACATTGATTGGTTTCTTGGGTGTACTGACGTATGTCTTTCGGCATCCTCAGATGAGAGCGTTGACTGTAGAGGCGCCAGAAGCGTCCAGCGGCCTCAGTACGCTTGCCTGCGCGCTTCTAGTACTCTACCTGGTCTCGGGACTGGTTGATACGCCGTATATGAAAAACGACCTTGCGCTGGCCGTCTGGGGCTGTCTGGGGCTGTGTGTAGCCGCACTTCGGATCAGAGCGTGATACGGTAGAGCTTTTCAGTGGTCCGATCGACGAAGTAGAGATCAGTCTCGGTCGGAGAGAGGAATACGTCCGTCGCATCGAAAGCCATCTGCATGTCGCCGAGCGGTACGAGCCGCTCTTTCTTGCCGGTCCGCACGTTCATTTTCCAGAAGGTATCCTTGCTGTACGCTGGCTTGCCGAAATAATCGTTGGGCAGTATGACGTCGGATGGAAAAGCCCCCGGGAGTGAATAATAGAAAGTATCGTTGTTCTTTGACCAGGCGACTTTTGAGACGAGAGTCGGCGCATGGAGATCCTTGTAGCCGATGCCATTTTCGTCAACGAGTCCGAGCACGAGCATATTCCCATTACGAGCTGTGATACTTTGGACGAGGATACGCCGGCTGTCTGGCGACCAAAGGAAATCCGCACCGAACCGGCCGGCGAGGACAGTACGGCGGTTCTGGCCGTTGATATTGACGGTCTCGAGCGCGCTCTCACGTCCCCCGTCAGTTTTTGGCCAGAAAGCAATTAGGCTCGATTGGGGGATAACAGAGATGAAGTGGTCATCTTTGCCTAAATCAGCGAGCTTGGTCCAGTTTGAACCATCAGGATAGGCGATATTCATGGTCCGGTCGCCAGTGACAGGGTCAGTGTATTGGTAGAGGATACGATCACTGAGGCTGGTCCAGGCGAGGCGAGACCAGCCTTTTTTGAGCGGGGTGATGGCTTGGTTGCGGAGATCAGCGTAATACCAAAGATCACCCCCGGTTTCCTTCACGAGAAAGAGGGCGCCGAGTAAGTTGGGCGACCAGACGATACGCGCAGGTGTGCCAGGGAGCTGTCCCGTCCTCGGTATGGTGCGTTTGCCGTCGAAGGTTGATTCTTTGAGCAGATTGTCGCGTTTGGAATAGTAGAAGATCCCCGTTTCCCCTGCGGTAGCTTGGAAAACGTTCTCAGTGAGAATCTGTTCAAAGGCGACCGAGCGCGTGACTGTTTCTGCGGCGGTCTCGTCTTTCTTCTCCGCAGCCGCCTTCTTCTCTGGATCGGCGATTGGATTGGAGGTGTTGTTCTTGAACGCAAAATTATAGACCGCGAGAAACGCGAGGACGAGGAGGAAGAATGACCCGGAAATGATGAAGAGTTTTTTCATGGGAGATTATCAATTTCGGTAGATAGCAAACCTACTGAACATGGAACGAAGAGAGGTTCGTCTGGGTGGGGTAGCTCGCGCAATTTATACCCAGTGCATTGTAGGGAGCGCAACTCGCCCCATTCTCATACAATACATTCAGGCCAGCAGCTCGGAATGCATCAAAATAGGTCTTGATGGTCGCGGGGTCGGTTGGCCCGCCGCTATTGTTAATATCGGCGCACGTGCCATTGGCATGACAGAAGCTGATATGTGCGACCGTCGGCGGCCACGATTCAGTGACGCGCCAACCCGAGACGCCGGTAATATTTGATATTTTTCCTAACAGTGCGCTGTTCAGATAGCACTGTGCAAGTCCGCAGGGTTTGAATGGAATATTACTGCCTATCACAGAGCAATTGGCGCATGGCGCGCAGGTGACTCCGGGGAGCGAGTTACAGGCCGGGACAACTCCCGCGGCGGCGCAGCAGTTGTTCACACCTGCTCCCCCGTCGCAGGTCCCGATCTTGGTCTCATTCGGGAGGCAGACGGGATTAGCAGGATTGCCGGTCTTGCAATTACCGCTGTTTTGACCGCATTGAAAAGGGGTTGTAATCGTCGGAGCGGCAGGTGTCGCGGGAGTCGTCCCCACCCCTGTCGCGGCCCCCGGCGTCACCGTCACCCCCGTCGGTAACGTGAGATTGACCAAATCAGGGTTGATGACGTACAAGAAGAGCCAGGCCATGAGTGCGAGAATGAGGCCGAGGATAGCATCGAAGATCACCGTTTTAGCTGTCGACATGCGCGAAGTATTGCCTGCCGACGTCATATACATGAAGCCGCCAACTGTGAGCATGAGAACGACCGCGATCCCAACCGTCCAGAACGCGAAGCGATACATATCCTCGAGATAGGTCTTGAGGCTGCCGACTGTATTCGTCGAGCCGGGAATCTGCTCCAGGAGCTGATAATTCCCCAGGTTGGGGCCGGTGACTTGGGTGGGAGCGGTGACGATGGCAGCACCGCAGCAATTCTGACCCGGGGTGAAGCAGCTCCCGCTGGCTGTTTGCCGACCGAGCGAAGCGCAGGTTTGCGTCAGGCTACCCATACAGGTCCCACCCTGGCTTGCACACGAACCACCTCCACCTGGGATGCAGCATTGACCAGTGGTGCAGGCCCCAGCTGGTCCAGGACCAAAGCCAGTGCCGCAGGCCCCAGTCGTGCACACCCCTCCAATCTGATCACAAGTTTGAGCGACACAGCCAGGTCCGCTTGGCGTTCTTCCAAGACTTGAAATCGGTCCGCAGCAAACCCCATTTACCACGCAGGCGGTATTCAAATAATCCCCGAGCTTCACATCCCCGTTGCTAACACAATTAGCCTCGGAGGCACCAAAACCTCCAGAGATGGAAAGGCATTGCTGTTGAGTATACTGTTGAGCAGAAGCAGTCTTGGCTAGTCCAGCAAAGGAAAGCAGTATCAAGACAAGGGCAGTGCCAAAAACAAAAGTTGAGACATTTTTTTTCATGATTTTCTTTTCCTTTCCAATTATACACGCTTTTCGGCTGAGAGAAGAAAAGAAATATGACTCGTCGCGCGAGTCATATTCAGGACGGATCGGGCAGTGAATCAATGTTTTGACTCAATCATCCAACATGCAAGGCTGTGATTATTGAGATATTGAGCTAAGTTCCCGGCGTCACCGTCACCCCCGTCGGTAACGTGAGATTGACCAAATCAGGGTTGATGACGTACAAGAAGAGCCAGGCCATGAGTGCGAGAATGAGGCCGAGGATAGCATCGAAGATCACCGTTTTAGCTGTCGACATGCGCGAAGTATTGCCTGCCGACGTCATATACATGAAGCCGCCAACTGTGAGCATGAGAACGACCGCGATCCCAACCGTCCAGAACGCGAAGCGATACATATCCTCGAGATAGGTCTTGAGGCTGCCGACTGTATTCGTCGAGCCGGGAATCTGCTCCAGGAGCTGATAATTCCCCAGGTTGGGGCCGGTGACTTGGGTGGGAGCGGTGACGGGCGCGGGTATGGGGCAGCAGATGCGGCCGATTCCTGCCGCATCGACGCCGCAGCTCGACCCTGGAGCCAAGGGAGTGATACCGGCGCCACAGCCGACTGAGACGAGCTTGCAGGTTCCTCTCAGAACATTAGTACAGTTGAATTGCGTATTGGGAGCGGTGGCGGTGGGTTTGAGCTTACAGCAGCTCACGGCATTGGTTGGCCCATCACAATATCCAAGCAAATCCTCTCCTTGAGGCCCCACTAAGCACGAATTGCCCCCAGGTTTGCAGGTGCCGGTTTCAGCTTGGCAAGCGGCTTGAGTGTATTCGTGTAGCAGGCCATCGTGCATCGCTTGGACGGGGGTCGCGAACCCGACCGAAATCATCCCGACGACCACGAGAATGGAAGCACTGAGGTGTTGACTCATAGTTTTCTTTGCTCTCCCAGTATACACGCTTTTTTCTTGAGCCGAGCAAAACCCAGCGAGTCACGGGCGAGAATTTCACTTTGCTCGGAAGGAGGAGACTACCAGTTCAGTGTCCCGCCGACCTGATACTCGGTCACGCGCGTTTCGAAGAAGTTCTTTTCCTTGGACAGGTCAACCGCCTCCGACATCCAGGGAAACGGATTGGCGACCTGGTATTGGACTGGGAGTCCAATACGTTCCAAGCGGCGATCAGCGATATGCTCGATGTACTGCTTGAAATTATCAGCGTTCATCCCAAAGATGCCGGTGGGAAAGACTTCCCGGGCGAAAGTGTATTCCATCTCCGTAGCTTCTTTCACGAGGTCGACGAGATGCTGCTGGAACTCGGGTGTCCACAATTCGGGCTGCTCCTCTTTGATGGTGTTGATGAGATTGATGCCGAAATTGAGATGCTGACTTTCATCGCGCATGATGTACTGAATCTGCTCGGCGGACCCGGTCATTTTCTTCTGCCGCTGGAAGCCGAACATAACCGCGAAAGAGCTGTAGAAAAAGATGCCTTCCATGATGAGCGAGAAGACGGCGATATTCTCCAAGAATTTCTGGTCATTTTCAAACGTGCCGGTTTTGAAATTCGGATCGAAAATCCCTTCATTGAAGCGGAGGATAAAGGAATCTTTCCGGTGGATCGACTCAACCTCGCGGTACATATTGAAAATCTCGCCTTCATCGAGTCCGAGACTCTCCACGATGTATTGATAGGCGTGGGTATGAATCGCCTCCTCGTAGGCCTGGCGGAGGATGTAGAGCCGGCACTCGGGTGAGGTGATGTGTTTGTAGAAGGCCAGGGCGACATTGTTGGCTGCGATTGAATCAGCAGTTGAGAAAAAACCGAGAACCGTCTTTAGTGCTTTTCTCTCGTCATCCGAGAGCACGCGATTTGATTTCCATTGTTCGATGTCGAGCTGCATGCTGATTTCAGTCGGGAGCCAGTGGTTCGCGTTACCGACATTGTAAGCTTCCCACGCGAAGTGATGCTTCATGGGATAGAGCTGAATGACGTCCGCGTCTGCGCCATTGATGATGCGGCGTTGGTTGATGTCGACACGTTCGGTAGTGAACTTGATGGGCATATGTTTCTTTTACGGCGGATGGACGGTCCTGAGTCGGAAGGGGTTATTGGCAGGATTCGCAGGTCGGATCATCGATGCGGCAGAGTTTCGGTTGGCCCTCCGGCGGGGCGCTGACGATCTTAACGGGAGCCTGGACGACTTGCCGTGGGGTTTGGGTCGGAGCGCTTTTCGGCGATTCTATCGGCTGTTCCTCGGTTCCCTCGGGTCGTCCGCCGGTCGTCGAGGCACTGCGCTTGTGGGTGGAGCCGTAGGTGGCCGTGTCAACGGTTGATTTTTCGACTTGCGAAGCGGAGAGGGTGCGGAGGTAATAGGTGGTCTTCAGTCCGAGTGCCCAGGCGTAGAGATAGACTTCCGAGAGCTGCTTGCCTGAGGTTCCGGTGAAATAAATATTCAGGGACTGGCTCTGGTCGATCCATTTGCCGCGGTAGGCGGCGGAGCGAATGAGCCAGCGTGGATCGATCTCAAAAACCTCTTTGTATTTCGCTCTGACTTTTTCAGGAATCTCGGTGATGTTCTGGATAGAGCCATCATTGTATTTGATCTTGCCGACCATCTCGTAGTCCCAGAGGTTGAGGCTCTTGAGCTCGTCGACTAAGTAGGGATTAATGACGATGAAATCCCCGGACACGTTCGACTTCACGTAGATGTTTTTATAGATCGGCTCGATAGTCGGGACGCAGCCGGCGATGTTCGATATGGTCGCGGTCGGCGCAAGGGCCAGGCAATTCGAATTGCGCATGCCATTCGCTGTGATGGCTGTTCGCACAATTGACCAATCGAGGCGCTCCGTGCGATCCACATCGATGCTTTGCCCCCGCTCCTTCTCCAGAAGCGCGATCGTGTCGACCGGGAGAAGGCCACGGTCCCATTTAGATCCCTTGAACGAAGCATAGGCGCCGCGTTCCTTAGCCAGCTCGGTCGAAGCGAGGAGCGCGTGATAGCTGATGAATTCCATCGAGGTATCCGCGAATTGCACACAGGCCTCAGAATCGAAATTCACATTCATCAGATAGAGTGCGTCTTGGAAGCCCATGAGCCCCAAGCCGACGGGCCGATGGCGCATATTGGAGTTCTTCGCCTCAATCGTCGGGTAGAAATTCACGTCAATGACATTGTCGAGCATGCGCATCGCGATCGTAACGGTCTCGCGAACTTTCGCTTCGTCCAAAGCGCCGTCTTTCATGTGGACCGCAAGATTGATGGAACCCAGGTTGCAGACGGCCGTCTCGTGCTCGGATGTATTGAGCGTGATTTCGGTACAGAGATTGGAATTGTGGACGACACCAACATGATCCTGGGGCGAACGGACATTGGACGGATCCTTCCAGGTGACCCAGGGGTGGCCGGTTTCAAAAAGCATTGCGAGCATTTTTCGCCACAAGTCGCGGGCCTTCATAGTGCGGGCGATATGGAAACGGCCTGGCGCCTTGGCCATTTCTTCATACTCTATGTAGCGTTTCTCGAATGCGGAGCCGTACAAATCGTGGAGATCGGGTACTTCTTCGGGTGAGAACAGCGTCCAGTCGGCGTCAGCCTGGACCCGCTTCATGAAGAGGTCGGGAATCCAGTTGGCGGTATCCATATCGTGGGTGCGCCGCCGCTCATCGCCGGTATTTTTTCGGAGTTCGAGGAAATCCTCGATATCGGCATGCCAGGTTTCAAGGTAGACGCAGGTGGCGCCCCGACGACGGCCTGAGCGGTTGATGGCGACGGTGACGTCATTTGCGATTTTTAGGAATGGGATGACGCCTTGGCTCTCGATCCCCGGGCCCTTGATATAGCCGCCGGTAGCGCGGAGGTATGACCAGTCGGTACCGATGCCGCCGGCCCACTTGGACAACTGGGCGTTGTCGCTGTAGACCTTGAAGATGTGATCGAGCGAATCCTTCACAGTGTTGAGATAGCAGCTGGAGAGCTGTGGATGGCGCGTGCCGGCGTGAAAGAGGGTCGGCGAGGATGGCACGAAACGTAAGCTCGACATGACGTTGTAGAACTCGATGACGCGTTCTGTCCGGTTCCGTTCCATGAGCGCCATGCCCATTGCGATGCGCATCCACATCATCTGCGGCGCTTCGAGCGCACGTTTTGTTCGGGGCTCCTGGATGAAGTAGCGGTCATGCAGGGTCTGCGTACCGAGATAGCGGAACAAGTCGTCGCGTTCCGGCTTGAGCGCGTCGGCTAAAGCAGAGAGGTCGAAGTCAAGGAGTGCGGAGTCGATCTTTTCGAACTCGACAGCCCGACGGAGATTCTTGACGAACGCTTCACGGTACTGAGCGTCCAGTTTTTGATAATTGATTTCGTCGGGTCCGATGACCTCTTTGTACACTCGAGTGAGGAGGAGGCGCGAGGCGAGGTGTGAATAAACATTGTCCTGCTCGATGATTGCACGGACCGTCCAGATGAGCGCGCGTGCGACATCTTTAGTTTCGATGCCGTCGTACATCTCGGAGCGAACTTGGGCGATGATTGTCTCGACGTCGACGCTATCCGCAAGATCGCCCGCGGCTTTCACAAAGGAAGTGCGGAGTTTCTCTTCCGAGAATACCTCAAGCGTTCCATTGCGCTTCTTTACTTTCAATTGGTTCTCTTCGATCTTTTTCTCTACGACCTTCTTCTCTTCTTCGCGCTCCTTGGCGTGCTCATAACGATAGAGGATATAAGCCTTGGCGACATCAAAGAATCCAGCTTTCATGATCTCCTTTTCGACGAGGTCCTGCACTTGTTCGACAGTCGCGACTTGGGCGCCGGTATTGAGCGCGGACAGCCCGGTGACGACCGCCTCCGCGATGTCTTTGACGCGTTCATCGGAAACGCTTCCGGTGACGGCGAGGAAGGCTTTGCGAATCGCTATACCGATCTTGCCTGGTTCGAAATCAACGATGACACCGTTTCGTTTCTGGATTTTTTCGATAGAGGAAGGCATACGGTTCGGAGCGAGCGGCGACCCGCGGTGGAGTGGCGTCGGCTCAAGGATTTAAGAATGAATTGGTTGCGAGAGGGGCGACTAGGCGGCAAAACGCGTTTCGATAACGGACCAATCAATCGCCTTCATGAAAGCGGCGATATACTCAGCGCGCTTCAGACCATAGTCGATCATGAATGCATGCTCAAAGACGTCCATTACCAAAAGGGGCTTGGTACCGACCAGATGGCCCATATCGTGTTCATTCACCCAGACATTATAGAGTTTCCCAGTTTCCGCATCGTGTGCGAGGACGACCCAGCCGATTCCGCGCATTGACCCGGTGCCAATAAAATTCTTCTCCCAATTCTCGATGCTGCCGTACGCGGTAACGAGATTTTCTTTGAGAACTCCGTTCGAGAGGGGCGCTGCTTCTTTCGACAGGTTGCCGAAATAGAGTTCATGCATGCGCATCCCGTTCCATTCCCAACCGAAGCGGCGTTTAAATTCAGCGAATTCTGGCGCGGCGAATTCTCCCTTTTCAGCGAGTGCCTTCAACTTGTCGGAGAGGGCGTTCGTGTTTTTCACGTAGCCTTCGTAGAGCGCGAAGTGATTAGTGAGAAGCGTATCCGAGAAACCAGCGAGTCCGATCAGAGGTGAATAGTTTTTTGCGCTATACGGCATAGGGTTGGTTTAGATTTTTCCGACGAGGTCGATGCCTGGCTTCAACGTCTTGCCACCTTTTTTCCAGTTGGCGGGACAGACCTCGCCGCCGTGTTCACGGACAAAAATACAGGCCTCCAGCTTCCGGAGGAGTTCATCAGCAGAACGGCCGACATTGTTGGCATGGACCTCATAGGCCTGCAGTACGCCATCCGGATCGATGATGAATGAGCCACGCAGCGCTCGTCCATAGTCCTCGCTCTTAGTATCGCGAATGAGCACACCGAACGCATCCGAGATATCGCCGGACGGATCAGCGAGCATAGGGAAATTCACATTCTTTACCGCAACGGATTGGTCATGCCACGCTTTATGGACATGTTTGGAGTCCGTACTTACCGACAGTACCTCCGCTCCGAGCGCCTTTAACTTTTCATAACTGGCCGCCAGCTCCTGAAGCTCGGTCGGACAAATGAAAGTGAAGTCGCCTGGGTAGAAGAATACGATAACCCACTTCCCACGGTGATCGGAGAAATGCGAGTGATGAAATCCCTCCTGGTGATAATAATCGAATTCGAGATTCGGCACGGTGCTTCCAATGACCGGGAAATATCCCAGACCATCCGCCCCTGCTTGATCGCAGCACCCACCCCCGCAGCACCCCTCTTGTTGGTCCATAGTGTTGGATAAAATGAGTAAAAAATTGTGTTTCGCGACCTCGAAAATTAGGAGACGCCTAACCATGATAGAGAGGTCAAATGCGAGTGTCAACTCGGGCGTCTATCGCGCCTTAATTGCCTCCCTGGACGGTTATGAGCCAGAATTAATACAACCCATGGTATTTATCGCGAATAATGAAGTACAAGAGGCATTGACACTCACGGACAGGGATGGCATGCTAGGAGCCTAGTTGATAGGTATAACACGGGGACAAGTTTGAAGGGCGAGCTGTTAGGTAAGGAGTGGTTAAGAAGGAAGACACTATGAAGCAACTGATTATACTCTTCGTCAAGGAAAAACATAACGGCTCTCGGCTCGATCGTTTTCTCATGGAGACTCGGCCGGAGTTGACGCGTCCAGCGGCACAGGCACTCATTTCATCGGGAGCCGTGGCGCTTGATGGCAAAGTGCTGGTTCGAGCAGGGCTGCGTCTGAAACCAGGAATGAGGGTGCATCTCAAGGGAGTTTCTGAGAAACAGAAGAAAACGCTCATGGAGCAAGTGATTTCCCCTCTCCCCAAGGTCATGTTTGAAACCGACGCCTTTCTGGTACTGTTCAAACCAGCGGGCATTGCGATGCATTCGGCCGGGAATTCGCGTCAAAAGACCGTTTCTGACTGGATATCCACCACTTATCCACAGATAATCGGGATTGGTGAGGACGCCAACCGTCCGGGTATGGTTCATCGACTGGATAAGGATACTTCAGGACTCGTCCTCATTGCTAAAACAAATAAGTCATTTTTGGCTTTAAAGAAGCTTTTTCAGGAAAGAAAGATCCAAAAGACCTATCAAGCATTAGTTTATGGGAAGCTGAGTCATCCTACGGGTGTCATTGACACAGCTATTGGTCGAATAAAGGGGGAAAAGAAGCGCGCGGTTCCGGCCGGGAAAAGGGAGTTTGCAGGCGCTTTGCGTGATGCGGTGACTGAATACGTCTTAGACACGCGTTATACAGGGTATGATTTTCTTTCAATTAAGCCAAAAACCGGGAGAACCCATCAGATTCGAGTCCATTTAGCGGCGATTGGCCATCCGATTGTCGGGGACCGCCTCTACCGCTATAAGGAACATCGCCAAGATCCACTACAGCCACCCTTCCAGTTGCTTCATGCCAGTGAGCTCCGCTTCCAATTAGGGCGGAAAAAATACCGCTATTCTGCGCCTCTTCCAAGATACTTTTCCGATACTTTGAAAATGCTTGACTCCGAAGCGGGGAGAAGCTATGATTGGAGCGCTTGAGTAAGCCTTCGCTGAGTGTAATAGAAGGCTTCTTTTTATTCGTATTTCCGACATCGGTTTAATTCAGGCGAACCCAACTGCTATGCACCAGAAACTCGTTGAATTCAATAAAACTCTCCGTGCCGTCCGTACTGATCTGCCAGCTCTTCAGGCGGGAGACGTGGTGAAAGTTCGCCGCAAGATCAAAGAAGGCGAAAAAACCCGCATCCAGATGTTTCAGGGTATGGTTATTGCGATCAAGGGTGGACAGAGCTCAAGTCCGATGGTGACGGTACGCAAGGTGTCATCAGGTATCGGCGTAGAGATTGTATTTCCTCTTTTGGCCGCACAGGTGGAGTCCATTGAAATCATGAAGCGGACCAAGGCTCGGCGTGGTAAACTGTATTTCGTCCGCACCAAGTCGGCCCGAGTTATCGGTAAGAAACTGAAGGAAGTGCCATTTGAAATCGGCAAGTCGGGCGTTGATGTGAAAGACATCGTGAAGGAAGTGAAGGCAGCGGCGAAGGTCAAGGCTGAGGAAGCCAAGGCAGAAGCGAAGACCGAGAAGGAGTAAGTTTCGGTTCTCGCGTCGGAGATGCCCAGGTGGCGGAATTGGTATACGCGCTAGCTTGAGGTGCTAGTTCCCGCAAGGGATTGGAGGTTCGAGTCCTCTCTTGGGCACAAAGGAATGAAGCTGGTCTTGAGCCAGCTTTCTTTTTTATAGCGACCTAGGTACCATGGAACAGTCGGGGGTAGTTTGGTCTCGTCATAGAGCGCCCGGACG
This sequence comes from Candidatus Moraniibacteriota bacterium, assembly GCA_963778555.1. Classification (GTDB taxonomy): domain Bacteria; phylum Patescibacteriota; class Minisyncoccia; order Moranbacterales; family UBA1568; genus SSEF01. Next base: position 141,066 of record CAVZUR010000003.1, on the reverse strand, counting down.
ATTAGCTCAGTTGGTTAGAGCATCTCGTTTACACCGAGAGGGTCGCGGGTTCGAGTCCAGCATCGTCCACGGTTCCATTTTGGTTCGGGGCAAGTAGAGAGAGTCAAAAGTTCCCTATTTGTTGACAGTTAGATAGGTGTGCTTCACTACCCACCGCTGCGTGGTCCCCGGAACCGTCTGAAGGTTGCTTTTTTCAGCCAGTCCGGGATAATGGGAGATGTTTCGCCGGGGTAGCTCAGTGGTAGAGCGAAGGACTGAAAATCCTTGCGTCGGCAGTTCAATTCTGCCCCCCGGCACAGGGTTTTCGCCCTATCGCGCCTCTCTCGGGTCCGTAGCTCAGCGGTTAGAGCAGGCGGCTCATAACCGCTTGGTCGATGGTTCGAGTCCATCCGGACCCACAGGCAAGTTGAAAATCAGATCCGCGGGTATCGTATAGCGGCTATTATGTGACCTTGCCAAGGTCAAGATACGGGTTCGACTCCCGTTACCCGCTCACAAGAACCAAAAGATCCAGATCCCCTGGGTCTTTTGGTTTTTTCTGGGGAACGGGAGGAGAACGGGAAAGGGGTCGGGAAAACGGGAGTTTTCCTGTGGCGGAGAGTAGTGACCATGAGAAAAGTCGAATGGGAGCGTTGAGAACCGAGGGGTTCTCAAAGAGCGAAGCGAGTGAGATTCTCCCGTTACCCGCTCACTGGCAATCAAGACTCCCCTCGCGGGAGTTTTTGATTACTTAGGAGGTGATGAGAGGGGAACGGGAAAGTCTGACTGATGAGAGATAACTGCGAGAGCAAAAGGTCCGAGAGACCTCTTTTTTGCCCATGCTACAGTCTATGTATCGGACGAGACTTTGTCAGAAATAGTTTATGCGCACTATTGTCCATATCTCCGACCTTCATTTTGGTCGGACCGAGACCGCACTTGAGCATGCGCTGAAGAAAATCATCATTAATCAGCATCCTGACCTCATCATCATTTCTGGTGATCTGACGCAGCGGGCCACCCAGGCCCAGTTCATGGAGGCGAAGAAATTCTTTCAATCACTCCCCTATCCGATGCTCATCGTGCCAGGAAATCACGATGTCCCGTTATATTCATTTTGGACACGTTTTACGCGGCCGTACGCGAAATACCGCCAACATATCTCGGATGATCTCGAGCCGCTCTACCAGGATGATGAGATGCTCGTTGTCGGGATCAATACCGTCCGGATATTTAAATTGAAGGAAGGTAGGGTCAATGCCAAGCAGATTGAACGAGCGCGGAGGGTGTTGATGAGTATTCCCCCGGAAAAAATAAAAATCATTGTTTCCCATCATCCGTTCAATATCCCCATGGGACATTATAAGCGCCCGCTCTCACAAGCGCGGAGGTTTTGGAAAGATCTCCATGAGATGGGTGTTGACCTTTTTCTTTCTGGCCATCTTCATGACACCTTGGAGCGGTATCGTGACCGCGCCTACAAGTTGTCCTCGGCGGGGCCACTCCTCATCCAGGCTGGTACGGCGATATCAACACGTACCCGCAAGGAAGGAAATTCGTTTAATATAATTCGAGCTACATCGCGCACGCTGCATATCGAGCGCTATGCAGCCCATCCCAAACGGCGAGATTTCTTTATTGCTCGACGAGAGGTTTTCGTCCGCAACAATACGAGTTGGGTCAGGAAAGAAGGAGTGTTGTAGACATACTATCGTTAGCACGGGGAATGCTCCATAGGTGTTTCAAACGGCCCTTCGCTTTCCAGAAGTCACGCATAGAGATTTCGATATATACTAAAAACAGATGCTTTCTCTATGGACAACACGCGCGCTGCTCTTACGAAAAAACTTTGGGGTCACTCGCTGCTCTTCGCTGTGGCAGTTGGCGCTTTCTTTGTGGTCTATGTCTCGATACTCGATGGGCCGTTTACCCTGATCTCCTTTGCCAAAGTGATGGCGGGGATGGCGAATGTTCTCTTTGCACTGTCGCTCTCATTGTCGTCCTTCGGTTACTTCTTCAATTTCCTCGATAGCAAGGTCGTCTACCGAAAGTATCTCGGTCTTCTCGGCTATTTTTCGGCGCTCATCTATATGCTGCTTCTCCCGGTGCTCCGACCAGAGCGTTATGGCTATGGGCTCCCCGAGTTTTTCTGGACGAGCGATATATTGCTCGGGCTATCAGCGATGGCGATCTTTACTGGGATGGCACTTATCTCGAATGATGCTGCGATGATCGCCATTGGTCCCATACGCTGGCGCAATCTACTCCGGCTCGGCTATCTCGCCTTCTTTCTTCTTGTTCTCCGTGCTGCCATGAACGAGAGCAACCCGATCGGTGCGGATGCGCGGCCGGAATACTGGGGGCAGTATCTCCAAGCACTCGATACGCTCCCGCCGACCCGTCTTCTCTTCTCCGTTGTCGGTATCACTGTCATATTCTTTCGTCTCGCTGTCGAGTTCGACAAGCGGCATACCGTCAATCGTCGCGGTCCCCTTCTGACATCAAAGCCGGTTTGATTCTTCAAGCATTTAGAAAGGCTCACGAGCGGTGGGTGTTCATTGCTATTTCTCAGAATGTCTGCTATAACGGCATATTAGAAAAAAGTGTCAGTGGGGGGTGGATTGATTGACCGAGCAAATTCTGTATGACTGATTCCATCCCTGGAACGAGAACAACGGCTGTAAATAGAAAAGCGGTAGAGGAAGAAGTCCATCCGTGGGCGGACCGTACGCCTTCGTTTTGGCCGCCGGAGAATCGATGCCTTTTAAGGGTCGAACCCAGTATGGCTGAGAGGCCATCGGCTGCATTCAGCTACCCGCAGCTTCCGGAAAGAGAAAGCGCTCTCAACACTTTGGACCGCCCGCAGACGTTTTTCCTCTTCATTATCTTCTTGTTGTTCGAGTGGGCACTCTCAGTGGATTGGCATGCGTCATTGCTCCTTCTCATTACGAGCATTACCTTTCTATATGTGCTGCACCTCCTATTCACGCTCTTCCTCGTCGTCCGGAGCTTCATGGATGATCATGAAATCGTCGTGAGTGCATCAGATGTCGCGAGACTTAGGGATGCAGACCTCCCTGGATATACGATTTTCTGCCCCCTCTATCGAGAGGGAGGGGTGATGCCGCAATTCATTGAAGCGATCGAACGGCTAGAGTGGCCGAAGGAGAAGCTTGATGTCTTGTTGCTCCTTGAAGAGGATGATGCTGAGACTATCGCGCGTATTACGGCGCTCAATCTGCCGAAACACTTCCGGAAGATCATTGTTCCCGACAGTCAGCCGAAAACCAAACCAAAGGCCTGTAATTTCGGTCTTTCTCATGCGCGCGGAGAGTATGCCGTCATTTACGATGCCGAGGATATTCCGGAGCCGGATCAGTTGAAGAAGGCCTATTTGGTCTTCCAGAAAACAACGAACCGTCCCATCGTCTGCGCGCAAGCGAAACTTGATTTTTACAATATCCGGCAGAATCTTCTCACCCGACTTTTTGCCATGGAATACGCGCTCTGGTTCGACCTTATCCTGACGGGACTCCAATCGGCGCGTTGCCCAATCCCTTTAGGTGGGACGTCCAATCATTTCCGGACCCGTGAGCTCCGCCGGCTCTTGGGCTGGGACATGTACAACGTGACCGAAGACTGTGATCTTGGGGTGCGGATTGCTCAGTCCGGCTACGAGACGGCGATTTTCAATTCAACCACGTATGAAGAGGCGAACAGTGACCTCGGAAATTGGATACGCCAACGCTCGCGTTGGATTAAGGGTTATATGCAGACTTATTTTGTACACATGCGACGACCTGGAGAATTCATCGCTCATTCTGGTCTTCGTTCTTTCCTCGCGTTTCAACTCGTTGTTGGTGGCAAGGCGTTTGTCTTGTTCGTGAATCCGTTCTTTTGGCTCCTGACAATCAGTTATGTGGTCCTCCGTCCAGTAGTCGGTCCCACGATCGAATCCTTGTATCCGCCCACTATCCTCTATCTTGGCATATTCACGCTCGCGTTCGGCAACTTCCTCTACCTGTATTACCACGTGCTCGGTTCGCTCCGCCGCGGGCAGTATGATTTGGTGAAATATGTCGCCCTCATCCCCGGGTACTGGCTCCTAATGAGTTTTGCCGCCTGGAAGGCGCTCTTCCAACTCATTTTCAAACCGCACTATTGGGAAAAGACGCAGCATGGACTCCATTTTGAGTATCATCAGTCATCACAAACGCCATTGTATGAATCTCTGGCTAAATAACAAACCAGAATTTGAAAGTTGGTTGCGACGCCCCATTTCTTTCGAGGTGGATGCGCTGCCTATCCTCATGATCGTGGGATTGGCTGCCAGCCTGTCAATGTTCTGGTGGTCATATATGAACGGTGTCGCAGTCGCCTACGGTGACGCCGCCAGTCATCTCAATATCGCCCGCCGGCTCATTGAAGGGCTCACACCCGGCGCGACGCAAATCGGCGGGGTGTGGTTGCCCCTCCCTCATGTGTTGATGCTTCTTTTCGTCTGGAGCGACGGATTGTGGCATACGGGCCTGGCCGGAGGAATTGTGGGAGGTCTCGCCTTTCTCGGTACCGTCTACTATACTTTCCGTTTAGCCGAAATCCTGACAGAAAACCGCACCGTCGCCTTCATTACAAGCCTCATCGTAGTATCCAATCCAAATCTCTTGTATCTCCAGACCACACCTATGGGAGAGAGCTTGTTTCTGTTCACACTGGTAGCATCTGCATATTTCCTGACACGCTGGAGCCTCACTCGGTCGATCGGGAGCCTTGTCCTCGCCGCCCTTTTTGGACTCCTCAGCACATTGGTTCGGTATGAGGGCTGGTTCTTCATTGCCGCCGGAACTCTGACTGTTATTGTTCTCGCTTATCGCTGGGGTGGTTTCAAGCGCGCTGAGGGTCTGGGTATCACCTTTGCGCTCCTTGCCGGTTTCGGTCCGCTCCTCTGGTTCTTGTGGAATTGGGCGATTTTCGGAAATCCACTCTACTTCCTTTCAGGCAATTACAGTGCGCAATCCCAACAAGGAGTGCTTGAGGGAGCCGGTCTCTTGCCGACCGCTCACAATCTCTCCGCCGCGCTCCACTATTACTTCTCCTCCGTGGGTGAAACCTGCGGCTTTCTCCTTGTGTGGTTGGCACTCTTCTTCCTACCGTTTCTCTTTTGGCGGGAGCGGCGGTATCGGATTGTCATCCTGCTCTTTCTTTCGGTGGCTCTCTTTGAAGTCGCTGCTCTTTATTTCGGGATTACCGCGTTGTATCTCCCCACTCTCCCTCCAGAGGGCTCACTGTTCAATGTCCGCTATGGACTGCTGATGCTCCCTCTCGTTGCACTCGTCATGGCGAACCTTTTCTCCTGGCGCCACCTGTTCATTGGAGCGGGCCTCGGGACGCTAATGGTCCTGCAGATCTTCTTCTTGTATCGCGATCTCCCCATCACACTCAAGGAGCCGCTACAGTTTCAAACGATTTCCGAGAATAAACAGGCGACAGGGGGGAAATTCTTGAAAGAGGCCTACGTTGGTGGTCGGATTCTTTTGGTTCCAATCTCCAATGATCCATTTATTTTTCATACGGGTTTACTCATGCAGGAGTTTGTCACTGAGGGGAATCGGGGCTATTGGAAAGATGCAGTACATCGGCCTGAGAAACACGTCGAATGGATTGTTTTCGATACCGGGGTGAATTATTTTACTCTGGAGGAGCAAGGCAGTATCGATTTTGCTTTTCAGAATTTTTACCGATTGGAGTGGAGTCGAGGGGGACTCTTAATCTATAAGCGTTTGCCCCGAGCGCTTTCGGTGGCGGACAGTATCCAGCCTTGACAGGAGGCTATGAGTGTCCTATACCAAAGAGTCATCGAAATATGTTCCTATGATTCACCGTAATCAGTGTATGCAGTCCCAATCTTCTTTTAAGCACCTTCCGTCCATCAACCCTCTGTTTCGAGCGATGATTTTTTCTGTGAGCGTTTGCTTCATAGGAATTTCCCTAGCCCAGGCCGCACCACCAGCAGATTTTCAGATCACTCAGATCATTGGTTCCGGACTGGACGGGCCTTCGGCTTTTGAATTCGCTCCGGATGGCCGCATCTTCATTCTAGAGCGGACCGGTGCCATCAAGATTTACAAGAACGGAAGTCTTTTGCCTACCCCTTTCGTGGAGCTTCCCTCCATCGCTTCCGGTGATCGAGGCTTGATCGGCATTGCCTTTGATCCGAACTTTTCCTCCAATCACTACGTGTACTTCTACTACACCGGTCTGGATCAGTTAAACCGCCTGGTTCGCTTTGACGCCTCCGGGGACACCGCAACCGAAGACCCTTTCATCCTCTATCAGACAGCCTTTCCCTCAGAGTTACTTCACGTCGGAGGCAGCATCCGGTTCGGCACCGATGGGAAACTGTATTTCGCGGTCGGCGATAACGGTAATCCCCCGCTCGCGCAGCAGCTCGACAATCCGCACGGAAAGATTCTCCGCATCAATAAGGATGGTACTATCCCGAGCGATAATCCGTTCGTAAACACCCCGGGAGCGCTCGGTGAGATTTTCGCCTATGGACTCCGTAATCCCTGGCGGTTTCAATTCGATAGCGCGACAGATCGGCTCTATGTGGGCGATGTCGGAAATTTTACCTGGGAAGAAATCAACCTCGTTCGTAAAGGAGCTAATTATGGCTGGCCTCTCCATGAGGGGGAGTGCATCGCTGTTTGTGCTGGTTTTGTTGATCCGGAGTACACCTATAACCACAATGGCCAGAGTGCAGCGGTGACCGGCGGCCCAATTTATCGGGGGACTATGTTTCCGGAAACATACCGAGGCGCGCTTTTTTTCAGTGATTATGCCCAAGGTTTCATCCGGTATATGCATCTCGATGGCGAAGGGCACAATGCCGGCGTCTTTGACTTCGACACGAATGCGGGAAGCGTCGTTGATCTGAAGACCGCGCAGGACGGATCAATCTACTATGTCACATATTTTCCCGGTCGGCTTTATCGCATCACCTATGCGACGGATAACCATCTGCCCATCGCGAATGCGAGCGCCGATGTGGTCAAAGGCATCGAGCCACTCACAGTGGGGTTCTCCAGTCTTGGATCAAGCGATCCAGACGGTGATGCGCTCACGTATGCTTGGGATTTCGGCGATGGGACGGGATCAACCAATCCGAATCCATCTAAGGTCTTTACTGCGCAAGGAACCTACACGGTGCAACTCACTGTGAGCGACGGGCTAAATTTTGCTCAGGCGATACCGATTGCAGTTCAGGTTGGTTTTCCACCAATCGTGACGCTCGCAGCCCCCAATGATGGGGATACGTTCCGTGCCGGAGACCTCATCCGCTATCAGGCGGCAGCGATTGATGGTGTCGGGAACGACCTGAATGATGCTGCCATTCTGACTGATGTGGTGCTCCATCACGATACCCATATCCATCCCTTCCTCTCGAACTTGATTGGTCGAACGAATGAGTTCAGGCTTCCAAAAAGTGGTGAAGCAGCCAGCAATATTTGGTACGAGATCAGGACTACCGCGACTGACACCAATGGTCTGTCAGCGACGCAGTCAGTCAATATTTATCCACTGAAAAGCGATATGACGTTTCAGACTGTTCCGTCTGGACTCGCCATCAGTCTCGAGGGAAGTCCCTATCAGGCACCTCGGACGATAACGGGTGTTGTTGGTTTTGAACGGCAGCTCGGTGTTCCGTCACCTCAAGCAAAGGACGGCATTTCCTATCAGTTCAATCATTGGCTCGATGGCGGTGCACAGGCAAGGACTCTTATCACGCCCGAAAGCGACACGACATACACCGCGGTCTTCACTGAAGCACAGCGGTATGCGGCGGAATATTTTAGCAACCAGACACTCTCGGGCACCCCGTCTCTGACTCGCACTGATATGGCCATCAATTTCGACTGGGGTGGCGGATCGCCTGATGGAGTGGTACCGATTGATAATTTCTCGGCTCGCTGGTCCAAAACTGAAACTTTCACAGCCGGCGATTATGAGTTTACGGCGACAGCGGATGATGGCATTCGGGTCTATGTGGATGATGTCGCTGTTATCGACCACTGGATCGACCAGGGTCCAACAACATATACAACGACTCGTTCTCTTACAGCGGGGAGTCATGTTCTGCGAGTGGAGTATTACGAGAATGCTGGCGGGGCGGTGGCACAGTTCGGATTTACAAAAGTTGGAGGTACTGTCCCCCCTCCCTCGACTGTCTGGGTAGGGAGCTATTGGAATACGCCCGCTGCCGGAGCTGCTCCCGCAATTCCAGTTACTCCCCCGACCTTGACGCAAAACGAGACAGCCATCGATTTCGACTGGGGAGACATTTCACCTAATTCCCTTGTCAGTGTGGACCATTTCGTCGCGCAGTGGACAAAAAACGATACCTTCGAAGCCGGCACCTATCGTTTCACAACAGCAAGCGATGACGGTATCCGCGTCTTTTTGGATGGCGCCTCCGTTATCGATCAGTGGAACGATCATGCTGAGACAATTCATACCGCAGACGTCGTTGTGACGGCGGGTACGCATGCGCTCCGAGTGGATTTTTATGAGCGGACCGGAGGTGCGGTCGCCAAGGCAAGTTATGCCAAGATTGGTACCACCCCACCACCTGTACCGACCACCGGATTCACCTCCGAATTCTTCCCGAACCAGACACTCTCGGGCACCCCGTCTCTGACTCGCACTGATATGGCCATCAATTTCGACTGGGGTGGCGGATCGCCTGATGGAGTGGTACCGATTGATAATTTCTCGGCTCGCTGGTCCAAAACTGAAACTTTCACAGCCGGCGATTATGAGTTTACGGCGACAGCGGATGATGGCATTCGGGTCTATGTGGATGATGTCGCTGTTATCGACCACTGGATCGACCAGGGTCCAACAACATATACAACGACTCGTTCTCTTACAGCGGGGAGTCATGTTCTGCGAGTGGAGTATTACGAGAATGCTGGCGGGGCGGTGGCACAGTTCGGATTTACAAAAGTTGGAGGTACTGTCCCCCCTCCCTCGACTGTCTGGGTAGGGAGCTATTGGAATACGCCCGCTGCCGGAGCTGCTCCCGCAATTCCAGTTACTCCCCCGACCTTGACGCAAAACGAGACAGCCATCGATTTCGACTGGGGAGACATTTCACCTAATTCCCTTGTCAGTGTGGACCATTTCGTCGCGCAGTGGACAAAAAACGATACCTTCGAAGCCGGCACCTATCGTTTCACAACAGCAAGCGATGACGGTATCCGCGTCTTTTTGGATGGCGCCTCCGTTATCGATCAGTGGAACGATCATGCTGAGACAATTCATACCGCAGACGTCGTTGTGACGGCGGGTACGCATGCGCTCCGAGTGGATTTTTATGAGCGGACCGGAGGTGCGGTCGCCAAGGCAAGTTATGCCAAGATTGGTACCACCCCACCCCCTGTACCGACCACCGGATTCACCTCCGAATTCTTCCCGAACCAGACACTCTCGGGCACCCCGTCTCTGACTCGCACTGATATGGCCATCAATTTCGACTGGGGTGGCGGATCGCCTGATGGAGTGGTACCGATTGATAATTTCTCGGCTCGCTTCACACAGACCGCTACCTTCATAGCGGGGAACTACCTTTTCGAGATTACGGCCGACGACGGCGTCCGGCTCTACGTGGATGGTGCTCTCATCCTCGACCATTGGATTGACCAGCCACCGACGGCTTATCAGGTGACTCAGGCCTTGACGGCGGGCAGTCACACCCTCGTCTTGGAATACTACGAACGGAGTGGCGGGGCGGTGGTGAAGATGGGACAGTCTCTTCCGTAAGAGGCATCACACCGTTACTTAAACAGTCGCCTTCTTAAAAGAGGAGTGAGGGTTAGGATGGACACCCTGGTACTCATGGAATTGCGAATATTTCTTTCCCAATTTACTAGTCTGTGCCAAACGTTCTTCATGACTTACGTATTCCGTTTCTCTTTTCCGCTATACTAGACGCATGTCCATTCTAACGAAAACAGAATCAGCGCTCCTCCGGAAACTCTCAACGCCTGAGCGCATTCAGGATTATCTTGATTCGCTCCCTTTCAATTTTGAAAAGCAGGGGCAAACATTCTATTCTCCACGCGTCGTGATCCGCGAGGGTAAAGCACATTGTATCGAAGCGGCGTGCCTTGCGGCCGCTGCACTCTGGCATCATGGCGCGGAGCCGCTCCTCCTCGATCTCCGCTCGCTGCACTATGACTTTGATCATGTCGTGACGCTGTTCCGAAAAAACGGCTTCTGGGGCGCGCTCAGCAAGACCAATCACGGCGTACTCCGGTATCGCGATCCGATCTACCGGACCGTGCGCGAACTTGCCCTGTCGTATTTTCATGAATATTTTATGACAACGACGGGCCGGAAGACACTTCGGACCTATTCGCGTCCTTTCAATCTTTCGCGTTTCAGCTCTGGCTGGGTGACGAGTGAAGAAAACCTTTCCCACATCGCTGAAGCACTCGATGCCTCACGGCATTATCCGCTGGTCCCGCGAGCGAATGAGCGGGCGCTGCGTCCGGCTTCTGCTCTCGAGAAAAAGATGGCCGCGCTTCCGGAATGGCGTCAGACGGACAGAGGAACATAGGCTAAGGATCTTCAAAAAAAGAAGGGCGGCACCTTCACCCTCAGTGACGTCTTTCTTACGCGGCGGACACTATTTTTTGAATGCGTCTTTCACATCGCTAGCATATTCTCTTAGGAACTTCGCGATCTTCGGGTCAATGACGAAGCTGCAATAGCTCTGCGATCGGTTACGATCATAGTAGTCGCGGTGATAGTTTTCGGCGGGATAAAAATTTGTAAACGGAGCTATCTCCGTGACAATTTTATCGGCATAGGCTTTTTTGTCCGCCAGTTCCTTTACGAGGCATTCAGCAGTCTCACGTTCCCTCTCGTCTCGATAATAGACTGCCGAGCGATACTGTGTGCCGACATCTGCACCCTGCCGATTCAAGGTTGTCGGATCATGCGTGTAGAAAAAAATACTGAGGATCTTTTCATAAGTGATGAGTGCTGGATCATATTCTATTTCGATCGACTCCGTATGTCCGGTTGCTCCGCTCAAGACCTCTTCGTATGTTGGGTTTTCGGTCGTACCGCCAGCGTAGCCAGGGATGACGGAGATAATGCCGCGCAGTCGTTTATAGATCGCCTCGGTGCACCAGAAGCAGCCGCCAGCGAGTACTGCTTTTTTGAGCGCCATAACTCTATTTATTACCATCGAGTACGGGCGGTAGTTCATTCCCGCTTGGAATGAAGCGTAGCGACAATGAGTTCACGCAGTGGCGGGAATCTTTATCGGTCAGATGTTCGCCTAAGAAAACATGGCCCAGATGAGCGTCGCAGTGAGCGCAGCGGATCTCAGTGCGGGATGTGTCAGCATCTATCAGGCGCTTCACTGCATCCGGGAAATCAGCATCAAAAGCCGGCCAGCCGCAGCCAGCATCAAATTTTGTCCGAGCATCATAAAGCGGAGCATTACAGCGCCGACAGACATAGGTGCCGGGCGCAAAGAATGCATCATACACACCGGAGAACGGCGCCTCAGTTCCCTGCCCAACAATTATGTTCGCTTCATCAGCCGTCAGCGCATTCCAAGCCATAGAGGTCAAGCATACCCGTCACATGAGTTATACAAATGTGATGTGATATACTGATTATACTATGGATGAAAATCCTTTCGTGCGACCGAAAGTGTGCGTCATCGATGATGATGCTGATCTCCGGGAGATTTATCTCCTTAACTTGAACCGTGAAGGCTTCGACGCCGTATTGGCGAAGGATGGTGAAGAGGGTCTCCAAGTCGTTCGAGAGCATCGGCCAAAGGCAATCATCCTCGATCTTCAAATGCCGAAGAAAAACGGCTTTGAGGTATTGGAGGAATTAGGTGCAGACACCGAACTCCGCCGGATTCCGGTCGTTATACTCTCCAATGTCGATGATGAGGAGACCTACAAAAAAGTCGGCCAATTTGAAACGCATTTCTATCTCGTGAAAGCGCTCACGACACCAGAGAAAGCCATCAAGATTCTGCGCGAAGTCATCCAATAGACTAAAAAAATGGAAAAGCGGGGTACTCGACAGAGTACCCCGCTTTGTTAGCGCCGCTGCGCAATGACATGTCTAGGTAGATGTAGGAGTGATTTCTGACTCGGCTTTGGCTGCCTCACGAGCTTTTCTTGGTGCTTGATAGCCAAGTTCCGTCCGCTTATTCCAGCACCGGATAGCTTCATCCAGGCCGGCCCGGGTCAAACGATAGTGCAGTTCGCTGTTTTGGTAGACAACACTGACCATGAATCGGTCTCTGAGTCGTCCCATGTAGAGGACAACGGTACCAAAGTTGTAGGAGCGATCCGGAAAGAGCGTATGGATGGTCGCGGTGAGGGTGTGGGCAGTCATGCTCTTGTGTGGTGCAGTAGGGCTGTCTCCAGTACCCCTCAGCACGATGAGGAGTCGTTCCTGTGCATTAATAGACATCTGTTGCTTCTCCGATTGTTAGTGAACAAAAAACAGCCTGAAACATCATTAGCTGCCAAGAGATTTTGACACACCTTTCATTGTGCGTCAATAGGGCTTATATAAGCCCTATTCTGTTTAGTACAGAGTTTATGACTCTGAAAAATCTCCAACATACTGGAATCATTGACAGAACTATAAATATATGATACTATATTCAGTCGTGCAAAAAGGCTGACCCGGTGGCGAGGACCTATTCTATGAAACTTCCCTTGCCCCGGCTTATGTGTAAAGGTAATCTATGTATTTATTCCCGGCCCTAATATTAATTGTGCTTTCACTAGCAGCGTTTACGCCCGTCGCTTCAGCTTCGATGGCGAGCCAGGAGATGCCAATTATCCCCGTTCGGTATGACATCGCGTCAGATCCCCTGCTCTTCATTTGGGCCTTTGGGGTGGAACATAACAAAGCAGCGGTCACAGCGAATGGCGAACTGACTGGCGATGAGAAGAAACTTGCCCGTTGGAAAAATAAGCAGTCCCATTTATGGGCGAAACTTCAGACTGGCCAGCGCCTCACTATCAATGCTTCAGCATATACGGCCGCGGCCGATGAGTGTGGAAAAAATGATGGTATCACGGCCTCGGGTCTAAAAGTCACTAAAGACCGCACTCTTGCCTGCCCCCCGAACTATCCTTTTGGCGCCAAGATTGCTATAGAAGGCTTAGGCGAATTCCGCTGTGAAGATCGTGGTGGTGCAATTAAAGGCAATCATTTTGACATCTATGTGGAGACAAAGAGCGAGGCATTTGCCTTTGGTCGCCGGCATCTCCAAGCTGAAATTGTCGACTAATGCACAGGGGGTCGTACGGCCCCCTGTGCTATATTGTTGACGCCCGGTTGGGCCCTTGCTAGGCTGCCAATGTTTCGTCTGGCCAGATGTCCGAGCGGTTAGGAAGAGGTCTGCAAAACCTCGTACAGGAGTTCGACTCTCCTTCTGGCCTCACATACGTGCCGCGCCAGCCAGCCGGTAGGCAAGGTGGTGGAATGGTATACACTTTACAACATGGGCGGGTGGTGGAATGGTATACACGCGACACTTAAAATGTTGTGCCCAATAGGCATGAGGGTTCAAGTCCCTCCCCGCCCACAACGATACCGAGTTCGTAGGCCTGGTTTGCTACAATACACACAGACAAAAACATATGGGTATCGCCGCTTTTCTTGTTGTTGTTCAGTCGCTCATCACTTTCGTTCATTGGGTGGTCTGGCGTACCCTTGATAGTTATTGGCCGCTCATCGGGCATTCACGGATAATCTTTTTCGTGTTGCTAATGGTCTTATCCTTTTCGTTCCTCACTTCCAATCTCCTGACACGTTTCGCACCTGGTATTGTCGCTCGGACGCTCTACTCCTATGCAGCCATGTGGCTCGGTACGATACATTTTCTTTTTCTCGCAGCAGTCGCTATTTCCCTTGCTTCGCTGCTCACCGAGACGTCAGGTGGCCTGCTTTCTCCATGGGTTGCGTTTCTTTTTTTCATGGGTGCGATGGCTTTTAATGGGTTCGCGCTTTGGAATGGTTTTCAGATCTTTCCCAAGCACCATACCGTGGCACTCCCTTACCTCCCTCCTCAGTGGGTGGGAAAGAAAATCGCTTTTTTCGCCGACTCTCATTTTGGCAATGTCCACCGTGAACGGACGGCCGAGGACATCGTGAAGCTCCTCGAAGCTGAGAACCCGGCTTTGATTCTGATGGGCGGAGATTTTTTTGATGGGCCGCCAGTCGAGGCGGATCTTGTGACGGCTCCTTTCAAGTCAATTGCCTCGCGCGTCCCAACCTATTTTGTTTCTGGCAATCATGAGGAATACGGAGACACTATCGGTTTTCTCCGCTCACTCCAGGCGGCCGGTTTCCGCGTTATCAATGATCGGCGTGAGGTTGTCGACGGATTGCAGATAGTTGGACTCGATTTCGTCACAACGCGTACGCCTGAGGCGACAGAGATGATCATGCTCCACCTCATGGTTGACCAGAGTCTTCCGACTATTGCGCTCAAGCATGTGCCGCGCAACATCGGGCAGCTTGTCGCTGGCGGGGCGGATCTCACCCTGCATGGTCATACACACAAAGGACAGATGTGGCCCTTCAATCTCGTGACGGGGATAGTCTACAAGGGCTTTGATTTCGGACTGCAACCATATGGCGACAGCCTTGTTTATACGACGAGCGGGGCCGGCAGTTGGGGCCCGCCGCAGCGCTTTGGTACGGCGCAGGAAGTCGTCTTCTTTACGTTGAATCGAAAAGAATAGGTGCGAGTAAAAACCCGCGTGATCGGGACCTTATGTTTTCCCGGTTTTGATCTTCTCCACTACTTTCGGAATCCTTTTGAAATCCTCGATGAGCGTTCGACGCATGCCGCCGTTGTAGAGTGCTGCGGCCGGATGATAGAGCGCAAAAAACACCTGCGGCCCGATATCGTCGAAGGTCCGGCGGAAGGCCTGGCCGTGGACTTCGGAGATTTTCTTGTTTGGAATAAAATGCTCCAGCGCATGGCGACCGAGGGTGACGATGATCTTGGGTTCGATAATCCCGATCTGTTCATGGAGCCAGGGCATGCAGGCTTCGATCTCATCAGGACTGGGATCGCGATTGTTCGGTGGGCGGTACTTCACGACATTCGTGATATAAATATCCGCACGTTTCAGGTTGATCGTGCCAAGCATCTCAGCGAGAAACTTTCCTGCAGCACCGACAAAGGGTATCCCCCTGGATATCCTCGTTTTTCCCCGGAGCTTCACCTACAAACATGATCTCGGCGAAAGCGCTTCCGTCCCCCGGCACGGCCTGCGTCGCCGTCTCGCGCAGCGTACAGGGGCATTCGATTGCCATGCGGGCGTTCAAAATCTTCAGTTGATCCGTTTTATTTTGCATGCTCTTGAGATGATTACATCACATGCCAGCCCTCAGCAGTCTCAACGATCTTTCCTTTCACTTCGAAACCACTCGCGAGTTTATGTCCGCCGCCGCCAAACCGATGCGCGATAGCCGAAACATCAACGCCATGATGTTCGGATGCGCGCAAACTTCCCCGCACCGTCTCTTCATCGCGCTCCGATAAAACGAGCGCAAACCGCGCCTCAGGCACGGTCGAGAGGATGGAGGCGACCTGGTAAATATCGTCCGATGTTGCTTCGCATTCGTCGATGTCGTAGCGCGTGACGGCAGTGACAAGGAGTCCTGACTGCGGGAGAAACTTCGCTTTTTCAAAAGCCTTGCCCCAGAGCTTCATGGCCGAGATGTTCTTGTTCGTGAAAATGGTACTCGAGATCTTTGTGAGGGGCGCGCCGAGCTTCATCAGTTGCGATGCGATATCCATCACCTGTGGCGAAACGGACGAGTGCTGAAAATTACCGGTATCGAAGAGGATGCCTGTGAGTAGCGCCGTCGCGATGTCTCTGTTGATATGCGCCTGAGTCTGCTGGAAATAGAGATACACCAACTCACTCGAGGAAGAATAGTGCGGATCAATCATGATAATATCGGCTGAAAGCGAGATATCGGGGTGATGATCGATGAGCGCCACGACCTGCCGTTCATCGAAACGATCCGCGAACAAATGAAAGCCCCTATCGACTGAATCAGCAGCAATGACTGCATCGAATGACTGTAAGATCCAGTTGATCGGGATGATAGAATGTTTCATGTGGAAAGAGACTCGCCAACATCTCGGGAAATGGATCGTAGCAGGCGATTGTTACTGTTTTTCCCAGATCCTTAAATAATATTTCAATGCGAAATTCGCGCCGACGGTATCCGGGTCCGGACGCTTGTGTGCAACGAGCAGAACAGATGCTGCCCTGTCAATGACAAAATGCAACGTCTTAAATTCTTTGCCGAAAAATCTCATACTAAGGCTCCTTTGATGCATCATGAGTGTCAGACTCACGTATATCCCGGAGAAGATGTTCGACGACATCGGCATGCTCCTCTGTCGTGTCTAACTCAAAGAAGAGTTTCGGCAAAGGGCGGGTCGAAAGTCTGCGGTGAAGAAACTTTTGCAGCTGACGACATTCATGGACAAGTGTCTTCATCGCATAGTCGCGTTCACCTTCAGGAAAAACACTGACTGAAGCATGAGTGGAGCGCAAATTCCGTGCAGTTGAAACACGTGTCACCGTCAGGATGACCCCGTGCTTCAGTGACAATTCGCGAACTATAAGATCGGAGAGCGTGTCCCGGATCAGATCATTCAATTGCGTGATTCTGTCATGCATAGTGTGCCCCTACCAGGAATCGAACCTAGATCTCTCCCTTAGGACGGGATAGCTCTATCCATTGAGCTACAGGGGCGAGTGGTCACTGTAAAGGAAAACCATCGCTCTGGCAAGCCAAGTATGTGTTTCAGCAAAGCTGTGGATAACTTGAGGATAAGTCATCATGAATATATCCCTCAGCTTGTATAAGTGGACCATACCGGATTCGAACCGGTCACCCCTTCCATGCCATGGAAGTGCTCTACCAAATGAGCTAATGGCCCAAAAAAATGTGCGGTCTACGTGAACTTCGAGTTCAATACTACGATCACAGGAACATACCTACTATTAACTTCCTAACCTCAAGCCCCTTAAGAGTCTAAGGTGGTATCTTACAATCATATCTATATATATTGTTTCGTCAATGTAAGACTAGATTTTTTTCTCACCTACGGTATACTAGAGAACCCTTATGCAAGCCATAAATTTACCATTTAATAGGTTTTATCACATTTTGATTTATGTCTATATTTGGCAAATACCCTTTTCCTGGCGCTATATATTTATACCTAGTAGTGCTCAATCCACAGGTGGATTCAATGAATACATGGACATCTCACTATATTTTGGTGAGATTTTGCTTCTTCTAGCCTTACTCATCAAAATACAAAGCAATGAATTCGATATAAAGTCAATATGTAGTAACGTAGCTCGTTGGAAGTTCCACGTGGAACATTTTATATTATATATTGGAGTACTATATTTACTCATTGGGATATATTTATCTATTGATGCCATTTTGAGCATTGCAGCTATTTTTCATTTAATGTTTCTTTTTTCTTTTGGATTAATGTTCATTGATCTGGTTGTTTCACGTGGAACAATAGTCATAAAGGAAGTCGCTGTTATCTTGTCTTTAAGTCTATTTATTCAACTGATCATATCCTGCCTTCAGGTTATAAATTTTGAATCAATTGGACTCAATTATTTAAATGAGTCAAATTTGGGAACTGCCGCCCAGAATATTGCAAAATCGAATATTTTTAGCTTCACTCTATTACGTGGATATGGAACATTTCCACATCCAAATGTACTTAGTGCCTACGCCTTGCTAGTTTTTGTGTATTTATTGGAGTTTGGGAGTTTGTTCCACGTGAAACAAAGAATTTTAATAGTAGTGTCAGTCATTTCATTTCTTACAATTCTGGTAGCGCAGTCAAAACTAGCAATTTTCGCATATTTCGGTCTACTAGTGACGTATTTTTATGCAAGATCTAATTGGAATATATTGTTCCACGTGAAACATAGAGTCCTGATTGTAGTTCTATTTTTACTAGTGCTAGTTTTTCAAACACTACTTATAAGAGACTCTGTGCAGTCATATAGAACTAGACTCACTCAGTTCTCTGAGCAACTCAGTAGTACAAAAATCACTAAACTTGGCTCAGGAATTGGATCCTATAGGCTAAGTTACTACACTAATACAGATTATTTGAATTGGTGGAATTATGAACCAATTCATTTTGTGCCATATATAGTCCTAGTCGAGTTGGGGATAGTTGGACTCATAGTTTTTTCAATATTTATCTATAGATTTTTCAGAAGCGTTCCACGTGAAACATTGAGACAGCATTATCTACTAAGTATATTTCTTGTGTATATAATCGTAACTGATCACTATCCATGGGATATATATCAAGGACAATTTATCTTGGCGCTTGGAATTACACTAGTTACTATAAGGATTGACAAGATGACATTATGATGACATAATATATTAGATTGCATAATCATGCATCACTCGAGATACATATAGATGATTGTAGATTATACGAGCGATAAAGTTACTAACACTGGACTGCTTGTGCTGTACGGTGTGGAATGAATTTTTTGATGACTCACTGAATGCTAATTTCAGTCCAGAGTATCAGCTTAGATTAGATCAGTTGGCCCGAAAAATATTCGTGTAGTAACATCAAGAGGAAAATCTGTTGTGCAAATGAAATACGCGGTATTGCAATAATCTTGTTGTGATATACTCTACTCATATGGGAGTATCGCAAACAAAAAACAATTTGCGTTGGAGCGTGTTCGTGTTTGGATTTCTTTGTTTATTCAGTACGGCTTTGTTTGTTGCCGCGGATGAATCGTCCACAATAGAAACAACAGTTTTTGATGATGCTGACAAGGATGGTCTCTCGAGTGATGAGGAAAAAGTCTATGGGACGGATCCGGAGGTCGCGGATACGGATGGAGACAGCTACAGTGATGGTGTTGAAATCGAGGGCGGCTTTGACCCGCTGAAGCCGGCACCCGGTGACAGAGTAGTGTCAGAAGAGTCTCTTGATGTAGCTGAATCAGACTCTGCAGTTGGAACAGTAAATTTGACAGCGAAAGCTTCTGAGGAATTAGCGGCGCTCGTGACCGAGAAGTCCAAAAATGCTGAAGGGGGATCTGATTCTGAAAGTGTGGGAAGTTCGGAAATCACCAGCGAAGATCTGAGTACCGTGATGGCAAATGTCATGGCGGCGAGTCAAGAAGAGATCGTGCTGCCGGACGTGGATATTTCGGACATTGAAATTAAACCGCTTTCGACAAAATTGTCAGATGATGAGAAGGAGGAGCAGAATCGTCAGGATGTAGTCGAGTATCTGACCCTCACGAGCTATATCCTCATATCGAACGCGCCAGTCCAGATACGTGATACAGCGGGACTGAAGAACTTCGCGCTTGACGCCGGCAATCAGATGGTACTCGGATTACTTTCGGGAAATTATTCTTATCTTGATAAAATCGAAGAGCGCGCACAAAATGCGCTGGATGAGGTGAATCAAGTCGAGGTGCCAGAGAGTATGCTGGCGACACATGTGAAGACAATCAAGATGTTGACCTTTGCTTCGAATCTGAAAGATACGGTCAAGGCTTCGGTATCTACGAGTGATCCACTTGGCCAAATGTATATGTTTTCGAAAGTTCAAGGTTTTCTGATGTCGCTGGGAACCTTTATGGAAGAAATGCAATCTCAGCTTACTGCCTTTGGGATTACCAATATACCATTGGACATCTGATGTTGGCATATGCGACCGATTCAAACACAGAAAAAAAATAGAATCCAAAAATACATCGCCTCGGTGCTTATCGGAGCTGTGATTTTTACAACCGCGGCTCCGCTTCCGGCCCGTGCCGGAGTCTGGGGTGAGAGTATCGCTTCCGGGTTATTGAAGCAGGTTTTGGAAGTTATCTGGGAGCAAATTCAGGCAGTACTTTTTGGTATCGCGAAGAGAGTCGCAGTTACCCTCGCGCGAGATGCGGCGAACAGACTTGTCGCTGGTGGATCGACCAAAAAACCTGCTTTTATCACAGATTACAAAGCCTATATCTACGGTGCCGCGTTGGATGAGTCGCTTATCTATGTGAATGATCTCCTGACGACTGCGACAGGCGGCAAAAATTCAGCCCTCAACTATATCATCGCTGGTGGCAGCGTTCAACGCCTCGGGATGAACTATTTGAATTATCTTAATTTGGAAGTCAACGCTGCTTTCGCACGGGATAATTGCCAGTACAATCTGGACCAATACTCGACGGATGTCGTGCGCTCACTCGGGAATGGCGACTGGCGGGTGATGAATGCTACGATCGGTTCCAACTGCAATAATCCACTCGGTATGAGTCAGTACATGAAAGATGCCGCCCAACGGCAACGCGCGGCAAATCAAGAGCTAGCCAAAACGCGGGCCATTGCGGGCAAGGGATTCACTGGGGTGGAGGTCAACGGAAAAATCATCTCGCCCGGGTCAATCATCGCTGATGTTACGGGAGCAGCACAAAATCTTCCGTTTCAAATGATAACCGGATCGCAGAAATGGGGCGAGCTGTTAGCGGCGGCTGCTGGGGCTTTTGCGAATCAAGCTCTCAATAATATTTATCAACGCGGCTTTGAAGAGGTCGCAAAAGTCGTTTCGCGCGAACTCGGAAATGTTGATAAGAAATTGCAGGGCGAACGGCGAAATCTGATGAAAGAACTTGGTCCAGGAGCACAGTTTCTACGGAATGTCAGCCAGCAACGAGGTGCGAACAATGGGAAGTACACCGGTGTTCAGCAGTCGGTGGTGAATTTCAATCCCGTACCTGGCTGCCGGGGCGAGGCTGGATTAAATGGTTGCTGACGGATTCATCCCGATTCCATCTGGGGCATGGAAAATATCGGCTCTCTGAAGGGCCGGTTTTTGTTACGTGCGAAAGCCCCTCTTGCTTAATACTGGGGGAGAGCTGTACAGGCGGGCAAAATGAAGATACGTGACAGCGGAAAACAGTTCAGATACCCTCGCGTGGTGGACAATACTGGATTCGAACCAGTGACCTTCACAATGTCAATGTGACGCTCTAACCAACTGAGCTAATTGTCCAAATGAATTGCAGATTGAAACGCTTGAGCTAACCGTGATGCAATTGGAAACACAGAAAATACTGTAGCACAATCGTGCAGAATAACAAACTAAACCGGTGTGATGCCGGGCGCACTCTCTGCCGGTTTCGTCAGCGGTTCCTTGCTCGCCCGACGTTTCGGAGGTGCGGCGATAGAGCGGAAGAATACAAGTCTCAGGGACTGATCAAAAAGTGAATAGTAGCCAAAAAGGAGAACCCCGACGAGACTTACAGCCTGTTGACGGATTGGCTCGGGTAAAATCAAGCGGATAGGGGCGAGGAGAGAATCAATGAGAACGATAACAAGTAAGGCAAGGAGGGAGGCATAGAATATAAAGAGGACGGTGGCGAAGGAATACTTGCGAAACAAGCGCGCCCCGAGATCGATTGATGTGGGGAGGCTGATTTTACTGAAGAGAGCAAAGAAATAAGCCAGCTCCTTGATGAAAAATAGATAGACGGCAAGCGTGAGAAACAGAATGAGCGCCATTTCGGTGAGAACAGGAAAACTCTCCTGATTGATAATCCACGCGGTATACGATGGGAGAAAGAGTATGAGACCAAGGATACAGAGTAAACACCAGAAAGCGATTTGGAAAAGAAGCGAGAGGAAAGCAGCGCGGATCCAGCCTGGGCGGGCGGAGGGATCACTTGATTTTTCATCCCTTGTAGCCGTCTGATTGAGGGCGATCAGCATTGGCCCGCGGACGAGCGCCTGACCGAGAGATAGACAGAAAGAGAGGCCGATGAGAAAAGAGAGCTGTCGGCCCTCAGGAGTGAAAAACCAGTCTCCGGAAAAGAGCGCTTCTCGGGTCAATCGAAGGAGGCAGAGCGATAGGGTTAATCGATCCGAGAATGATGAGGAGGCCGGCAGGCAGTACGAAGCGCCAGCCCCGACGGATTTTACGGACCAGTTGGAGAGCGTTTCTGGTGATAACGACGAGTGATGCCGTTTCGGGCATAGGAGACAGGCTAGGCCGTCGCTGGGGACGCTACCGTCGGACCAGCGACCAGCGCTTCGAACTCATCCTTCTCGATTGTCTCTTTTTCGAGCAGCGTGGCTGCAATTCGGTCGAGTACGACGCGTTTTTCCGTGAGAATCTTGGTAGCCTGAGCGAAGGCTTCATCTACGAGGCGTGAGACTTCGGAGTCAATTGAACGGGCGGTCTCCTCAGAATAGTTGCGTTCCTCATGCATCTCACGACCAAGGAAGACGAGCTCCTCTTTCTTGCCGAATGTTCTGGCACCGAGACGGCTCATACCATAGCGAGTGACCATGTTGCGGGCCATCTGCGTCGCACGCTCGAGATCATTTGAGGGTCCGGTGCTGATATCGCCAAAGATGAGTTTCTCGCTGGCGTAACCACCCAAAAGGACGGCTAATTCATCGTAGAAGTAGCGATCGGTATGCAGTGTCTTGTCCTCGGTCGGTACTGCGAGGGTGTAGCCGCCAGCGTGGCCGCGGGAAATGATTGACACTTTATGGACTGGATCAGCGTTCTCGAGACTTGCGCCGACAAGCGCATGGCCACCTTCGTGATAGGCGATGACTTTCTGTTCCTTTTCATTGATGGCGCGACTCCGGCGTTCGGGGCCGAGAATGACTTTCTCAATTGACTCAGCCAACTCTTGCATCCCGATGTCCTTGCGATTCCGGCGAGTGGCGAGGATCGCTCCTTCATTGACGAGATTCGCGAGGTCAGCACCGGAGAATCCAGGTGTGCGTTCGGCCAGGCGCCGCATGTTTACATCGCTCGCCAGCGGCTTGTTCTTTACGTGGATTTTCAGGATCGCGTCGCGCTCATTGATGTCGGGAAGATCCATGGTGACACGGCGATCAAAACGACCGGGACGGAGCAGGGCCGGATCAAGGACGTCCGGCCGGTTGGTCGAAGCGATGACGATGACGCTCTGGTCTGTCTCGAACCCATCCATCTCCACAAGAATCTGATTCAGGGTCTGTTCGCGCTCGTCATGGCCGCCGCCGAGACCGGCGCCGCGATGTCGACCCACCGCGTCGATCTCATCGATGAAGACGATGGCAGGCGCGTTTTTCTTCGCCTGCTTGAACAGATCGCGGACGCGACTGGCACCGACGCCGACGAACATCTCAACGAACTCAGAACCGCTGATATTGAAGAACGGAACGCCGGCTTCGCCAGCGACTGCCTTGGCCATGAGAGTCTTGCCCGTCCCGGGCGGGCCGAGAAGCAGCACACCTTTTGGAATCTTGGCACCCATGGAGAGGAATTTCTTTGGCTGACTCAGAAATTCAACGATCTCCATGAGTTCCTGCTTGGCTTCAACCGCGCCGGCGACATCTTTGAAAGTGATGCGCTTTTTCTTATCTTTGGGATCGACAACGCGCGCTCGGCTCATCCCGAAATTAAGCGCTTGGGCATTGCCGCGCTGAGCCTGGCGCATCATGAACCAGATGAACGCTGAGATGAGCAGAAAGGGGAGGATGAAAGGAAGCAGCGTCAAGAGCCAGTAGCCAAAGCCCGTATCTTCCTTTACGGAAACAGAAACAGATTTGAATTTCTCTTGGTCGATTCCGTAATTGGCCAGCGTCTCAGTGAGCGAGCTCTCTGATTCTTTGCTCGCCTTCTGCTTGGTATCATCAGTCTTGGTGATCTCGAGCGTGTTGCCGGTCACGATGATTTCCTTGACTGCACCGCTGTTGATTTGCGTCACGAGTTCGGAAAACGATACGTCAGCGGGTCGCTTCTCTGGTGACGAGTAAAGAATCATGACACCCGAGAGCATGAGGAAGAGAAAGACGACGAGACCGATATTCTTCATCAGCTTATCCATAGAGAGGTAACTATTATCGCGAATTATTCTACGGTTTGGCGCTTCGGGAGCGCTTTGAGATTGAGCTCTACTCTATCACGATAGCAGAGAATGCTCAAGCGTCGAGAGAGCACAGTTTGGCGCTTGGGTTTGGCGCTTCGGATCGCCTGGGTGAGCTCGTTCATAAAGCGCTCAGTGACGGCGGCTGGAGTCGGATCACAGGAGCGGAAGAGTTGATAGAGTGTGGCCCTCTGCGCCGCTTCAGTCAGATTAAGAAAAGCGCTTCGCGAAAACGTAATGATCCGGGCTGGGCCCGTCCCGTGTTGGAGGAAAAGGATGGGGGATGGGGCAGTCTGCTGGCCGAGATGAGCACTTGTTTTGGCGAGTGTCGCGACGATAGCTGGGTTGAAGGTTTGAAGGAGTGGAATGAGCTCATGGCGGATACGGTTTCGCGTGAAACGTACCGAGTGGTTGCTTCGGTCGATGCGGGCCGGGATTTTCTCAGCCTGAAGGTATGTCTCGATGTCTGATCGGGCAATAGTGAGAAGCGGCCGCGTCAGTCTATCTCGCTGTGGTTTCAGTGCGCTGAGTCCGACTGTACCAGCACCGCGCAGGAGGTTCAAGAGGAGTGTCTCCGCGAGATCGTTCTCAGTATGCGCGGTCACGATGACATCAAAATTGAGCTTTTTCCGCAAACGTTCAAAGAAGGCGTAGCGGAGCGTTCGGAGGGCTGCCTCGACATTGCGTACAGGCTTTGATTTGGGGCGATAGACTGCGAGCGGCAGGTTGTATCGTTGTGCCATTCTTCGTACGAGTTGCTCGTCATGATCAGAATCCACACCTCGCAAGGCATAGTTCACGTGCGCAAGGTGAAGTACGAAGGAATGTTTTTCCTGCAGACGAGCCAGGAGGGTGAGGAGGGCCATGCTATCCGGACCACCCGAAACAGCGACAACAATCTTTGACCCGCGCGGAAGGAGAGCGGTTCGAGCCAGATGATTCTGGAAATGACGAACAAAAACCAGTCCAGCGTGTGTGTCTGCTAGCTTCCCCGTCAATTTACTTTGTGAGACGGGACTCGATGATGGCCTTGACGCGCGCAATCGCCTCGTCGAGCTTACCTTCTTCATTTTCAACTTGGTAGTCATAGATGTCTGTGTGCTTGAGCCATTGCTTGGTGTACTCCATGCGCTCCTGGACCGATGCTTCGGTCGGGTTATCTCGCCTCCGTATCCGCACCTCGAGGATATCGAGCGGGGCAGTAATGAGGATGGCGAGGATATCGGGGAAGAGCTGTTTGGCTGTCATCACGCCTTTGTACTCGATTTTCCAGATGCCGATCTTTCCACTTGCTGCGACGCGCTCGAGCTCGTCTTTCGTTACACCGTACCACTGATTATTGTATTCCTGAGCATATTCGACGAAAGCACCATCCAGTTTCTTCGCCTCGAATTCTTCATGCGTGACGAAATAGTATGGCTTGCCCGTGGCATCCCCTGGGCGCATGGCGCGCGTCGTCGTCGTGATGACACGCTCGATGGGGAGTTTTTCGGTGAGTCCGGCGATGATAGAATCTTCACCGGCGCCCGATGGGCCGGAAATAATAAAGATGTTTTTCATGGGGATATTTGAAAACGTTTACGAAAGCGCCCCTCGCTGGAGAGGGGCGCGCTGACACGCTTACTTCTTCACCGGGAGGAGGCCCAGACGGTGGCTGCGTGGTTCGATGGAGAGAATCTTCCAGTCATAAGTTTTGCCGACTTCGAAGACCTCTTCCATTTTCTTGCCCGGGTAGACGTCGGAGAATTCCGAGACATGGGCCAGGCCGTGGATGTCTTTGTCGAGGTACACGAAGGCACCGAAGTGATTCATCTTATCGACAGTGCCAGAAACCTGGTCACCGACTTTGTAGCGCGCTGCGACATTTTCCCACGGGTCGGCCTTTAGGGCTTTCATGGAAAGTGAGATGCGGTTGTCATCGATACCGATGATCTTGGCTGTGACTACATCACCCGTCTTCACGATCGTGCGTGGATCATCGATCAATTGCCACGCAAGTTCGGAGATATGGACGAGGCCTTCGAGGCGCTTGTCGGCATGCTCCCCTGGTAGGGCGAACTTCACAAAGGCGCCGAAGTCGACAACCCCCGAGATTGTGCCTTCGATCGTATCACCGACGTGGAGCAGGTTGAGAAATTCCTTTTCCTTCTCGCTTTGCGCGGCTTTTTCGGAGACGATGAGCTTCTCGCCTTCACGATCGGCATCGAGGATACGGACGGTCAGCGTCTCACCGATGAGCTTCTTCAGGAGATCGAGAATCTTGTTCTTGTCGCCGTCTTCGACGCGCGGGTAATGCTCGCTCGCGAGCTGCGAGACCGGAAGAAAACCGGGGATGCCGTTCACTTCTATCATGAGGCCGCCCTTGTTGGCATCGCTCACCTTGGTTCCGACGACTTCCTTATTCTTCAGTTTCGACTCGATATCCTCCCAACTTTTATCATGCGAGGCCTCACGAATGGAAAGCTCAATCATGTCGTCCTCGTTCTCGAAACTCATGAGGGTCGCCTGGACCTGATCACCGAGGCGGAGCTTCACGCCACCGCCCAGGCCGTCTTTCATCTCTTTGCCCAAGACGATACCGGTCCCGAGCGGGCCGAGGTCGACGAGGGCTGAGCTGGAGCCGACATGGATGACGACACCCGGGACCACCTCGCCAATTTCTGGGATGGGTGCGGAATGGGTCTCATAGAGCTGTTCAAGCTCCGTCATATTGCTTTTCAGCTTCAGGTCGGTCATGTTGTTCGCCATGGACATAGTAGTAATGGTTTGGGCTGTGGGGCAGACGCCTAAAAAATTAAAACCCCGAGAATGGGGTGCAAAAGAGCTAAAAGAGAAGAAATAACAGGAGAAATGCGCTTCTCAATCAGGATTCAAGCATCCCGTATTCAGTTGTCTTAACGGAAATTAAGGTGCTGCCAGTCTAGCAGAGGAAATATATTCTGACAAGTAGTGAAAATGCCTTGAATGAAGCTAAAAAAAGTCCCGCCTGAGGTTCATGTGGGGAGGCAGAACGTGGTTGTTAGTTACCACCAGGCTTGATTGGTTTCTCTAGCATTACAGACAAGTTGACTCCTTTCGAGTCGTTGTGTGAATGGATCGGTATGGTGAGTCGCAAAAAACTGTTGTTTACTGGAAGCGGTATTACAGCATATGTGATTAAATAAGTCAATCAACGTGAAAGATGGTACATTATGGCTCTCTAGAGAGGTCTAAGACAGTCAATAACAGCTTGATAAGAGAGGGGAATCTTGCTACTATAAGGCATATCCCAATCGACTCAACCACTCTTTTTTACTATGAATATCCAGTATTACGGCGATTATTGCTTCAAAATCACGACTAAACCCAATGGCCGAGCGACCGAGGATGTCGTGATTGTGACTGACACGCCTGAGAAAGGTTCAGGTCTGCGGGCACCGCAGGGAGAGGCGCATATCGTCCTTCTCTCGCATCAGTCACCGGGGGCAGCCGAGCTTGATGTCATAAAGGGTGAGCCGGTGAAAATCTTTGCTCCAGGGGAGTACTCGGCCAAAGGTGTTGCCATATCGGGCTTTCCCATTGCGCGCGATACCGAGGGTGGGAAGGAGCGCGGCCAAAACACTATCTTTCTCTTCGAGACGGAGGAAATGAAGATATGTTTTCTCGGTGCCCTTGGCGTCGAACCGACGCCCGAAACCATTGAACGGCTCGCGGGTATCGACATTCTTTTTGTTCCGGTCGGCGGTGATGATACATTGCCGGTCAGCGCTATCGATGACTTAGTGCGCAAACTCGAACCAAAAACTGTTATCCCGATGCATTACAAGATCGCGGGGATGTCGACGACTTTGCCGGATGAAAAGCCGTTTTGCAAATCCATTGGCAACTGTCCGAAAGAGACAATCGCGAAATGGAATGTTAAGAAGAAGGATCTGGAGGGGAAGAACATGGAGATCGTTCTTTTCTCGAAAGACTAGTCGCTAGTCAAAGTCTATGCGTTGGAATATCCAAAACTGGATCGAGGACATAAAGGCGAAGCCGGAGCATATCCGTCATCGCTACGTGATTGGCTGTGTCGCGACATCAATGTTTTTCATCATCATTGTGTGGTCGATTACGGTATCTGAGGCATTCAAGCAAACTGTGACAACGGCTCAGTCACCGGATACTGGGGGATTCTTCCGAAAACCTCCGACTTTTCACTCGATCAAATTCTCTCGGGACAGAAGTCACTAAATACCGAAGCGCCAAAATCGGGTGAAACGTATCTCCGTGAGCAAGTAGATAGCCGCGCTCGTCCCAATCCTGAAGAAGAGGGTTTGAAGCCGAAAGAGGAACCGACTGGAACCGAAGCTGAGACTATACCCACACCCTAGCTATGGCTGAAAAGAACGCATTCCATTCTGGAAAAATTGAAGCACGCAATATCACCGATGAGGTGAAGCAATCGTATCTTGATTATGCGATGTCGGTCATCGTCGGTCGGGCGTTGCCGGATGTGCGCGATGGATTGAAGCCGGTGCATCGCCGCATCCTGTACTCGATGTGGTCCACCGGGCTGCGTTCGACAGCGAAATTCCGGAAATCAGCGACGGTCGTCGGTGAAGTGCTCGGCAAATATCATCCGCATGGCGACACTGCGGTATATGACACGATGGTGCGCATGGCGCAGGATTTTTCGCTGCGCTATCCCTTGATCTGGGGCCAGGGTAACTTCGGCTCGATGGATGGCGACCGCGCCGCCGCCTACCGCTATACCGAGGCGAAGCTCAAGGCGATTGCCGAGGAGATGCTCATTGACATTGAGAAAGACACGGTGGACTTCATTCCGAATTTCGACGGGGTGCATGAAGAGCCGGTGGTGCTCCCTGCCAAACTTCCTCAACTCCTTCTCAATGGCACGGTCGGTATTGCTGTCGGCATGGCCTCGAATATCCCGCCGCATAATCTAGGAGAGCTCGTCGATGCGATCTGCTATCAAATAGACAATGCCGAGTGTACGGTCGATGACCTGATGCAGTTCATCAAAGGTCCGGATTTTCCGACCGGCGGCATCATTTATAACATCAAAGACATCCGTGAAGCCTATGTGACGGGCCGCGGGCCGATTACGGCACGGGCGGTTACGGAGATCGTCGAAAATAAAGCGGGCACATTTCAAATCATTGTCTCCGAGATGACCTATGCGACGAATAAGGCGACGCTGATCGAGAAAATCGCTGACCTCGTGAAGGAAGACAAGATCCAGGGCATCCGAGACCTGCGTGACGAGTCCGACAAAGACGGCGTACGCATCGTGGTCGATCTGAAGAAAGATGCGTTTCCCGCAAAAGATTCTGAATAAGCTCTATTCGCTGACCGACCTTCAGAAGAACTTTAATGTGAACATGCTAGCTTTGGTTGATGGCGTTGATCCGCAGATCCTCAATCTCAAGGCTATTCTCGAGCATTATATCGTTCATCGTGAACGCGTCGTCACGCGCCGGAGCGAGTACGAATTGCAAAAAGCTAAGGACCGGGCACATATTCTCGAGGGGCTCAAGACGGCGCTGGACCATATCGACGCCATCATTCAGACCATCAAAAAATCTCCGACCAAAGAGGAAGCGCATGTGAATCTTATGAAGTAAGTTCAAATTATCCGACAAGCAGACCGTTGCCATTCTTGAGATGCGCCTTCAAACACTCGCTGGACTCGAACGCCAGAAGATCGAAGACGAGCTGGCAGAGAAAATGAAACTCATCGCCTACCTCGAAGACCTCCTCAAGCACAAAAGCAAGATTCTCTCACTCGTGAAGACCGAGCTTTTGGAAGTGAAGACCAAGTTCGGTGATGAGCGGCGGACCAAAGTGATGAAGAACGGTATCGGCGAATTCCGACAGGAAGACCTGATTCCGAATGAAGAGGCGATTGTGACCTTGACTGATGACGGCTATGTGAAGCGTATGAACCCGAGCGTCTACCGCGTCCAGAAGCGCGGCGGCAAAGGCGTCATCGGAGCGACGACGAAAGAAGAGGATAAGATCGCGAAGATGCTTTCGATCGAGATGCATGACAACCTCATGTTCTTTACCGACACGGGTAAAGTCTTTCAAACCAAGGCATACGAGATCCCTGAATCGTCGCGGACAGCTAAGGGGCAAGCCATCGTGAATTTCCTTCAGCTTTCCAATCAGGAGAAGATTACTGCCATGATCGCGCTCGGGAAGAACGATGGATCGAAGTTCCTTTTTATG
Source organism: Candidatus Moraniibacteriota bacterium (assembly GCA_963778555.1). Lineage (GTDB taxonomy): Bacteria > Patescibacteriota > Minisyncoccia > Moranbacterales > UBA1568 > SSEF01. Next base: position 110,842 of record CAVZUR010000003.1, on the reverse strand, counting down.
GCGACGACGAATGGTACGGTAAAGAAATCCAAACTTGAAGACTTCGCCAATGTCCGGCGATCAGGCCTGATAGCCATTAATCTCGAGAAGGGCGATACGCTCAATTGGGTCGCCCCGACAACCGGCACTGATGAGACCATCATCACCACTGCGGCTGGACAGGCGATCCGCTTCAAAGAAGGTGATGTCCGGGCGATGGGACGCAATGCGGCGGGTGTGCGTGGTATCAAGCTGCGGACTGGTGACCATGTCGTCGCGATGGATGTCGTCGAAAAGGGTACCACGAATCGAGAGCTCCTCATTCTCTCGGAGAATGGCTACGGGAAGCGGAGTGACTTGAAGCACTATAAGATCCAGAAGCGCGGCGGCTCCGGGATCAAGACGATGAATGTCACCGCCAAGACGGGCAAGCTCGTCTCAGCTTATATCACGAGCCCGGAAGACAAAGAATCCGATATGATTGTGACTTCGGAAAAAGGGATCATCATCCGCGTCCCGTTCGGCTCTGTGCCGCTCCTCTCGCGCGTTACGCAGGGCGTCCGAGTCATGCGGCCTCAGGCAGGCGACCGGATCGGTGCCTTCACCCTGGTCTAATCGAACAATCTTCAAGAAAGAAAGAGCCCTGGGTCGCACGTTGGCACCAGGGCTTTCGGTCTGATGAGTGGGTTCACCCGATACGGAAAAGGACCGAGCCGTCTTCTTTGGGGAGTTCGATGGCTAGTGGCTGGCGCGCACCGGATTGGAGCATGGTCCCGGTGAGGCCATTCGCCTGAGAGAACCGCACTAGTGCGCTGGCGTCACATGTGACGGTGGCGGCACCGGGCCCAGCTTTTACGCTGAAGCTGATATCAATCGCTCGGTCATCTTGATAGGCGATCTCGACGGCCTGTCGGATAGATCGTGCGAGCGGGGAATCCGATATCTGTATTATGGTTTGCGGCATGCTGCCTCCTAAAACACATGGTTGAGGAAAAAAAGTCCTTATCCCGAGATTCGAGACGTCTCATTAAAACAGGATAGAGGCAGATTGTCAAAATAAACCGAGTCTTGCCAGAAGTGGAAAAGCATGGTACGCTCAGGAAGTAATTTTTATCACTCGAGCGTGGGTTGGCCTAGCGGAACACCGTTGGTGCGAATCCATGGCTGACCAGAACGCTATGGCGCTCTCGCATAAGCAGAAGGAGAAGGTAACGGTGGATGTGAAACGACATGACGCAGACACAGGTTCTCCTGAATACCAAGTCGCCCTCTTCACAGAGCAAATCAAGCGGCTCACCACACATTTGAAGAAGAACAAGAAGGACTTTCATTCCCGCCGCGGTCTTCTCAAGATGGTCGCCAAACGGAAGAAGCTTCTCGCCTATCTCGAGAAGACGAATGAGAAAGCGCAGAAAGCGCTCGTGAAGAAGCTCGGGCTGTAGGTTTTTCCGCCACGCGAGTGGCGGTTTCCGTTCCTGAGAGATTTTAAACCGGTGAAATATTTTTATGGCAAAGTTCAGTGACCAGCGGGTCGGCGTGCTCGTAGACATCCAAAATCTCTACTACAGTGCGCGCGTTCTCTACAGCAAGAAAGTGAATTTCAAAGCCGTTCTCGACGCCGGTACGAATGAGCGCAAGCTCATCCGCGCCTTGGCCTACGGCATCAAGACGACGGAGGGGATGGAGGAGAAATTTTTCGAAGCCCTGACGAAGAGCGGCTATGATGTGATGACGAAAGACCTCCAGATTTTTCCCGATGGTTCGCGTAAAGGCGACTGGGATGTCGGTATCGCGATTGACGCAATCAAGATGGCGGCGAAGGTCGACGTTATCGTACTCGTCTCTGGCGACGGGGACTACGTCCATCTCGTCGAGTATCTCCAAAATACATTCGGTTGTCGTGTGGAAGTTATCGCATTTGCGGAGTCGGCATCGGCTAAACTTCTTGAGAAGGCGGATGATTTCATGAATCTTTCCGAGAACAAGAAGCGCTTCCTCATCTAGGTGATGGTGTCGAAAGAGAGCCTCTCAGGAGGCTCTTTTTTTGTTTCCGAAGCATTTTTGACAACCTTGTATCCGAGGAGTAGGCTAGCGGAAACACTTTCGGGTGTTCTGTCTTTTAACAATCAGGGTTCTCTCGTCCAGTACCAACTGCTAGGAGCAAAGCATGAAAATGAACGACGTATCCTTCGATCCTCAAGATACACAGGCCAGTATCAACCCCTCATTTCCATCGTCTGAACCCTATAAGGCAGATGCTTGGCAATTTATTGGGCGAGTTGCGTATCTTGATCCACGGCGAGTCAGGCCGATGAAAGACCAGCCGCGGACTGACGCAGAGCATTCCAGAATTGCTGAGATCGCTGAAAGCATCAATACAGCAGGCCAACAAGAATCCGCCATTGCCTTTCCAATTGATGATCCCAACTTCGATGTTGAACTCAAGAGCGGCCACCGTCGAAGGCTCGCGTGCCTCAAAAATGGCTGCATGCTTCGAGTCGAAATCCGGGCGGTTCCGCAGAACCAGCTGCAACGGTGTATCGAGGCTGTCGCGGGAAACTGCAATCGGGAAGACCTCTCAATACGCGACACAGTACGCAGCGTCGCAATTCTGCTTTCCCTGAGATGCACGCATCGAAAGGTCGCCGCACTTTTTGGCAAAAAGCCAGGTTGGGTCAATCAGTATGCTCGTCTCGTGACGCTGGATCCGGCCGTACTTTCTTTCTTTGAAAAACCATTGAGTGAACAGGTCAACATTCATGGGAGGAAACTCCGCCGAGACATCGTTCTTCCCATCAGCTATGCCGTCGAAGTCGCTCGGCTTCCGCGAGAAAAACAGCTGGCCGCCACTCAGGCGATACTTGAAGAAGTCATGGATATCAAGAGCGCGAGACACTTTATTCGGCAACGACTATCAAACTTAGGTATCAATCGGGATTGGCAATGTTCGCCGGAGAAGCGAATGAAATTGTTTGAAAGAGCCGTAATTCAGTTCGAACAATCTCTTGATGAATACGCTCGCCTGCCCTATGAAACGATTCTCGCAGTGCATCAAAAGAAAGATGATTTTCAACGCTCTATCCTTGAGCGACGGATCAGATTCATCACCACTCAACTGCCTCAGATCGCAGACGCTATCCGTCCCAGAGATATGTGGTGTACACCGCTTCGGGAGTGGCTTCAGCAGCAGACGGCCGCTTGGGAGGCTAGCGGGAAACCCCTTCAGGACTGGATGAACGAGCAACCCAAGTTCCAAGAGCGCGCAGAAAGGACATGAAACCAGAGCCAGATATCTTCATCAGGAGGCGGAGTGCACCATTTCGCCTCTGTTTTTTTTGTGGATAAAAAAAGCACGCCGCTGGAGACGACGTACGGAGAGAGGGGGTTACTGCGGGGGCTTGGGCACCACCAACTTATAGCCTTCGCCCTGGCAGGTGACGATCTCGATCCCGATGAATTGCTGCTCTTTCAGGATTTGGCGGATCTTATATATCGCGCTTCGGACCTCATCGATTGTGATGCTACCGAGTCCGCTCGCGTTGCCACCTTGGGCCAAGGCAATGGTCGGCACAGGCGCCCCGTTGGCGCGCATGAGGCGGTCGAGGATGGCGGCCTGCATCCGGCGGAGTCTGATAGTCTTGTTGGCCAGAGTAATCGCTTGCATATACAACACATGGCTGTCTTCGCGCCGGTTTCTGTTTTTTATCGGTGACGAAACGGACTTAACTGCGCCGCTTGTCGGCCAAGAAACGTTCAGCAGCCGCGGGGAATCCATTGCTTCGTGAGCTGGATGTAGAGGGGCCACTCTTCCTGGCTGGAAAGGGATGGCTTTTTTGGGCAGATGCAGTGCCCGTCGAAACACTTCCTGTTCGACATAGGAGAGCCGATCAGTTCCATCGATCATCGCCCGGATAACGATGGCGACATCATCAGCCAAACTTGTTCTGGAGAGGGTGCGGTTTGGTGATGCGCTTTCTAGGGCTTTATTTTCGGGTCGCGTGTTGCCATGGATAGCGATGAGACGGAGTATCGGAACACCTTCCTCAGCGAAAAAGGACTCCAGCCATGGAATGGCCTTCTCCGTATAGCTCGCGCAGTCAAGAATGACAAGTAGAAATTTTCCGCCATGTCGTTCCTCTACGCGGCCCAGTCGCTGTTTAGCGAGCGTCAGATCCTCACTCTTGAGAATGATTGAGATGAGAGAGAATCCATGATCCTTGAGCCGATGCTCAAGTGCTGGTTCAGCGCCTTTTACAGCGCTCAAGTGTATGATGTAGCGTTGCATAAAGGCTCCAAAGCAAGAATGTTAAGGGACATTGATTGGCTCGAAGGTAGCAGAATACCTGGTGGTTGGCAATGCAAGCAACCGGCGGATCGCTTTGACAGCGAGCCGAAAAAAGGCTACAGTGCAGGCGTTAACTAAATAATTTCCGTTCAGAGGGTTTATAGGTACACGGTTCTGTCTGAAGTCAGTGGTTCAGACGAAGCCGCGTGTTTATGAGCCCAGGACGGGTTCAACTCTATGCAAGGAGCCAAAAAATGGTCCCTTCAGCTCGGCGGGCGTGAATTGTGTATATCTACCGGCCTACTCGCTGGCCAGGCGAATGGGGCGGTGACGGTGCAGTATGGTGATACCGTGGTCCTCGCGACGGCCGTCATGAGCCAGTCGATGTCGAAGATTACGGGGTATTTCCCACTCATGGTGGACTTTGAGGAGCGCTACTACGCGGCGGGAAAAATCAAAGGCTCACGCTTTATCAAGCGTGAAGGCCGGCCATCGGATGACGCAATCCTGTCGGGTCGCGCTGTCGACCGGACCATCCGTCCGCTCTTTAACAGTCGGATGCGCAACGAAGTCCAGGTCGTAACAACTGTTCTCTCCATTGATGGCGAGAATGATCCGGATGTCGTGGCGATGATTGCCGCTTCAGCCGCCCTGACACTCTCGGATATCCCTTGGAATGGACCAATCGGCGCGGTACGCGTCGGTATTCTCGGTGATGGAGGCTTTGTGCTCAATCCATCGAGCGAAGAACGCGGTGCAAGCTCGCTCGACCTCTTGATTGCGGGCACGCATGACAAGATCAATATGATCGAATGCGGGGCCAGTGAGATTCCGGAGGAAAAGATGACTGAGGCGTTCCGATTCGGACACAGTGCGATAGAGAAAATCACGGATTTTATCGAAGCGGTCCGAAAGGAGGCTGGCCGAGAAAAGAAAGCGGCGGCACTGCTCGTCGGGACTCCGGACTTTGAGTCGAAAATGAAAGAATACATCGGTTCTCTTGGTCTGGCGGAGGCTTTATATCTCCGTCCCAAAGCTGCAATGGCGGAAAAGACGGCCGAAATTGAGGCTATGGCAGCTGACTATGCGGCGACTCACTTTCCCAATGAGGCCCATCAGGCTGAAGTCCTCTCGCTGATCACCGAGGAATTATCCGATGCAGCGCTGCATACCAATATCCTCGAGCATGACCGTCGCCCTGATGGCCGGAAACTGACTGAAATCCGCCCGCTGACTTCACAAGTGGGAATTTTGCCGCGGACACATGGTACGGGACTGTTTTCTCGGGGCGAAACCCAAGTCTTGACCGTGACGACGCTCGGCGCTCCGGGCGATGAGATGGTGGTTGATACGATGGAAACGGACGAGAAGAAGCGATACATGCATTTCTACAACTTTCCGGCCTACTCGGTCGGCGAGATCAAGCCGATGCGCGGCCCGGGCCGCCGTGAAGTCGGCCATGGCGCCTTGGCAGAGAAGGCATTGCTCCCCGTGCTGCCTTCAAAGGAAGAGTTTCCCTACACCATTCATCTCGTTTCGGAAGTACTGTCTTCGAATGGATCGTCATCGATGGGCTCAACGTGTGGCTCCACGCTCTCTCTTATGGATGCTGGCGTTCCGATTAAGAAACCAGTCTCAGGCATCGCCATGGGCGTTATTACTGGCTCTGAGGGGCGTTTCAAGGTTCTGACAGACATTCAGGGACTCGAGGACCATTATGGTGATATGGATTTCAAGGTCGCAGGGACCAAAGACGGCATCACGGCGATGCAGATGGATGTGAAAATCGACGGGCTGACACCGGATCTGCTTGGACTCGCGATCCAGCAGGCCAAGGATGCCCGGATCGAGATCATGGCCGTCATGCTTGCAGCTATCCCTGAGCCGCGGAAAACCATGTCTCCCTACGCGCCACGCATCATCACGCTTCATATCAATCCCGAAAAGATCCGCGATGTCATCGGCCCAGGCGGGAAGATGATCAATCAGATTATCGATGAGACGGGCGTTTCCATCGATATCGAAGATGACGGCTCGGTCTTTATCACTTCGGTGGACGAAACAAGCGCCCAGAAGGCCGTCGAATGGGTACAGAATATCACTCGCGAAGTAGTGGTGGGCGAACTTTTCCAGGGCCGCGTGACCCGGATCATGAACTTCGGTGCTTTTGCGGAGGTTCTTCCGAACCAAGAGGGTCTGATCCATATCTCAGAATTGGCCGATCATCGAGTAGAAAAAGTCGAAGATATCGTCCAAGTGGGCGATGTGGTCTCGGTCATCGTGAAGGAAATCGATGCACAGGGCCGGATCAATTTGTCGCATAAGATGGCTAAAGCGAAGCTGGTGCGTGAAGCGCTCGGAGAAGAGGCTAAAGAATAGCGTTAGAAAATCAGAGATAGTATACTAAGAGAGGATAGCCTCTCTTTTGTATTGTTATGGATTGGTTTAAAACAAAAAAAACTACCGAACCGGCAACTGACTCCTCTCGTACGCTCCTGTCTCTCGTCCGGACCATGGAGGACGATCTCGCGGGTCGAAAAGCACCTGCCTCGATAGCGGTGGCCTCGGCTGAGCGAGTTGTAAAATTCCGCCCCGACGCAATGGCTGGGGCGCCGTTTTATGCGGCGCCCGAATTGTCGGCGCCTTCAGGAGCCGATACTCCTGTTTCAGAAGCGAGTCCCTTCCTTCAAGAATCAGCTGTGATGGCAGAAGCTGCCCCGGTTGCCGATAATGTTCCAACATTCGATCCACCACTCCCTGCTCCACCGGCGTCCATTGCTTCGCCAGCACCCCCCGATACATTACCGATTGTTCCAGTGAATCATGAAAGCACCGCGGTCGCATTTAGCACAGCCCGACTATCGGCGGTGCCTTCACTCAAAGAGTCTTTCAAAGGCATACCTCGCTCTTTTCGGCACCCCTTGTCGATTTTTCAAGACAGGAAAATCCGCCTGATTGTTGTCATCGCACTCTTCCTCCTCATGGTGGCAGTGATTGCCGGGATGTATCTTTGGTGGCGCGGCGGAGTCGAAGAAAAGGCGCTTCAGGAGGCGCAGCGGATAGTCGAGATAGAATCGGCAGCTATTCCGGATGAAAGTCAAAGAGTCGAGCCGCCTTCTCAGGCCAAATATCTTGCCGAACAGCCCAATATCCTTTCCTTTAATGTCGAAACTGTGACCTCAGAGGAAATCAAACGGACATTGCTTCAGGCGGGGCAGGCCATCCAACGCGACCAGCTTACCGGAGCGATCGAATTTCTGGTACGGGACCAGAAGCTCAATCCGCTGGCACTCTCACGTTTTGCCTATCTTGCCGGGATTGCGCTGCCTGGCGACCTCTTGGGCACACTAGATGAGCCATTCTCTCTCTATATCTTCATCGACAACGGGCGCCCCAGAGTCGTCCTCTTGGCGTATATGAAGGATCAGGCCGCTTTCACGACAGAGCTCCAAAAAAATGAAAAAAACCTTGCTTCCGCACTCGAGCCACTCTTCCTCGACGTGACAACCGCACCGAAAAGCGCAGTCAGCTTCAAGGGTGGAGCCTATCTTGAACAGCCGGTTCGTTTCGCGAATGTCGACGTCTCACTTGGGCTCTCAATCGACTACGCCGTCCGCGGACGGCAGTGGATCATCGGTACGAGTAAGGAATCGCTCCATTCGGTCCTCGATAAAATCGCCCAATAAGAGCCGAAAGAGGAAAGTGGGACACTTATTTTTTTGGGGTATCCGTAATGAGTTGGATTTTTTTGTTGTCTCAGTGTAAAAGAATGCCTCAAACACAACATTTTAATGCGTATGAATTGACTTGAGCGAATATTTCTGCTATAATGGATTTGTCGAAGTGGAAAAAGTTTCTTGAAAACATATCTGAACAGCGAAAGACCTCTCTTCCGCAGCTTGGTTTGGGGCTGAGAAGTCTTTCACTGTTTAACCGTTCGGAACAATGCTTCCAACTGCTCCTATTCTGGTCTGGAGCGCGCCGCTAAAACAAAAACAAAAAAGTTGAGAAAAATAATATTTCACTCAACCTTTACACAAAAACAAAAAACAAAAACCAGTTCCTTCAAAAATTTGTTTGGCCTAGCCAAAGAACGGTGAAAGATCGAGATAGTACCAGAACACTCTCACATTGCGTGGGCATCAAACCGCATACCTCTCCGCGTGGAAATGAACTGCCTCTCACCCGGGCTATACTTCTCCAGAGATATGTTGGGCACACGCACGCTGGGCGCTTGTACAGCCAATTTTTTTAAAATATTGGGCGTCGTCAAGCGCCCGGCACCAACACCTCCGACCGAGGATAGCCGGGTGAACTGAAGTAAAAGAGATATGCAGGATGGCTGAAAAGGCCGTTTTTTTGTTGTCAAATTTCGTATTCTTCGCTATTTTTTAAACTATCGACCTAATAAGCACCGTATGAAAAGGAGTCAGCAGATCGGCCAGGCGGGGGAAGATGTAGCCGCTCAGTACCTTGAGGCGGCCGGATATCAGATTCGCGAGCGCAATTATGCCAATACCAGCGGCCTGCGATTGGGAGAAATCGATATAGTCGCTGAAAAAGGGAATGAAGTGGTCTTTATTGAGGTAAAAGCCGCTTTCATCGACGCAGGAAGAGAGGAACGGCTGCCGGAGTGGCAAGTCACCCGGTCCAAGCTCCGAAAAATGGAGAAAATTGCAGGCGTCTATCTTAAAGAACGCCGTCTGGACAACCGGGAGCATTCGTTTGACGTTGTTGCAGTGACGTTCTTTGAAGATCGACCACCAGAAATACGGCATTTGGATCACGTTTTCTATTCGTAGACAGACTGTTTTCTATCCTCTATACTGAGGCTATCTTAATCGTACATCTATGGCTTTGGACACTACTACTCTCGCTCAATTGAAAGCAATGCTCGTGGCAGAGAAATCCCGTTTAGAGGCTGAGCTCGGCCGTTTTGCCAAGCCTTCGGGGGTAGCTGGGGATTATGTGACGCAATTTGACAATATTGGTACGGACCAAGATGAGAACGCGACCGAAGTCGAGGAGTATGCGGGAAATGTAGCCATTGAAGGTACGCTGGAGACAGAACTGAAAGAAGTAATCGACGCTTTGGCCAAGATGGAGAACGGAAGATACGGGATCTGTGAGAAAACCGGTGAGGTAATTCCATTGGAACGTCTTAAAGCGCATCCGTCAGCTCGGACACTCGTCGGTGTCTGATTCGGTTGCTGGTATGTCAAAGGAACGCCCGAAGACGGCCACTTACGTCCTCGGGTTTTTTGTGCTTCTCGGAATTTTGGATAGCTTCATTCGTTGGGGAATGGTTCCAATCACACAAACCCTCTGTAATCCTGGCATCGCTCTAGGAATTTCCGTTCCTATTAGCCTCCTGTGGCTTGGAACAGCGATTTTCCTTGTACTAGCCTTCGCGCGATCACTTTCGTGGCCAGGCTCAGCCTCTGGTTCACGGGAACAGCTGGCCTGGCGTATTATTTTCATTGGGGGTCTGGTCAATGCCATTGATCGATGGATGCATGGCTGTGTCAGTGATTACTTCCATCTGCCATTCTTTCCAAGTTTCAATTTGGCTGATATGATGCTGTTTCTCGGGATTGTCACTCTTCTCAAGTGTACACTCGGGACATCCAGCCAACGAACGACCTATGTCAGCTAAAGTCTATTCGGGAGCGACAATCGGCCTCGATGGAGTGCTCGTAGAAATCGAAGCCGATGTCTTGACTAAGGGACTGCACCAATTCAATGTGGTCGGATTACCGGATGCGGCCGTCAAAGAAGCGCGGGACCGAGTCAGTGCGGCTATCAAGAATACAGGTTTCCGGCCACCACATCAAAGCGGACGCGTGACAATCAATCTCGCCCCGGCGGATCTGCCCAAGAGCTCCTCGGCGTATGATCTGCCGATGGCGCTAGCATTTCTCCTGGCAACAAAACAAATTGCGTTTTCTTACGAAACATTTTTTTTCATCGGCGAGCTGGCACTCGATGGCCGATTGCGTCCGGTCTCGGGTGTCCTGCCACTCACTCTGTTAGCCAAGCGGTCCGGTCTGGAAGTGGTCTGTGTTCCGCTCGAAAATGCAGCTGAAGCCGCACTGGTCCCCGGTATACGAGTGATTGCCAGTGATACATTGACGCGGCTTGTATCGCATCTCGAAAACCGATCACTCCTAGCGCCTATTCCTCAGACCCAGCCGCAGGCGGCAAGCCAGGACTTAGACGCCTCAGATTTTTCGCTCGTTCGTGGCCAGGAGCACGCTAAACGGGCCCTTGAGATCGCCGCTGCCGGCGGACACAATGTGCTCATGGTCGGTCCGCCAGGATCCGGAAAAACGCTTTTGGCCAAAGCGCTGCCGACCATACTGCCCCAGCTGAGCTTTGAAGAATGTCTCGAAGTAACGCAGATCTTCTCCATTGCCGGTCGGCTTACGCGCGGCGAAGCATTGGTCCAAAGCCGTCCTTTCCGGTCTCCACATCACACGGCGAGCGGCGTGTCGCTCATCGGTGGCGGGAGTATACCGAAACCCGGTGAGGTGAGTCTGGCTCATCGCGGTGTTCTATTTTTAGATGAGTTCGCTGAATTTCCGCGCTCGCTTCTGGAAAGCCTCCGCCAACCTCTCGAAGACGGCGTCGTAACGGTCTCGCGCGCTAAAGGCACAATCGTCTTTCCAGCACGCTTCATGCTGGTCGCGGCCATGAATCCCTGCCCCTGCGGTCATCATGGTGATCCGGATCGGGTCTGTGGTTGCAGTGCCTACCAAATCGAAAAATACCGTCAAAAAATCTCTGGTCCGATTTTGGATCGGATCGATCTGCATGTCGATGTGCCTCGCATTTCCTTTGATGCGTTGCGAGACCGGACCAGTGGCGAAGCGAGTGCTGCTGTGAGGGAACGGGTGGATGCGGCTCGCGGCCGTTGTCGGGCGCGACTTGCCGCGACGGGGAAGCAATCGAATGCGGAAATGGATAATAAGCTTCTTGAGACACACTGTCAGCTTGATGAAGCAGGGCAAGCGCTGTTGCGCCAAGCGGTCGAACACTATCATCTGTCGCCTCGGGCGTACACGCGTATCCTCAAAACAGCACGGACGATTGCTGATTTGGCTGGTGCTGAAATAATCGCGGATGCGCATCTGGCTGAAGCGCTTCAGTACCGGTTCCGTGACTAGTTAATCTAAAAATGAAAATCATCCTGTTTATCGTGTTGGCGGTTAGTAGTTACTCCCTCTTCCAGGCGTTTTTGCCGCCATATGGCGATTCGCGCGAAGCATTCTCTCAGAACCAGCGACTGACAGCCACAGTGAATATTTCTGGAAATACCTTCCCGATCACCTTTGATGCTGGACTTACTGTCACCGAGGCTATGCATCGCGCCGGATTTCAGAGCACCGAAAACGATCAGACGTATCCGGCGTTGGACGCCCAGCTTCTCCCCGGCACCAGTATCGTGTGGCAACCGGTTCGATCTGTCCGAATTCTCGCTGATGGCGCCGACAAAACTGTTTCCGCTATTCTCCAACGAGCGAGATGATTATTGCCGATGCTGGCCTGGCGCTGAATGATGATGATATTGTCGTGCCTCCGCGCGGGACAACCGTTTCGGATGGGATGAAGATCGTTATTACGCGGGTCGAGATTCGTGAGGAGTTGAAAGAGACCAAGATCGCGTTTGCGACGAAAACAGAAGAAGATAACAAACTCTCATGGCGTAAAAAGACCATCACCCAAAAAGGTGAGAATGGGATGAAGAAAACCGTGTACCGAGTAAGTTATCATAATGGCAAGGAGGTGAACCGTAAAACACTCTCGACAGAAGTCTCCAAAGAGCCAGTGACAGAGATTGTGACTCAGGGGACATATGTGAAAACCGGAAAAAGCCATCGGGGGGCAGCCTCATGGTATGCTTGGACCGGAACAATGGCGGCTGCCAATCCGTGGCTTCCCAAAGGCTCCTTTGTCCGCGTGACGAATACGGAGAACGGCAAATCCGTCATTGTTGTCATCAATGACCGCGGGCCGTTTGTACCGGGCCGCATCATCGATTTGGATAAAGTCGCATTTGAGAAGATCGCCTCCATCGGCGCTGGGGTCATCAATGTAAAAATGGAAGAGATAGTGAATTGATATGGCGCACAAGGCAAAAAAATCGTTGGGGCAAAATTTTCTGCAAGACGCGACCATCGTCGAGCGGATCTTAGAAGTGGCCGAAATCAATCCAGAAGATCAGGTTTTCGAAGTGGGACCGGGAATGGGCATACTGACAGAGCGACTGGCGGCACGGGCACACAAAGTGGTCGCGATCGAATTAGACCATCAGCTGGTCGAGCGCCTCCAACAACATTTTAGAATGAGCGCCGGCGTCTCGATTCTCGAAGGAAATATCCTGGACGTGAATCTTGGCGAGGTACTGGCGGCGGTTGGGTTTGAAGCTCGGCGGTATAAGGTCGTCGCGAATATTCCGTACTACATCACAGCACCGATTATCCGCACTCTGCTTTCGCTCACTGCCCAGCCAATAACCCTTACCTTGATGGTTCAGAAAGAGGTGGCCGAGCGCCTGGCAGCCAAGCCGGGCGGCATGAGCCTTCTCTCGCTTATGGCTCAATACTACAGCGATGTTCGGATCGCGCTCAGTGTGCCGAAAGCGGCTTTCGACCCAGTTCCGAAAGTAGATAGTGCCGTCGTTCATTTCAGGACGAAACAAATCTTTGATCCAGAAATCGATCGGCAGTTTTTTCGTATCGCGCGCTCTGGGTTCGCAGCGCGTCGGAAGACTTTGGCAAATAATCTCGCTTCGAGCCTCCAGCTGAAGAAAGAGGAAATAGAGGGTATACTAGGTCAGTGCGGATTGCGGAGCGATATCCGCGCGCAGGCGCTATCTGTTGCCGATTGGAAGAAACTGCAAGATTTGCTCATACTGAGACGACCTACCTAAAATATGCGGCCATCCGATCAAGAAGATGCCTATTTGAAACTCTATGACGAGCAGGCGGACAGCGTTTTCCGCTTCGTTTACTTCAAGCTTCTCGATCGGGACAAAGCCGAAGAGGTGGCGCAGGAGGCCTTTGTCCGAACGTGGGAATACCTCCAAACCGGAAAAGTCGTCGACAATCTCCGGGCGTTTGTCTACCGCGTGGCAAACAATATCATGATTGATCAGTTCCGTAAGAAGCGGGAACTTTCACTCGACGCGTTGCGCGAGGAAGGTTTCGATGCCGGTTTCGAGCCGCTCACGGAAGCCGGATTGCTGATTGATGTCGAGGCTATCCGCAAGGTCATTGACAGCCTCGATCCGAAGTATCGGGACGCTGTACTGCTTCGCCACGTGAACGGATTGTCGGTCAAGGAGATTGCGGTTATCTTGGGTACGAACGAGAACGTGGCATCAGTCCGGATACACCGGGGGCTGGAGAAGCTCCGTCTCCTCATACCAGAAGATGAAGTCGGGCGTAAGAAAGACCGGTCCTCGACCGACTCACAGTAAGGCCTATGAACCAGCAAGAAGTCGAACAATTCTTTTCTCACGCCAAGGCCATCCGGCTTTCGGCGTCAGCCAAGCGCTCTGGGCGCGCGGCGCTTCGGCGCAGCATGGCGGTCCAGAGTGAAAAGGCTGTTCCTTACCGCTTTGCGTGGCCCAGCTTTACCTGGGCGCGGGCGGGGAGCTTTGCGGCGTTTGCTTTGTTGCTTTCGCTCAGCAGTACTGCTTGGGCAGCCGAAAAAACATTGCCTGGTGATATCCTGTACGGCTGGAAGACAAAAGTGAATGAGCCGGTGCATGCCGCCCTCCTCCCGACTTCCGATGCCAAGGCCCAATGGTCACTCGAGCTCTTTACGCGGCGGCTCCAGGAAGCTGAAATACTGGCTTCGTCCGGGCAACTGAATGATGATGTGCAAACGTTTCTCGAAGAGCAGCTGAATGAAGAGCGTGAATATGCCAATGCATACGGGCAATCCGTGGGAGAGGTGGAACGACTGCAGGTTGAGGCAGAAATCCAGGAACGTTCCGGAAGCACTCTGCGTATTGAAGTGCGTGATGACGGAGGGCGTCTCCGTATCCGCGTCCGAGCAGAACAGGAAGAGCGTGAAGACGAAGGGGAAAAGCAACGCGAAGGTGAAACGCGCCATGAAGATGGTTGGATAGAGGAATCTGAGCTGTCAAACGGGAGCCGCAAGGAAGGGGGAAAAGCTGATGAAGATCGACAGGACGAAGCGGCGGATGGATTAGTGAAAGAAATTAAAGGGAGCGTTTTGGAGAAGAAATCATCTGAATCGACAAAGCAAACCAGTGAGAAAAGCCAGTCGATTACGACCAGCTCCACAGGAAAGCAGTCCGGTTCTTCGGGAGGTGGGTCGGATGATGATACGAGCGATGACAACAGTACAACCGTTCAGACGAGCAGTCTTATTAGTGAGAGTGCGGCTCGATCAAAAGCACTGGCTGCCGTTCCGGGTACCGTGAAAGATAGCGACTTGAAAGAAATGGATAACGAGATGGTCTGGGAGGTGAAAGTGCTGCGCTCGAGCGATAGCGAGGAAGTGAAGGTGTTTATTGATGCGAAAACCGGAAGCATCACCAAAATTGACGATTAAAAAAATTCACGTTGGCGAGGACATTCACAGAATGTAACACGAACAAAACACGAGGATCCGGTGGTGATCCTTGTTTTTTGTTTACTTCATCAGGGCGAGAGCGAGAAAAAAACCATAGCCGGCGGCGAGCGTTATGAACCAGCCAGGGAGTTTTCGATATGAGAGGAAAGCATGGTCGGCCGAGGAGAGTTGGAGCATCCAGTAACCGATGGCGCCGAAGAACAGTCCGAGCGGAAACAGTGCACGCAGTGATAGGGCGAACGGACTGATTACGAAAATACAGAACACGAAGGCGCCGATGAGGCGTTTTGCGCGCTCCTCACCGAACAGCACAGGGAGGGTCATGACGCCATCCGCTCGATCGCCTTCGGTATCCTTGAAATCCTTGACGGGAATGATGGCGAGATAGGCAAAGAAAAGAAGCCAGGGAATTGTCACCGGCAGCGCCACGATATTTTTCTCGGTTGAGAACACGATAAAGCCCATAAAAAGGATGAGAAGACTCGCTCCAGCCGCGAGGGCGGTGGCAATGACTGGAATGCTTTTCAGTCGTAGCGGATCGGCGGAATAGAGGTATGCGATTGCCTGATAGAGGACGAGGAGCAGTGCGGCTTGGGTCGAGACGATTGCTGCGAGGAACAAAGAGGCGGTAAAAAAGAGGAACCCGATGGTCCGATATGTTGATGGATCGATGGCACCGGTCACAAGGGGCCGTGAGGGATTGCTGATCCGATCGATGTCGGTATCACGAAAATCATTGACGACGACTGATGCGATCCAAGCGCATTCGACCGCGACCAAGAGGATAAATGTGCCCAGAATGTGGAAGATATCGGGCTTGAAGCTCGTTTCGCCATACAGGAACGTGAGTGCGGCGCCGATAGCGAAGAGTCCGGCATGATATGCGAGCTGCGGAAAGCGGGCATTCCGGAACAGTATCCAAAACATCTCACGGAAATAAGCGAAAACCAGACCGGTGGCGATAAGTACAAGGAGGGATGCATCTATAAGGCTCATCTTGATGGCGAGGACGCTGGCAATATCTGGCGGGTTCAGGATGAAAAGAGGAGCGGGCGAGAGCATGAGCCGCACAATGTCGTGCTCAGTAACCGCGAGAAAACCGATGTTAGGCCCAAGGAGGAGAAGCGTGACGATAGATGGCAGGACACCAATGATGAAGAGGGCCGTGTACAGCGCGAGACCCGCCGAGAGCGTCCGAACGAGGGACCGGGATTTGATCCAGGTATAGAAAAGAATGAACACGACCACGATGCCGACCTCGAAGCGTACTCCATATGTGATTCCGATTTCTGGCTTGTCCCCGAAGAAGGTGAGGTAGCGCCGGAGGAGACCGAGGAGGCTGTCAAAGCTGTAAAAGCTCCAGAGGCCCGTACCCTGTGAAATGATTTCATCGACAATCGGTGGCGTCCAGATGATGAAGAAGCTGGCAAGCAGGATATTGGCGGCTTTTCTGATTGCCACTTGGCCAGCCCACGCGACAATCGGAAGGGCGACCAGGAAAATGATCGTGAAGGTCAGGAAGTGATGTGAGAATTGATAAAAGTACTGATCAGCGAAGCGGAAAGTGAGGTGTTCGAGCGCATTCTCGATGCCGATACGGACGGCGATGATAGCGAGGAGCGCGATAGCCCATGTGCTGAGCATCAAGGGGCGATCCTCAATCTGTTCGAAGATTTTCCGTATCCGGTCTTGCATAGTGCCCCATTATAGCATGTGGTCGAATGGCCATCGGTCTCTCGTTCCGATGGGGAAAAAGCCGTGGCAAGGCGGGAAAAATGGCGTCAAGATGCTACAATACAGACCTATGTCGTTTTGGGAAACAGGCCTCAATCCCGAGCAAAAGCGCGCCGTCGAGACCGTCGACGGGCCGGTTTTGATTTTGGCTGGTGCCGGCAGTGGCAAGACGAAGACGCTCACGCATCGCATCGCCTACCTCCTGGCTTGCCAGCACGTCCGGCCGGAGTCTGTTCTCGCAGTAACTTTCACGAACAAGGCGGCCCAAGAGATGCGGGAGCGGGTTAGCGATATGCTGGAACGTTCCGTCGAGGCTGGCGGCGAGCGGCTTCGCATGCCACAGTTCATCGGAACCTTTCATAATATCTCAGCGCGAATTCTTCGCCGTGACATCGACCGGTTGGGCTATGGCAAAGACTTCAATATCGTCGACGCGGATGAACAGCTCGCGCTCGTGAAGAAGTCTATGAAGGAGCTCGAGATGAATCCGGATCAGGTCAAGCCGCGTTCGATCCTCGAAGCGATATCAGGAGCGAAGAATCGCGAACTTTCTGCTGAACGATTTCTCGGCCTAACGGAAGGCTACTTCGAGGAGCTCGTGGGAAAAGTTTATCAACGTTATCAGGCCGGACTGGTTGAGGCGAACGCGCTCGATTTCGACGACCTCATTCTCTTGACCGTCCGGCTTCTCGCCGAACACCCGGATATCCTGGAGCACTATCAAGAAACGTTCCGCTACGTCATGGTCGATGAGTATCAGGATACGAACCCGCTACAGTATCGGCTCGTGAAGCTCTTGGCTGCGAAGTACCGCAACCTGTTCGTCATCGGGGATGACTATCAGTCCATCTATTCTTGGCGCCAGGCGGACATCCGCAATATCTTGTCATTCGAGACGGATTATCCGGAAGCCGTTGTCATCACGCTTGACCAGAATTATCGCTCGACACAGATCATCTTGGATGCGGCGACCGCAGTCATCGGGAATAATGTCCATCAGCGCCATAAGAAACTTTGGACTGATAAAGCGGCCGGCGAGACCATCGCTCTGTATCCGGCGGAGAGCGAAGCGGATGAAGCTGGGTTCGTTGCGCGCGAAATTAAACAGATTGTCCGCGAACGGAAAATTCCGTACCATTCGTTCGCCGTCCTCTATCGGACCAATGCCCAATCGCGGAGTATCGAGGAAGCCTTTTTGCATGAGACATTGCCGTACAAGATTGTCGGCGGCTTGAAATTCTATCAGCGCAAAGAAGTGAAAGATGTCATCGGGTATGTGCGTTTCCTGGCGAATCCACGGGACGGGCTGTCGCTCGAACGCATCGTGAATGAACCGAAGCGCGGCATCGGAACGACAACGCTGAAAACGTGGACGGATACCGCCCGGGCGCGCGGCATCGATTTCCTCGCGATTATCCCGACATTGAAATCAGAAGCCGTCCTTCCGGAGCGAAAAATAGCCACGATTGAATCATTCATCGAGCTCTTTATTCACTGGCAAGACAGCCTGGCCCATGAAGCCGGGATGACGCTGCGCACCCTGCTCGATATGATTACGCGCGAGAGCGGCTATCTCGAGAGTCTGCGCGACGGGACACCCGAAGGGGAGACACGCGAGGAAAACGTCCAGGAATTGTTCTCAGTCGCACAGAAATTCGACGGCGTGCCGATCCGCGAAGCAATGAGCCGGTTTCTGGAGGAGGTTGCGCTGGCTTCCGATACGGATACGATCGATCAAAGGGCTGATGCGATCCATCTCATGACGGTCCATTCGGCGAAGGGGCTCGAATTCCCAGTGATCTTCATCGTCGGTCTCGAAGAAGGCATTTTCCCCCATTCTCGCAGTGCCCTATCGGGAGCGGAGCTCGAAGAAGAACGTCGTCTCATGTATGTCGCCCTCACTCGGGCCAAAGAGAAGGCCTATCTCATCCATGCCGATATGCGAACGATTTTCGGTTCGACACAGATGAATCCGCCTTCGCGCTTTCTCGAAGAGATTCCCGAAGCGCTCATCACCAAACGTGAATCGAACGGGACGCACCTCTCATTCTCCAAGCCGAAGCGCAAGAGTTATGCAGCCCCAATCCGCCGTTTCACGGCTCCGATCAAAAAAATCGAGACTGAAAGCGAGTCAATCCAGCCGGCCAAAGACTTGCGGCCGGGCGATATGGTCGAACATCGGCAGTTCGGCAGTGGTCTCGTTATTTCACTCGATGGCACGCTCGTCTCGGTCGCGTTCAAACGCGCGGGCGTTAAAAAAATGATGCTCGGCGTCGCGCCGCTGAAAAAAGTTTAAACTGTCTTTTTCTTCCGTTTGCCGTGAAATGACTGATGGACTTCTTTCAGTCGTTCATTGGTGACATGGGTATAGATCTGCGTCGTGGTGATGGAGGCGTGGCCGAGCATCGCTTGGACGGAACGAATGTCGGCGCCATTCCGAAGGAGATCGGTGGCAAAGCTGTGGCGGAGCGTATGCGGATGAACGTCTTTCACGAGACCGGCTTTCTTGGCATAGTATTTGACGAGCCGCGCGATAGTGCGGGGTGTGAGGCGGAGCGTTTCACGCTGCGCATTCTTTTTATTCACGAGCCCCTTTTTGGGATGCGCGATGAACAAGGCGGGGTCGATATCGGTCCGCTGTTCGAGATAGCGCTGAATCGCCTCTTTCGCGCTGGGCGACAGGAAAACGATGCGGAGCTTCGAACCCTTGCCGCGGACGCTGAATTCATCCTTGGCGAGATTGACCTGATCGCGATCGAGTCCGGTGAGTTCCGAGACTCGGAGACCGGCAGAAAAGAGGAGTGCGAGGAGGGCACGGTCGCGCCGGGCACGGATGTCATCTTTGGTCGGCGCCGCCAAGAGCCGCTCCACCTCATCGTACTCGAGGAAATCGACTTGGCGATCAGGCACGCGGCCAATCTCGATCTTTTCAGCCGCGAGCGTCGTTACATCACGCTTGGCGAGGTATTTGAGAAAAGTCCGAATGACGATGGTGTGATAGGCCTGTGTGCTTTTCTTGAGCGGAATGCCGGGCCGTACCTCGCGTCGATTCAAGGCGAGCCGGTAAGCCCGGACCGTAGCAGCGGTAATATCAGTAGGCGTTTGGATAGCGCCCCAAATGAAAAAGGCTTGGAGCGCCCGATTATAACTATCGATGGTCCGGCGAGAGCGATTGAGCTCGATTTCGAGGTGGTCGAAAAAATCTTGAGCGAGACGCTCAATCTCACTTTTCGAACGGGGAGCAGAAGAAGCCATACATTATACGACATGTATTGTAACATGCGGCGGATCTCTCCCATGACCCCACACACATGAATAATGGCTTGTATGCGGTAAAAATATGAAAAAAGGGTAATATTAGCATTGACCAGCGACCAATTTTAGAGTATTGTAACACCCGTAACTCTTGGGGAAATACCCAACTGCCTTCCCTGGATGCTCCGGATGGTACGAACGGATATTTCCGATAGAAAGGGCGAGCGTATCTTTGCGAACCTGACATCTTTGTTCCGACGGACCTGGCTGAAACTGCGGCAGACCATTGATTTTGGGCACTGGAATACCCTGTTTCATCAAGGGCAGACCCGCTTCCTCATCTGGTTCAAAGCCGGCTCGGGCTACATCTTGGTGGAGCTTTTTCGAAAATATGCCGCTTTTTCTCTCGTGGTCGTGTCTGGGCTTCTCGTTTCCGTCACGAATTATGGCCAAGAAGCTGGTGGATTCGAGAGCCTGACAGCCCTCCTCGGTATCGATGCCCCGAGTGATAACCGTCTCGTCTTGCACCGGGCGGCCCAAGAATCCAAGCAGTCTAATCTCTCGCTTGTTTCTCTGGCGGCGCCGCCACTGGCGGCTGACGTTTCGATTCCGCAAACCGCGACCAATGTTCTCGACGAGGCCTATCTGTCACCCGAAAACCAGATGTTCCTTGCCGCGGCGCTGGGTTCCAACAGCGCGCGTGACCCGGAGGAAGAGGGTGGCGTGAAGATCTATACGGTGGCCAGCGGCGATACGGTTTCGGGCATCGCGGCCGCGAATGGCGTTACGGTCAATACGATTCTCTGGGCGAATGACCTCGATAATGTCGATGCGATCAAGCCGGGCGACCAGATTTTCATCCTGCCGGTTGCGGGTTTCAACTATCTCGTCAAGTCTGGCGATACGATTGATTCTATCGCTTCAAAATACAAAGCCGATCGGAACCGCATCATCGCTTATAATGGCCTCCCGGCGAATGGCGAACTCACGTCGGGCGACGAGATCGTGATTCCGGACGGGGTGAAAGAAAGCGCGCCGACGGCGCCGGCGACCAGCGGTCTGGCACGGCGCGAGTATGCAACGCAGTCCGGTGTCGGCCAAGCGACGGATATCACCCCGAACTTTTCGCGGCCGAAAGAGGGCAAGATCGGTCAGGGTCACCGTTTCCCCTACGGCTACTGCACTTGGTTCGTCGCCCAAAAGCGCTTTGTTCCCTGGGGCGGCAATGCGGGCACCTGGCTCTTCAATGCTCGGGCGTATGGCTATAAGACGGGCAAGAACCCAACTGTGGGCTCGATTGTTGTGACGACAGAAAACCGCTTCTACGGCCACGTCGCCGTCGTGGAGAAAGTCAACGGCGACACGATTACCGTCTCCGAAATGAACTATACCGGCTGGGCGAAGAAGAGCGTGCGGCAATTGTCGCGTTCGAGCCGGGTGATCAAAGGCTATATCTACTAATGGGCGAGGGATGAGAGGTGAGGGGATAGACATCGAGCATTTTTTAAGATTGCAGATCCAGAGTACGTGTCTTCATTCTTCAGGACCACGTGCTCTTCAATCCGCCCTCCTCGCTCTCCCCTAATCACTTCTGCCTATGATATACTGTCCTCATATTTGAGTGAGCACTCTGATTGAATGTGCCTATGTCTTGGGTGAAACAAAACACAAAAAAAATTCTCACGGTATTGTTCTTGTCGACACTCGTTTTTCAAGGGTCTCTTATTTCTATCGAGACTGTTTGGGCCGATACCTGGGGATCGGAAGACCCTGGCACTGGGATTCCTACACGCGGCCCAGTCAATACGGTCATCAATACTCAAGAAAAAGCGGTTGTACCAGCTGCTCCGATGCCAGGTACTGAGACTAAAGAGGGGAGTATCCTTGGAGGCATCATCGATGGTATGAAGGCGGTCGTTATTTGGATTCTGATTCAGATAAGGACTGTCATCTTTCTCGTGATTATGACCCCGGCTGCCGGCATGTTTTCTTGGGTCGTCGACCCGGCTAATATCTCGGGGCCGACCGGCATTCTCAACCTGCCGGCCATCTATGTCCTCTGGCAATTCATCCGGGACTTCTTCAATCTGTTCTTCATCTTTATTCTTCTGTTTTCGGCCTTCGCGACCATTTTCCAGGTCGACAGCTTCAATATCCGCAATATCTTCAAGAACGTCCTTCTTGTCGCCTTGCTCATCAATTTTAGCTTTCCGATCACGCGTTTTCTCATCGACGCGGCCAATGTGCCGATGTACTACTTTATCAATGACGTGATTGGCAATGGGACGGGCAGAGGTGGGCTGATTGCCATGGAGAAACTATTGGCGAACTCGGGAGCGTCTGTGGGTGCACTTGCGAATACCGGCGCCAATGAAGATTTGATGCAGGTGATCATGACGCTTATGTTTGCGTTCCTATTCGGCATCTCGCTTCTGGTGCTTGCGGTCATGATGGTCATCCGGCTCATCGCCTTGACTCTCCTCCTCATCTTTTCCCCAATCGGTTTTGCGACTTCGCTCCTCCCAGGCATGAATAAATTCGGCCAAGAATGGTGGAGCAAATTTTGGAGCTATGCGCTGTTCGGTCCGGCGGCCGGGCTGATGTTGGTAGTGTCCATTAAATTCCTTGAGGCCATCAGTAGTGGCGATACTTGGCAATCTATGTTACTGGCAGCAACCAACGTGACAGCGAATGAGACACAGATGACAACAGTCGTTCAGGTCGTTTTCTTCTCCATCCCAATCATCCTCATCTGGACAGTTATCGGCATGGCGAACAAATTCAGCATGGCCGGGGCAGCCACAGTCACGGGTGCGGGTTATGGCGTCGCCAATTGGACAAGAAAAAAGATGGTTGGAGCAGCTGTCGGTACGGCCAGGTGGGGGGGTCGGAAGGTTGAAAGCAAGATGGCGAGCAATAAATATACGAAGTGGGCAAGCCCGACTGTGCTCATGACGGCTTTGAAAGCCCGGAGCGAGGAACGCAAGCACAAGGATGAACGACCAGTGAAGCAAGCAGCTGCTCAAGTACAGGACACCTTGAACAAGGCAGTATCTAAGGTCTTCCGCAATCCTTTGAAATGGGGGAAGGCGACGGGAGTTGATCACACCGACCATGATTTTGCTGAGGTTACCCGACAGTCAGGAGAACAGATGAAGGAAATGGAGAACGTCTCGACCGATGGCGCGTACATCATCCAGGAACTGAAAATTGCGCTTAATAATCAAGACAAGAGTAAGACTGATGCTGCACTCCAGATACTGGCCAAGAACAATGATATGAATGATATGCTGACTTCGGTCGGCGCGGATGAGAAGTACGGTTTGGAGAAAGACCCCGTCACAAAAGAAGTCATCGTGAGTAGTGCTAATATGCTCAAACTGTTGCCGCAACTTCTGGTCCAATCGGGCGAGAAGAATGCCGACATCCTAGCCAAGAAGGTAATGAATATCGGCGAGCGAGCGACCGGTGCCGGTAACTATGCGTTCGGTGGTATGACAAAATTTGATCCTGATATGGACAACGGCCATGGTGGATTCCGATTGGCCTCAGCACAAGAGCAGGGAGAATGGGCTGGAGCGAAGGTCAAGAATCTGGAGAGTCAGAAACGACAGACCTCGATTCACCCTGATTCTCTCTTCACACGCACAGAGAATGGTGGATTCGGTGATATTAATGGTGAGGTAGCGCAGCAGATTATTGGTACGTTCACCCAAGGTGATGTCGGCCAAGTCAATAGAAGTCGTGACGATATGAAAGCCGCTATAAGTAATGCTCACAAGAACATCGACGAGACTGTAGTCAACGACAAGGGAGAAAAGATCTATAAGTATGCTGGATTCCGAGACGCTTACAATAACAAGAATGGGGACACAGCAATATTTAAGGATTACGTGGACGCGATAAATCTCGGTATGAAAACAAAAGCAGAGCAGGAGTCCTTAAAAAAGGAGGAGAAAACACCGGAGCAAAGGAAGGCGGCGGCAGTCGTACAGCCTGGTGAGACGATATCAGGGGGTGGAGTGATCATTCCGCAGAATGCAGGCTCTGGTCCACGAAAAAATCCATAGTGAAAATCTAAAAAAATGAGATCTCTTCAGGAAATATTTTTAGAAGCTCGAGACGCGGCGACGCACGGCGACGCTGGGCCGGCTTATCGCTGTTTGAGAGAAATCAAAAAACTGCGTGCGACACCTCAATTTAATCCTGGGGAACGAGCGAGAGAATTGGATGAATTGGAGCGGGTACTCCGTTTCGTCGCGTTGCCAGAGCTGCCGCCCGAAGATGCGGCTCAGATTCTGCGCAGCGAGGTAATAGCCCTTCTCCAATTCGGTATCGATCTGGATGATCGATTGGCTGTCCGGCACGTCTTCATTACCTATGGCGAAAAAGATGCTGATCGGCGCTTTCTCCAGCAGGCTATACTGGAGAATGCTGAAAAAGTTGGCACACAGACAGTCGCGGAGTGGCTAAAGAGCTTTGACAAGGCATACGCGCCTGAGACTCGGGAACCACGAGCTGTCCAAGACTTCTTCACGCGCGATCCACATATCGTGACACTATCCGAAAAGGAGAAGATAATGCTGAAAATAATTCTGAATTCATATGAGAATTGGCTGTCATCTGAGCGACTGACGATTTTTGATATCGCCTATCTGAAACAGAATCCGGAAGCGCTCACGGGCGGATCTCAAGGTCCATACGTCAGTGAGGGCGCCAATGTCGCTTATGGCCGTATGCGAAAAGCCTCCGATGGTGCAGCAAGAAAGACAGAGCGTTTGCCACTGCTCAAAGCGATGAGTCAATACCGCCGGCTGAATGAGCAGCTACTGACGAGCGGAAAGATAAAACTGAAGACATCGACGGAGCCAGCACGGCCGACTTTGGGGAATTGGCTGAAGGTCTATCGCGAAGAGCTCGGTATCGGCTTCCATGAGACGGCGCTGCGGGGGAATTTCCTCTTTCAGTCCCAAAACTGCAAGCGGCTGTCCAGCGATGAACGGGCGCGGCTCAATCTCATCCTGAAGTCGCTCGAAGAGGAATTTCCGCTGGAAATCGATACCAAAGCCGAAGTGATTGTCTTTCCAACAGCTGCCGATGCGGCCGGCAGTGTTCAAGCTCGTTCTCAAGTGGGCAGGGCGGCGACGCCGAGCAACCCTCAACTCCTGAAGCCGCTCTTTGGTCAATCTGCAGCGCCCGAAAAGAATGTCTCGGGCGAAACACTACACTTCTCGACTGGCCATGTGCTGCCAGCCGAACGCGCTGGCGCGTCGTCTGGCGAAGGGGGCAATGTGGCGCTCCGTGAGATGCAGCATCCGACCCAGGGGATCAAACGGCCAGCCGCTCCGGCTCCGCCCAAGAGCCCATACTCCATCCGTCCCATGCGCCTCCGCAACGAAGAGGATCAAGCGCAGTGATGCGCTGTCGCGGTGATATATCACTACACCAATGCATTGGTGTAGTGATATACTTTACTGAGAGTCTCGCTTTCGGTTTGAGATAACGCGCCCGAACATCTGACATCCCGAGCCGCTCTCGGTGTTTCTCATCAACACAAAATCACTATGCTGTTCAGTGTTCCCCAATTCATCGACGTCGAGGACAAGATCGCGGGCCCTTTGACATGGCGCCAACTCCTCTGGCTAATCGGCATGGGAGTGCTGCTCCTCGTCATCTACAACATGATCGGCCCGGTCGGGTTTTTGATCCTCGGTATTCCGGTTATTCTCATTTTTTGCGCGCTCGCGTTCTATCGGCCCCAGGGCCAGCCGCTTATCTCGCTCTTTGTCCATGGCGTCCTGTATTTCTTCCGGCCGAAAATCGCCGTGTGGGAGCGGCCCACCGCCCGCGCGAAAGCCGCGCCGACAGAAACTGTTTCAGCCCAGGTCGCACCCCAGGCCAAGCGGGTGACGCCAGAGGAGCTGCGCCGTCTGGCCCAGCTGATGGATAATCGCTAGACCCGCAACTGTATGGAACTCCTTTCGAAAAAAAAATCCGGCGGGTCGAGCACGCAGCGATATGTTGATGTCGAGGAAATCCGCGACGGCGTGCTCATCTTGAAGACAGGGGCGCTCCGGGCTGTCCTGTTGGTGTCATCAATCAATTTCGATCTGAAATCGAGCGAGGAGCAGGATGCTATCATCTCGCAGTATCAGAATTTTTTAAATTCGCTCGATTTTCCGGTGCAGATCGTCGTGCAGTCCCGCCGCTTCAACATCGGTCCCTACATTGAGCTCTTGAAAGGCAAGGAGACGCAGCAACCGAATGAGCTCCTGCGCTTTCAGATGAAGGAATACCAGAGCTTCATCAAGAATCTGACCGAAGTCTCGAATATCATGTCGAAGTATTTCTATGTCGTCGTGCCGTTCTCTTCGGCGGAAAACACCCAAGGCGGCATAGTCGGCAAGCTCGGCGGTATCTTCAATCAGAAGAAGACGGCCGGCCTGAAAGCGGAACTGTTCGATACCTATCGGACGCAGCTCGTCCAGCGTGTCGAGCATATCGTCGCGGGCTTGTCCCCGATGGGTATCCGGGCGTCCGCGCTGCAGACCGAGGAGCTGATTGAACTTTTGTACAATAGTTATAATCCATCGATGTTCGCGGCGACCGTGGTCAAGAGCGTCGAGGGCATTGAGCTCCAATCCTCTTAACGCCATGGGACGCGAACTCATCATCTTCGACCGACCGATAAAGTCTGCCTCCTCCGAGGAAGCATCAGCGTTGAACGCGGGCGGACTGGGTCAATTATCAGTTCCGCCGCGCCGGCCGACGAGTGCTGCTCAAGCGCTGCCTTCGGCGCAGCCTAACGCGAAAGGTATCGAGCCGCTCAAGGATTCCTGGGAACCGGTAGCCGGTTTGCCCCCCGTTCCCCCAGCACCGCTGAGGGCTTCGGCTCGACCGCTGCCGAGAGCCGCGGCGAGAGTCCTGGAGCCGATTGAGGAAGTGGCCGCGCCAGCCACGGGCGCGTATCGAACCGCAGCGGCTCGGCCACCCCGCGAATCGGTCGCGGTTCCGGATCTCGACGACCTCGCTCGTCCGGCGGCGGATGATCGGATGGGGTGGGCCAAGACGGCTGCCACCGAGGCGTTTGCAGCGGATGACAAACGGGCTGCCACACCCGCCAAGAAGAACCTCTTTTCAGGGATGTTCAAGGAAAAAGCGGCGCCAGTGAAGAGTGAGAGCGCCGAGACGGAAGCCCTCTATCAGAAAGGTTTGGCGACGATCAAAGACTTGATTGCTCCACCAGCGATTCGAGTCAGTCCCGCGACGATACAGATCGGCGATGTCGTGGCGCGCACCTTGTTCGTGATTGCCTACCCACGCTTCCTTTCCACTAACTGGTTTTCACCGATTATCAATTTGGATTTTCCGATGGACACAGCGCTCTTCATTCATCCGATTGAAACCGCCGAGATCCTGAAGCAGCTCCGGAAATCCGCCACCCAGGTGCAGTCCCAGCTGAACATCGAAATCGAAGACGGAAAGATCCGCGACCCGGTGCTCGAGGCGGCCCTCCAGAATATCGAAGAGCTGCGCGATCGTCTTCAGCAGGGGACGGAGAAGTTTTTCCGCTTCGGGCTCTATATGATGCTGTATGGTGTCGACGAGAAGGATCTCGGTCAGAAAGTGCAGTCGGTAGAAGCGATCCTCGAAGCCCAGCTGGTCTATACCAAAACAGCCGTGTTGCGGATGGACGACGGCTTCGCATCGACGCGGCCTTTGGGCAACGACGCGCTTGACGTTGCCAATAATCTCAATACCGAGCCGCTCTCGACGACGCTGCCATTCGTGTCTTCGGACCTGTCTTCGAACGAGGGTATCCTGTATGGCATTAACCGTCACAATAATTCCCTCATTCTCTTTGACCGATTCAAGATGGAGAATGCGAATATGGTCGTCTTCGCCAAGTCCGGCGCCGGAAAAAGCTATACCGTGAAGCTCGAGGTGTTGCGGGCGCTCATGTTCGAATCGAGTGTGATCATCATCGACCCGGAAAATGAGTACAAACATCTCTGTGAAACGGTGGGGGGCGCTTTCTTGAAGATCTCCTTGAATTCCGAGGTCCACCTCAATCCGTTCGATATGCCGAAAGTCGCGGGCGAGGATGAGGGAGACGGCGTGTTCCGCAATACGATTGCCAACCTCATCGGACTCTTGCATCTAATGCTGGGAACCCTGTCAGCCGAGGAGGACTCGATTCTCGACCAAGCCATCCATGAGGCGTACGCTATCCGCGATATCCATGAGGATTCGAATTTCGAATCCCTGACGGCCCAATCGTTCCCCACGATGTCAGACTTGTACGCGGTGCTGAAGAATATGGAAGGGGCGGACTCGATCGCTGCCCGGCTCCAGCGGTACACGGAAGGTATTTTCTCTGGCTTTCTCAATCAGCAGACGAATATCGATACTGACAATCAGCTCGTTGTCTTCAATATCCGTGATCTTGAGGAGGAGCTGCGGCCGGTGGCTATGTACATCATTCTGCAATACATCTGGAACGACATCCGTTCGAAGCTCCGCCAGCGTATCATTGTCGTGGATGAGGCGTGGATTATGATGCAGAATGAAGACGCGGCCTCGTTCCTCTTCGGTATCGCCAAACGCTGCCGCAAGTACTACACCGGGCTCACGACCATCACTCAGGACATCAGCGACTTCATGTCGTCGCGCTACGGCAAGCCGATTATCACGAACTCGTCGATGCAGCTCCTCTTGCGTCAGTCGCCCGCCTCGATCGATTTCATCACGGAGACGTTCTATCTCACCGATCATGAGAAATTCCTGCTGCTCGAATCGAATGTCGGCGAAGGCATTTTCTTTGCGGGGACCAAGCATGCAGCGATCAAGGTCATCGCGTCGTACAGCGAGGACCAGATCATCACGTCGGACCCGCGCCAATTGCTCGAAATCGAGGATGCCAAGAAAGAGTTCGACGCCCAAAACCCCTAAAGTCCTATGGCTGGAAACGTCGCGCTGGAGAGATTCCATCGGAGCAAGTGGGAACAACTGAGAAGAGCGGTCAGCCTCGCTGCCGAGCACCGGAGAAAAGTGCGGGAAGGCGATCTCTCCGTCTTCCTCATCCCGCTCACGCTGGTGCTGGCCAAGGACTTCCTCTTTGATCCGCTCAGTGCGATTCCCATCTTCGGGCAGCTTATTGTCGGGCTGCTCTTCTGTTTTCCGATCACTGTGTATCTTTTCATCTTCATGTGGGGTCGGGGGAAGTTATGGCTGCGCTTCGTTTTCTTCATCATTGCGCTCCTGGACCTCATCCCGTTCCTGAGCTTGATTCCGTTCGGCACGGCGAGCGTCCTCTATGCGTATCATCTGGCGAAAAAAGACGCCGATGCTTCCAAAGGAGAGGCAGAAAAGCTGGAGCAGGCGATCCCGAAGTTGAACGGACAGCTTCGCTCGGCGGAAGTCGCGATGCAACAAGAGGCGGCGGCCGAGGCGGAACAGGCCGCTCAGGAGCAGGCGAATCAAGAGCGCGGAGCGGCGGCGAATGATGATCAGTTTCGGAAGGCGGCCTAATGCATTTTTCTAGCGGGGCAATGCAGGCACTAAATGCGCTACAATGAGAGGTATGAAAACGACGGCTGTTGAGCGCCAGAAGCGGCACCCGGAAACTCCCGAAAGCGAGTCTCATGTGCAACTTCTCGACTCTGTGTTGGAAAGAAGCGTTACGTTTCTCGCTCGTCACAAAGAGTTTATCGGTACGGCGACCGTGATTGTCGCTTCGATGTTGCTGTTGGAATATATCGGGGAGGGCAGTGACTTTCCCCCGATGGTGCAGAACTTCATTGCCGCCATCGCTGTTTTTTTGGTTATTCCGATTCTATACTGTAAAATAATGCTAGGACGGCCGCTTTCTGCGCTCGGTTTCCAGCGAGGGAACATCTGGGCCGGTATCGGTGGCAGCGTCCTGGCGCTCGTCGTGGCGCTCAGTGCCCTCTTCGTTCTTTGGAATTTCACCCCGCTCCTCTCCGATTATCGCTTACCGGTCGTGGTTGAAGAGAAATTCTTTTTCTTCGTGCTCTATGAGCTGCTGCTGAGTGGGGTCATCGTCCTCATGTTCGAAGTATTTTTCCGCGGTTTCATCATGCTGCTCTGGCTTCGGAAATGGGGAGTGTGGTCGGTAGCAGCGCAGGCCGTGTTGTTCGCACTGCTTGCCTCGGGCGGGGGCAGCATTGATGCCTCGCGAATACCGGCGCTCATTTTTGCTCCTCTCGCCGGTCTGATTGCCTACCAATCCCGCTCGATCTGGTACAGTCTCGGGGCGACCTGGTTCTATCTTTTCCTGACAGACGCGTTCGTACTCATCCTCCGCTAATTATGCTGAGTCGCATGAAAAATAAAAAGTGGTTCCGCTTGGCCAGTGGTGTGCTGGGTCTGCAGATATTCCTGACTTCTGCACTGCCAGCGGCCGCGCTCTTTGGATCGCCGAGTGTTCCCTCGGCCTCACAGAACGCCGCGGAGATGGAACAGCGTTATCACATCAATCCGGGCGCGATGCAGGATCAGGGCGAGTCGCTCAATGTCGCGGGCGGGAAAAAAGTCTCGCCGGAGGTATCGCTCTTCTTTTCGCCGTCTGACCCAAAGGAGGGTGAAAAGGTCACGGCACGTTCTTTCCCGACGTATTTTTCAACAGATACAAGTAAACTATATTTTACCTGGTATCTGCAGCGAGCCGTCTGTGCGACAGGCGCGGTGACAGCCGATTGCGATCTTGACGGCAATGGCCTTATTGGTCCCAATGACTGGAAAATCGCCGCCCATCGGATATTGGCCTCCAATGATTTCGATGTTCTCACGGCAAATTACGGTGCGGATACGGATGCGGATGGTTACGCGGCAAGGTTTGGCGGAGATAATCGAGTGAACGTCCCGAACCATTGCGCTTTTCATGATAATACGAATGGCGAGAACTATGAGATCGCTATCGGGTCATCGAGCATTGCATTTGATGGCTGTCCGAGTGGATCCGTAGCGGTGTGCATGCAAGAAGGACAAGACGTGACTCCGACCGTGATTGATCCCAATGTAAGCGGCGTCCCCTTCACGGGAGTCGGGAGCGGCGCCTTCTATGTCTCGGGTACGCCTTATTGCGATCCTGATCCAGCAGGCGGTGATGCGGGAGTCGTGGGATGTACCACGGGCACGCCCTGTTGCGTTGCGAATGCGGCCCGGGCGACCACCTGTGAGACGCCAATCACTGCCTGCACGAGTTCCGGTACCCCGCCGAATCCCATCTGCCGACACCTGTTTCCGGTAGCACCCGGGGTTACCTCGGGGGATGGTGTTTTTGGTGCCGGGGAGGAACGCTTCTGGCAGACGAATCCGAATGATGCGGATACTTCGGACAATGGCAATAAAGACGAAGCCAATGTCATCGGGCTTGGCCGTGAGACGTTTACCTGGAACTATATCAAGGGTGACAAGGTTGGCGTTGTCGTAGAAGGGACGTCGATGGTTCCGACAAAGCATAAGGACTCATCGAATATGATTATGTGGGCTTTTTCCAAGAATAAGACATCCGGCTGCCGCCGCCCAAATGATACCGGTTCCTACACGAAAATCATTGAAGGCTATTCCATCGTGATACCGACGATCGAGATCGATTTGAACGACTGTCTGATCGAGAATCTCGTCGATCCGACCGAAGGTGGGCAGGCGACGAATCTGGAACTTTCCGTCTCAGCTTCGCCAGACGATCCCGTCAATGATACGAGCGAGCAGGGTGATGGTGATGTTTTGGAAGCGGTAGCCTCGATTGATAATGGCGCGCAGGGCATGCAGGATGTGTATTTTGATTGGCGTGTGGAGATTTCTCCGGACGGAACCTCGAATCCCCCGGCCAACAATCCCTGGGTGAATATCACGAATCAACTCAACAACCTTTCGAATGGCCGGAAGCTTCTGTCCCAAGTGCGCGGGAATGGCGTGAACAAAGTCGAGCTCAACCTGAATATCCGCAATACGGATGGTGTCATACCGCCCGGCGCGCTCCCGAATAATACCGGCTACCTCCGTTTCCGGGTGGATGCCGCTGAGAATTTTTCGTCGGGAGCCAGTCGTCGCGGACGGAGCAGTGTGGTGGTTAAATTCAACGCGAGCCAGGACCGCATGCTGGCTCACCGGGTGACGGTCGCCGGCGATCCAGCGCGCGTTTCACTTGATCAGGGAGGACAGATTTGCACTGGCACCTCGACGGATCCGAGACCGGAGGCCCAATCCGTGGCTCGTCTCGAAACCAAGCTATGCCGTGTTATCAAGAACGAGATCATCGGGGTGAGCGTGCCGAACCAGCAGCTCACGAATTTCAACTGGACGATTAATGGCCAGCCGCTCGTTTGTAATTCCAAGGTCTCGGCCGGCTGCAATGACACTTCCCCGGTGCGCATGAACTTCTTTCCGATCATCGGGAGCGTGGGCGACGTGTTCACGATAACGGTCACGGCGAATCAGGTCACAGGCGCGTACAACAGTGCCGTATCCCAGGAACAAGTCATCACGATTTCGAGAGCCTTCAAGATCGTCGAACCGGAGGTCGCGATTATTCCCAACGCTGGAGTCGGGAGCGTCTGGCAGAAAGCTCTTGGACAATATGTTGATACGGATGGACAGGTATATCCGGAATTGAGCAAAGATACTCTCGAGACCGCCGCGGGCAATGTCGTCGCACTCACGGCTCAGTTCACGCCTGATTTTCTCGGTGCTCGGACCCCGCCCCAGCTGGAAAATTCCTGGAGTGTGGATGGAGTGGTCCTCGGAACGGCAAATGCGGTTACCTTTCCGGCCAACAAGATTGGAAAGTCGGTCTACAATGTCTCGCTCTCGTCCGTGTATCGGCCCAGCCCGGTGATGCGACAAGCCATGGAGGATATCTGGGGGCTTTCTGCGCTGGATATGACGGAGAAGTATTTCAGTTCCAATACGCAGGTGGAACAGCCAGATGGCGCCGCGGTCGCGCAGTCAGGCATGAAGAAATACTATGCTCTCGTGGCAAGCTATCTCCCGGCATCAGTACTCTTCTCGCTGAAAGTGCTCTTCTCGGTCTTCCTCATCCTCTTTGCGTCGGGCGTCGTGTTTGCGGTCATTCCCAATACACCGGAAGGAGCTGTCGTCAGGAGTCGGCGTGCATCCGAATAAGACCTCTTTCCAAAGATAGAGAGCTTCCCAAAAAAATGGAAGTTCTCTTCTTTTTGACGTCAAAGGAGGCATCCGAACCCTTACGGTCCTTGCTGGTCCCTGCTTCTCAGGTTGGCTTGCTGTATCACTTACCTTTCTGGTGCTGTGGGAGAGATTCGAACTCTCATGCTCGTATGAGCACTAGCTCCTAAGGCTTAGGCGTGCCCGCCTGCCATTGTATGGTGCCGAAGGAGAGATTCGAACTCTCACGCCCTTGCGGGCCCCAGCTCCTAAGGCTGGTGTGTCTACCATTCCACCACTTCGGCATCTGGCACTGCGGGCAGGTCTACCATTCCACCACCACAGCAGGGCTACAGTATCTTTTTGTAAATGAGTAATGGGGCAACACGACCATTCTGTCGCTTCGGCATTTCCAGATGGGCCGCATTCCTCATCCCCAGGAGATGCTTCTTGGGGGATTCAAGCAATACGTGTCAGCGTTCCGATGAGGGATTCGATGCGCTCAATTTCCGCAGCCAGTGCCCCCTCTTCAGTGTACTCGCCATGATGGCGCGTGACACGTCCATAGGTCTCCCGTTTCTGATCGAGATGGAGATTGCATTCGATGCCCTCAGGATGAGACTGCGTGTAACAGTGGAAGCGCGGGTAGCCGGCTCGAGCCAAGGGACGAACGAAGCTCATCTCCTTCCCATCCTCTCGTTGGAAGCCGTAACCCGCCCGCCGAAAGAGGGTGACCGGATTATCAGCGGGATTTCTAATGAGGAGTCGCATGACAAAAAACAAACTTTCAAATTAGCAGCGCTGGTTTTTGCGATGATCAGCAGATTCTTCCCCCATCACATGATTGGTAGTCGGGGCACCGGGAATCGAACCCAGACCTTACGCACCCGAAGCGCATGTACTACCACTATACTATGCCCCGTTAGAAAAAATCTCACAATTCTCGCGCTGTTAATCCTCTGATAATTTTCTCACGGAGTCAGTTTCTCACGGGGTTATGCCCCGGAAATGTGACAGAGAGAAACGCTGTCAGTCAGCGGACCGGTACCCTCTATACCCTCTGAAAGCGGGTGAAATTCAATCGTCAGGTGACGTGATGCCGGCCGCGTATGGCTGTATCGAGAGCAGAACGCTCCGTATTGATGCGCTCCTGAGCCAAACTGCGGAGCGCATCGAGGTCATTATCCATGAGTTGTCGGGCCCGGTCAAGAAGTGTCGATTCGGTATTCAAGGTCGGATTATCGATCACTTCTGCGAGGAGGCAGTCGAGCAACGCGCCGATCTTCGGTCCGGGCACGATACCGAGTTTTTCCATGAGTTGGGACCCGTTAATCTTGAGCATTTTTACGGAGGTTGGATCCTGTGAGACTTTGTCGACCATGTATTCGAGATGCCGGAGCTTATAGGGTTTCGCTTTCGGAACACCGGAACCGAGGCGATCGCCGATTCTCACAGCCATGAGATCATCCATATTTTCCAAACCCACGCGTTTGATGAGTCGCCGGACCGAGGCTTCTGTCACTTCGCCGACATTGTAGTAGAAGAGGTGGTTATCGACGAGCATGGCAGCATGGTCAACGATTTTTTTCGGGTAGCGTAGGCGCTCGAGGATCTTCTTCGTCATGCGTGCACCGACATGGTCGTGATTATAGAACGTCGAGTTATGGCCTTCGCCACGCTTCGTCCTCGGTTTGCCGACGTCATGGAGGAGCGTCGCCAAACGGACGGATAGCTTCTGAGACGGACATGTCGCGAGCGCGCGAAGATTGTGCTCCCAGACGGTATAGATATGGTGGAGGTTCTGTGTGACGCCGACGCCCTCGACGAGCTCAGGAATGATGTATTGGAGGAGTCCAGTTTCCAAGAGAAGCGTTACACCTTGGCTCGGATACGGTGAAAGAATGATACGTGAAAATTCATCCCGAATCCGTTCGAAAGCGACTGACTGCAGCCGGTTCGAGCACGCTTGAAGCGCCGCCGCCGTCTCCGCTTCGATGGACCAGTCCGGCCGCTCCTTTTCGGCCGTGCTCAGTTCCACGACCAGTCGAAGTGCGCGCATGAGACGCAGTCCATCTTCTGTGAAGCGTTCCTCGGGTTTACCGACGGCGCGGAGCGTTTTTTCTGAATATCGCTCTGACCTCCAAAAGGATCGATAATTTCAATATTGACTGAGCCAGCCGTTCCAGTGACTTGCCCCGCCATCGCATTCACAGTGAAGTCACGTCGCGCGAGGTCTGCTTCGACGGTGGTGACGAATGCGACGGTATCGGGATGCCGTCCATCGCTATACGTACGCTCAGTCCGAAAGGTCGTCACTTCGATAATGTCGTGCTCATGTGTGTCTGGAGTCGAAGGGAGAAAACGGGCGACTTTCACGCCGACCGTGCCAAAGGTATTTTCGTATACCGAATCGGGAAAGAGCTTTTGGACCGCTCCAGGCTGCGCGTCAGTCGTGAGGTCCCAGTCTTTGGGTGGCCGTCCGAGAAGGAGGTCGCGGAGCGATCCGCCCACGATGTATGCTTTGAAACCGGCCTGCTCCAAGGCGGTGAGCGTTTCAAAGATAGGCTCCGGAAGCGTCGTATGCATATATTTCCAGTCTAACACGCGGCTTTGGTCAACCACTGAGTATAAGTGGGCGCGTCGCAGCCGTCAATAATCGCCCGCGGGAAAAACAAAATCGGCCTGCGCGGCCGATGGTTTCCGGTAACTCTCTGTGCTAGAGCGTCCGTCGTTTCTCTTCAACTTGGTAGGCGAGGAGCGTGTCGCCAACCTGGAGTTTCACGGCTCCATCGAAGACGAGGCCGCATTCATTGCCCTGGCCGACTTCATCAGCATTTTCTTTGTTCCGCTGGAGATTGCCCATTTTTCCAGAGCCGATGACTTCGCCGTCGCGCTTCACTTCCAAGAGCGAACCACGGACGATTTTACCCTCTGAAACGCGGCCGCCGATGATCATATCGCGCTTGCCGCTCTTGAAAATCGCAAGAATGGACAATTGTCCGAAGTCGGTTCGGATGATTTCTGGCGGGAGGAGCGCGGCGAGATCGGCCTTGGCAGTTTCAACGAGCTTATAGATGATATTGAAACTTTGGATACTCACACCTGCCGTCTCCGCGATCCGTTTGGCGACCGATGTTGGCTCGACATTGAAACCGAAAATCTTGGCATGGCTCGAAGCCGCCAAACGCACATCCGATTCCGTGATGCTGCCGACTCCGGCGGCAATCTCGTCAAGCGCAACTTCAGGATGGACGATAGCGCCAAGGATTTGCTGGAGTGCCTCGAGCGATCCCTGGACATCGGCCTTGAGAAGGATAGGGAAACGCTTCACATTCTCGTCCTCTTTGCGGATCACTTTCTTCACCTCGCCTTCTTTGAGGAGGGCCTCCTGCGACTTCATCCGCGCGAGGGACTTTCCGGAGACGACCTGGATTACATCATTTACTTGCGGGACATCGCTGAAACCGTAGAGGATGGCGGGGACGGATGGACCGGCGGATTCGCGGTTCTTGCCGGTGAAGTCTTCCAGCCGACGGACCCGGCCGAACGCAGACCCCGCGATGATATCCTGGCCGATTTTGAGCGTCCCGGTTTTTACGAGAACAGTCGCTACGGGGCCCTTCTGCGGATCGAGGTGGGATTCGAGAATAACGGCGAGACCATCGCGCTTTTCATCAGCCGCGAATTCTTCGACTTCTGCAACGAGGAGAATCGCGTCGAGGAGCTTGTCGATATTGATATTGCTCTTGGCGCTCACTTCGACGCACATGACGTCACCGCCCCAACCTTCGAAGAGGATGCCGTTCTCGGCGAGTTCCTGCTTGACGCGATCGGCCTTGGCGTCCGGCTTGTCGATCTTGTTGATCGCGACGATGACCGGCAGCTTCTTTTCCTTGATGAATTGGATGACTTCTTTGGTCTGCGGGCGCACCCCGTCATCAGCTGCGACGACGAGGATGGCGATATCGGCGATGGACACGCCGCGCTCGCGCATGCCGGAGAATGCCTCATGGCCGGGCGTATCGATGAAGGTGATGAGCTCCCCGTGCTTCTTCACCTGGTACGCGCTGATCTTCTGGGTGATGCCGCCAGCTTCACCTGCGGCGACATTCGTCTTGCGGATCGTGTCGAGCAGGGTCGTCTTGCCGTGGTCGACATGACCGAGGATGGTGACGATCGGCGGGCGCGATACGAGCCGGCGATCCGCTTCGGTTTTTTCGTGGGCGACGATATTCGCGAGATCGATGAGCGTGAGCGAACCGGCTTTTTCTGTCGTATCGGCGGTTGTCTGGAAACCGAGGTCATTCGCGATGATTGAAGCCGTATCGAAGTCGATCTCTTCATTGATCGTCGCGATGATCTTGTTCTTCATGAGCTCCATGATGACGTTTGATACCGGTACATGCAAAAGCTCAGCCAATTTCTTGACCGTCATGGTTTCCGGCAGCGCAACGGATTTTACGGGTTCGGGAGTATCCATGGTTGATTGGAGAGGAAGCGGTTTACGTGATGATGAAAAGCGGGGTGAGTGATCAGACTTTCTTTTCCTGCGCACTCT
Source organism: Candidatus Moraniibacteriota bacterium (assembly GCA_963778555.1). Lineage (GTDB taxonomy): Bacteria > Patescibacteriota > Minisyncoccia > Moranbacterales > UBA1568 > SSEF01. Next base: position 73,274 of record CAVZUR010000003.1, on the reverse strand, counting down.
GCGCGGCTTCGCGGATGACAGCCTTCTCTTCTTCCGTGAACGGGTAGCCGTCGGAATCGCCGCGCTTCACCGGTTTGGCGAAGACCCGAGTGCCTTCGCGCGTGTGGAGCGAGGAAAGGACGATGCCGTTGTCCTTTCCATCAAGGAGCGCGACCGCAAAACTCTGGTTCCCGCCGGTTTCCTTGAAAGGATTGAAGCGCATGACAGAACACTTGTGCAGGCTTCTGTTTCCGAGCTGGTGGATCTCGTTGGAAATTTCGAAGAGCTCTTGGACATCGCTGTCGACAGAAGCGATGAGCTCCTTCTCTTCCACCAGGAGTGTTTCGAGGTCTTTCGCCTCTTTCCCTGAGAAGAACACGGCGAGCTTGGCCTCTTGGTGCCGGAGCTTCCGGTACAAAATGGCGGTCAGGATGAAAAGAACGCTCAGTAAAAGGAAAAAAACGCCTAGACAGGCGAGAAGAACGGTCGGTTCGAGAAGTCGCGCGAGCATAGGCCTGTAGAGAGAGCCTAGCAGGAAACCCAACGACTGTAAACCGAACGACTGCACCCTTGTCGCCGAAACAAGCCTAGTTTTGGTGACAGTCCCGGGGGCAGCTGGCGGACGTCCGCAGAACGGGATCGAAGTCTGGTGCTATACCACCCCACCAATACATTGGTGGGGTGGTATACTGGAGGCAATTAACGTACATGTATGGGAAAGATCATCGGTGTCGTGGTGCTGGTACTCGTCATTATTGTCGGGTTGTTTTTTTGGACGAAAAGAGGCAGCGAGGGAGAACAAGCGGAAACTGGGACGTCGACAGAGCGGTTGAAGACAGAAGTAAATGAATTGAAGGGGGCAAGCGGAGAAGAAAAGGGAATGGTCGCTTCGATCAAGGACGCAATGGGATTGGGGCAGAAAATGCAGTGTACCTATGCGATGAGCGAAGGGGGATCGACTGTCGAGTCGACCGTGTTCGTTGATGGTGACAAGTTCAAATCGACGACGAATGTGGGTGACATGACCGTGTATGCGCTTTCAGATGGCGAGAATCAGTATTCATGGACGAGCGCATCGAAGACGGGTATGAAGCTCACCAAGACTTGCCTCGACAAGCTGCAGCAGAGCGTACAGGACAAGACATCGCCGGCTGGTACCCCCGCCTCGACTGAGCCGCAAGATATGGAGAAGGCCTTCGATGCGGCCAAGAACGTGAAGTGTCAGCCCGCCACTGGCGCGGACTTCACGGTGCCGAAGGATATCACCTTTACTGATCAGTGCGCTTTGATAGAGCAATCAGCGAAGATGATGGAGGGAATCAAGGATAAGTTGCCCGCCGGAGTGACCATTCCAGGGCTGCCAGGGCAGCAGTAAGCAGGATTACATCGATAAAGCCCCGCGTAGGCGGGGTTTTTGTTAGTGGAGAAAAAAGATCAGTCACAACCCATGGTCGTTCAGGTCAAAACCCTCGCCCGGGGTCGCGACCCTACCTCCCTCGCCGTCTACTGACGGGTCGGTCCGGCTTTCTCATCCCCACCCTTACCCCTCAGCCAAAAAAATACAAGTGAGGGGTGATTCGGTCAGGGATAATGGGCTCGCCGTCGCTCACCAATTTCCCCGACCCTGGCTCGCGGCCTCATGTGTTCATTCGGCAACGCTCCGCCTTTCGAACCCCCACGGAAGCCAAGCGGTTGGCTTCCTTCCTTTCATCCCTCAAAAAAAATTCCCGAGCCGATAGGCCCGAAAATTTGTTAGGGCGGAAAGGGGGGGATTCGAACCCCCGGTACGATTGCTCGTACGCTTGCTTTCCAAGCAAGTACCTTAAACCACTCGGCCACCTTTCCGTGTTTGTCAGATTAGACTGTCTCAAAAACTGTTATCCTTGTGCTTTCGGGGTTTCCATCGAAACCCACTCCATGCTCGCTCCCTCGCAGGGTGCCCACTCAGCCACCTTTCCTTTGTGACGAGCACAGTGTAGCGAAAGAATGCGCTTGGGGCAACTGGTTCTACCTGCTCCCCGTTGGAGACTCGCCTGCTTCATTGTACAATTAAACAGTAAACAAAACTCCATGGATGCACCCAAAGGACTGACATTCGTCGAACCACGGACCGTCATCCGCATGCTCTCGGTCGGCACTGGTGATACGGTCGCGGACTTCGGCGCCGGTTCCGGCTATTTTTCCTTCGAATTTGCCCAGGCCGTGGGACCTGAAGGGACCGTCTATGCGCTTGATGTTCTGCCATCAGCGCTTGAGGCGATTACGGGCCGCGCGAAAGTCATGGGCCTGACCAATATCGTCGCGCAGCGCTGCAATCTGGAACGGGCAAATGGATCGGGCTTGGGCGCCGAGTCGGTTGACTGGGTCGTGGTCAAGGACGTGCTCATGCAGAATAAGGACAAGGCCGTCATTTTGCGCGAAGTGGTGCGGATCTTGAAACCGGCGGGCCGAGCGCTCATCGTAGAGTGGGATCCGAGCGAAGCGATTGTTGGACCGGAGCGCGAACTTCGGATCAAGCCGAAGGAAATGAAAGTGCTCATTGATGCGGCCGGGCTGGCAATCGTCGAAGAGCCATCGGTCGGCGGCTTCCACTACGCGTTTCTTGTTGAAAAGAAAAAATAACTATGCCTCGACGTCGCTCACATTTGCTTTCGATCGGTCTCCTCAGTGCCACGCTGCTGATGCTTTCGGGCTGCGGCGAGGCGGCCGTCACACCTTATGAGCTCACCCTCGAAGTTTGGGGTACTTTTGATGATTCGGACGCCTTCAACCAGTCCGTCAATGACTACAAGAAAATGAATTCCCACGTCAAAGACATCAAGTATCGGAAGGTCACGCCCGAAACGTATAAAGAGGACCTACTGAATGCCATGGCTGCGGGCAATGGCCCAGATATCTTCATGATGCAGAATACCTGGCTCACCAGTTTTGCTGACAAGGCCGTCGCTGCGCCGCCAGAAATCATGACCGAAAAGACCATTCGGGATGTGTTCGTCGATGTCGTTGCGGATGATTTTGTCGATAAAGACAAGCGGGTCATGGCAGTGCCGCTTTCAGTGGATTCGCTCGCTCTGTATTACAACCGCGATATCTTCAATGCGGCCGGCATTGCCGCTCCGCCCAAGACGTGGGAGGAGCTTGTCGCCATGGTGCCACTCCTCAAACGGATCGATGAATTTGGCAATATCAATCAGGCGGCCGTCGCACTTGGCGCGGGAGATAACGTGAACCGCTCTTCAGATATTCTCCTCAACCTCATCATGCAGTACGGTGGGACGATTACTGATGCCAATTTCAATGATCAGTCGGACCATCGGGCACTCGAGTTCTACACAAGTTTCTCTCGCCTCGGTCTCCCGCTCTATACCTGGAATCAGCGCCAGCATTATCTCCATCGACGCCTTCTATGAGGGGACGCTCGGCATGATGATCAACTATTCCTACCATTACCCGACGATCAAGCAGAAGAATGCCAAACTGAATTTCGCCGTCGCGCCTATCCCGCAGTTCAAAGACCAGCCCCCGGTTAATTTTGCCAATTACTGGGGCTACGCCGTGACCAAGAACAAGACGCAGGTAGTGGCCAATTCAACTAAGCCGGAACTGGTCCTCTCGGCCGAAACGTATCAGAAGGTTCGTGTCCACGAGGCATGGCAGCTTTTCTCCTATCTGACCCTCCCTCATCCGAGTAAGACGATCAGTCTGGCGAACGCGCTTTCGGGACAGATGATGGAGGCCACGATTCCCTTCGATCCAGCCAAGAAGTACCTGGAAATGACGAAGAAGCCGGCGGCACGGCGTGACCTCATCGAGGCGCAGAAGGGCGATGTTGTGCTTGGATCTTTCGCGTCGGGCAATCTCATCGCCAAGAGTTGGAAACCGGGCAATACGGAGCAAGTGGAGAGTCTTTTGGTCGATGCCATCAATGTGGTGGTGCGCGGTGAACGGACGGTGAACGATGCTATCTCAGTGCTCGATAACCGATACAAGCAGATTAATCGTCGCTAATTGTATGACCGAGAACGCAAAAAAAATCAGTAAAGAAGAGAGTGGCCCCGAGCGCTGGAGCTTCATCCCGTATTTCGTCGAGCGTATGTTCGGCACAGTCGAAAGCTTCATCGACCGAATCTCGAGTATTGCTGAAGACCGGGCCCAATCGGTTATCAATCGGGCGGTGCAGCGTCTGTTCGGGCTCCTCCTCCTGGGTGTCGGTATCGTGTTCCTTTTTTCCGGCGCCGCCGAGGTTATCACTCAGATTGCGGGAATTCCTGGCGTCGGACAACTCGTCGTGGGTCTCTTGATTCTCCTCGTGACCGGCTTTGCGCTGCTTCTCTCGCGCCGAGTTGATTGAACGATAAGTATGTTTGACGTGAAGCGGCAGTCCGGGGGAGCGCAGATAGACACGGAACTGGACCGCGCCAAGCGCTCCGCGCTCCGCGAAATTACCGCAGTTGAAGACCGATTAGCTGATACGCTCGGCGCCGTCGAACGCTATCTGCGGAAGCATCCGCGCCAGGCCGCGGCCATCACTCTTTCGCTCGGTGCCGCACTGGGGGCTGCGGGAGCGCTCATCTTCAGGAGAAAATCGGGAAAATGACATGGATTAACGGGGCAGCAGCCCCGTTTTTTCTGCCACGATTCAGGTCGATTCTTTAGGAGTATAATCGAGACAAACGTATGGCTCGACTTTTTATCGCCCTAGTTTCCTTTCTCGCCGTGTCGGCCTCTGGCTTGTGGTATAGCATGACGTCGGATATCCCACTGGATGAAACCACATTTGAAAATGCGGCGCTTCCGTTCGAGGCTACGACTCCGAAAGACCAGGAAACAAAAAATGAAGTCGTCACACAGGACACTCCGGTCACTCTGGCGCCGGAACCGGCAGCGCAACCAGCAGAATCGGTCCCCGTTCCGCCGAGCGTGTCCCTGGCGCCGGAACCGAGTGCGACAGGTAGACTTTCCATCCAGTCGCGAATCCTTCGCTTCGGTTTCCGGCCGTCGATCAATCCGAGGACCATCGACACGATCGTTTTGCATTCTTCCTACAATGCCGGTGAGGGCGACCGATACTCTGTAGACAAGACGATTGGCGAGTACGAGCAGTATGGTGTGGGGGCACACTATCTCATCGATAGAAACGGGAATATCATGCGCTTGGTTGAGGAACAGAACATTGCCTATCATGCCGGGACGAGCAAGATGCCCGACGGCCGGAAAAACGTGAATGATTTCTCCATCGGCATCGAAATCATCGCGACACTTGAAAGCGGCTTCACGGACCAACAGTATGCCGCAGTGAATGCGCTCATCGCCGATATAAAAGGTCGTTACCAGATTAAGTCCGTCGTCGGTCATGCCGACATCGCCCCAGGCCGCAAATCCGACCCCTGGAAATTCGACTGGAAAAGGCTCAAGTAATTTTCAAAATGTTATTGATCTAGAGCATCACATGCTGATGGCATAAATAGTGAAATTGTAACCGATATGCATTCGTTTTTTCTTACCCTCACCAAAACTGACTCGCGGCTAGCTCTCCTACTGGGCGGGAAAGTAGTGGCAGAAAAAAGCTGGGCGGAGAGCCGGGATATGGGGCGGCAACTTTTTGAGGGGATTGACGCCTTGCTCTCAGAAAATGGCTTGAAACCTGGGGATATCGGTGATTTCCAGCTCCAAACTGAGGTCTCGGACAACTTCACTTCAGTCAAAATTGCCGAAACGGTAGCGAAAGTATATACTTGGGCGGTGAGGAAGCTCGTCACAAGGTTGAGTGAAGCAAAAACAGACAAAAAGGAATCAAAAAGTGACCCAAGACTCAGATAGAGCCCCGGGGTTTTTATTCGCTATTTGACAGGAAATACGGGCCTTGCTAGACTCATCAGTACTCGAGAGAAAGTTTTCGATTTCTAGCAACAGGTCTGTCGAAAAACTGTTTTTCAAGGAGAAAGTGGTTTTTCGATAGGCCTCACTAGCTTAAAGTTCGGGTGATGCATACAGTCGATTTTTCGACCGGCGGGACAAGTAAATAACATAATCCTCACTACTTCCGGCTTGTCTTCCCAGGGACAAGACGGAGCGGCGTGAGTGTTTTTCTATGACCAAGGGCAAGACGCTGCGTGTCAAGGATGCGATCAGCACCGGTTCCTCGTTGAAGAAGCGGCGGTTCTTCAAGAATCGCATCACCGTATCCCTGCCGGACCTCATAGAGGTACAGACGGCTTCCTATGATTGGTTCTGGAAGAAGGGCCTCCAAGAGCTTCTCGATGAGATTAATCCGGTCACGGATTTTACCGGCAAAGATCTGGAACTTTCGCTCAATGGCTACTATCTCGACGAGCCGAAGTACCAAGCGACCGCGGCCAAAGCGAAGAATATTTCCTACGAAGCGCCGCTTCGCGCCAAGGCCACGCTCCTCATGAAGAAGACCGGCGAAGTGAAGGAACAGGAGATCTATCTCGGCGAAGTCCCGCTCATGACCGAGCGCGGCACCTTCATCATTAATGGCGTGGAGCGCGTAGTCGTCTGCCAGCTCATCCGCTCTCCCGGCGTGTTTTTCACCATGGAGTATCAGAAGGGCAAGAAACTTTTCGGCGCGAAAATCATCCCGAACCGCGGCGCCTGGCTGGAGATCGAGACGGATCTCGACGGCGTCCTGTCGGTGAAGATCGATCGCAAACGCAAACTCGCCGTGACCGCTTTGCTCAAGGCTTTCGGCATTGACGAAAAGGACATCCGCAAGGCATTTGCCGATATCGACAAAGGAGAGATGAAGTATATCGAGGCGACGATCGCCAAAGATGGCGCGGCCAATCAGGGCGAGGCCTATCGCGAAGTGTATAAGCGCCTCCGTCCGGGCGATCTCGCGACCGAAGAGAACGCCAAGCAGATGATCGACGCGCATGTTTTTCAATTTGAACGCTATGACTTCGGCGCCGTCGGACGCTATCGTCTGAACCAGCGGCTCGAAGTCGATCGTCCTGATAAAGAAGAGTACCGCGTCTTGAATATCGAGGATCTCATCCTGATCATCCAGGAAGTCATCCGTCTCAATAATGATCCGGAGGGCCAAGCCGACGACATCGACCATCTTGGCAATCGCCGCGTGCGCGCCGTCGGCGAGCTGATCCAGAACAAACTTCGGGTCGGTCTCTATCGGATGGTGCGGAATATCAAAGACCGGATGAGTACCTGTGATCTCGAAACAGTCGTCCCGGGCCAGCTCATCAATCCGCGTCCGGTGGCCGCCGCAGTGAAGGAATTTTTTTCTAGCTCCCAACTGTCGCAATTCATGGACCAGGTCAATCCGCTGGCCGAACTCGAGCACAAGCGCCGTCTCTCCGCGATGGGACCTGGCGGTCTCACTCGCGAGCGCGCTGGTTTCGAAGTGCGCGATGTCCATCATTCCCACTATGGCCGCATCTGTCCCGATCGAAACGCCGGAAGGGCCGAACATCGGTCTCGTCGGCCATCTGGCGACGTATGCTCGCGTAAACGAATACGGTTTTCTTGAAACACCGTATCTCATCGTGAAGAATGACGTCGCCGCCAAGAAAGAAGAACTTGTGAATCGCATTCTTCGCGAAGAATATTGAGGGTGTCGGCGAAGAAGGGCGAGCTACTCACTGAAGCGACAGCTGAGAAAGTAGCGGACAAGAAGAAAGGTGAAATGATCGAAGTGAAACCGTTCGTTACGCTCGAGATTGAATATCTGAATGCTATCGTGGAAGACCGCAAAATCATCGCGCATGCCGGCATCTCGCTCGACGACCATCGCAATATCAAAGAGATTCAGGTGGAAGCCCGCGTGAAGGGACACCCGGAAACGATCGAGGCCGAAGCCGTCGACTATATCGACGTGTCCGTCAAGCAGTGCATCTCCATCGCGACCGCGCTTATCCCGTTCCTCGAGCATGATGATGCGAACCGCGCCCTGATGGGCTCGAACATGCAGCGTCAGGCGGTGTCCTGCGTCGTGCCGGAATCACCGATCGTCGGTACCGGTATCGAAGATAAAGCCGCCCGCGATTCGGGCCAGGTCGTCCTGGCGCATGATGCCGGGCGAAGTGATCGAAGTCGATGCTGATCATATCATCGTTCGCTCCAAGGCCCCCGCGGGTTCCAAGAAAGAGCATCTCGATCGGACATATCCGCTCCAGAGTTTCGAGAAGTCCAACGCGTTCACCTGCATGAACCAAATGCCGCGGGTGTTGAAAGGGCAGATACGGTCGAGAAAGGCGATCTCCTGGCGGATGGCGCTTCGACGGAACACGGCGAACTCGCTCTCGGACAGAATATGCTCGTCGCATTCATGCCGTGGGAAGGCTACAACTATGAAGACGCCATCATCATTTCCGAGCGGGTCGTGCAGGGTGATCGCTAGAGCTCGATCCACATCGAGGATTTCTCCATCGATGTCCGCGACACCAAGCTTGGACCGGAAGTCGTCACGCGCGATATTCCGAATATCGGCGAAGACCGGCTGAAAAATCTCGATGAGAACGGCATCATCCGCATCGGCGCCGAAGTCTCTTCCGGCGATATCCTGGTGCGGAAAAATTTCTCCGAAAGGCGAAGGCGATCTGACGGCGGAAGAACGGCTGCTCCGCGTCATTTTCGGCGAAAAATCCAGGGACGTGAAAGACTCTTCCCTCTATCTTCCGCACGGCGAACACGGCAAAGTCGTCGATGTGAAGATTTTCTCCCGCGAACAAGGCGACAAACTCCCGATGGGAGTCTTCGAGCAAATCCAGGTTTCCGTCGCGCAGCTGCGCAAGATCTCAGTCGGCGACAAGCTGGCCGGACGGCACGGCAACAAAGGTGTCATTTCCTACATCGCGCCGGTCGAAGATATGCCGTATCTTCCTGATGGAACGCCGGTTGATGTCATTCTGAATCCGCTCGGAGTCGCTTCACGTATGAACATCGGACAAATTCTGGAAACGCATCTCGGCTGGGCGGCCGGCACGCTCGGGCTACAAAGTGGCCAGCTCGTCGCTCGACGGCGTTTCGGAAGACGGATATCAAGGAAGAACTGAAGAAGGCCGGACTGCCGGAGACACGGAAAAATTCGTCTGGTCGATGGCAAAACCGGCCAGGCTTATCGACAACGAATCGACGGTCGGGCGTATGTATATCATGAAACTCAACCACTTGGTCGAAGACAAAATCCATATGCGATCCATCGGACCCTATTCCCTCATCACCCAGCAGCCGCTCGGCGGAAAAGCGCAGTTCGGCGGACAGCGCTTCGGAGAAATGGAAGTGTGGGCGCTCGAAGGCTATGGCGCCGCGTATACGCTTCAGGAAATGCTGACTATCAAATCCGACGATGTGCTCGGCCGCTCCAAGGCCTATGAGTCGATCATCAAAGGCGAGCCGATCAAGAGTCCGAACATCCCGGCTTCGTTCCATGTTCTCGTGAACGAACTGAAAGGTCTGTGCCTCAATGTGGAATTGAAGGGCGCGCGAACAGAAAACGATGACGGTCGACGGCGAGGAGGATATCGAAACCGTCTAATCTCGCTTTCAATCTTACTTCAATTTAAATTATGGAAAATATTACCAAAGTGAGCGATTTCGACAGCGTGCAGACTGACGCTCGCCAGCCCGGACCAGATATCCTTGAATGGTCGCACGGCGAAGTCACCAAGCCGGAAACCATCAACTACCGGACCCAGCGCTATGAACCGGATGGGCTTTTCTGCGAGAAGATTTTCGGCCCTTCCAAAGACTGGGAATGCTATTGCGGAAAATACAAAAGAATCCGCTACAAAGGCATCGTCTGCGACAAATGCGGCGTTGAAGTGACCCGTTCCATCGTGCGTCGCGAACGGATGGGGCATATCAAGCTGGCGACTCCGGTTTCGCATATCTGGTTTCTGCGCGGCGTGCCGTCGAAAATCGGTCTCGTCTCGGCATCTCGCCGCAGGAATCTGGAACACGTCATCTATTTCTCTTCGTACATCATCATGGACGTGAATGAGAATCTGAAAGAGCAGATCGCTCGAAGCACTGGAGAAAGAATACAAGGGCAAGCAGAAAGAAATCAAAGCGGCCGAAAAGAACGAGACGAAGCTCGAGAAGACGCTCGAGGAACTGAAGGAGCAGTATCGTGCAACGAAGGACGATATCAAGAACCTGCGTCCGTATCAGATTCTTTCCGAAGTGGAATATTTCAACCTGTCCAGCCGTTTCGGACAGGTTTTCACGGCCGGTATCGGCGCGGAAGCCATGCGCAAGATTCTCGAAAATATCGATATTCAGGAAACAGTCGAGAATCTTGAAGAAGGAGCTCTCCGAAGACGAAGCAGCCGATCAGAAAAAACTTCTGCAGCGCTCAAACTCTATCAGGGATTCGAAAAAGCCGAATCTGCGTCTCGAATGGATGCTGCCGACGGCGATTCCGGTCATTCCGCCGGATCTGCGTCCGATGGTGGCGCTCGATGGCGGCCGTTTCGCGACTTCCGATCTCAATGATCTCTATCGCCGCATCATCAACCGCAACAATCGGCTCAAAAAACTGATCGCTATCGGCGCGCCGGAAGTCATCACGCGCAATGAAAAACGCATGCTGCAGGAAGCTGTCGACGCGCTCTTTGATAATTCGCGCCCGCCGCGGCCAGGCCTCGACTGCCGCCTCGACCGGGCAGCGCCGTGCGCTGCGCTCCTTGGCTGACGCGCTCAAAGGCAAGCAGGGCCGTTTCCGTCAGAACCTCTTGGGAAAGCGCGTCGATTATTCCGGCCGCTCCGTGATCGTGGTCGGTCCGAAACTGAAACTGCACCAGTGCGGCTTGCCGAAGAAAATGGCCCTCGAACTCTTCAAACCATTCATCATCAACAAGCTCATCGAAAAAGAGCATGCGCACAATGTCCGGACCGCCGGACGGATGGTGGATGCCGAAGCCGAAGAAGCCTATGAAATTCTCGACGAGATCATCGAGACACCACTATGTGCTCCTGAACCGCGCTCCGACTCTCCATCGCCTTTCGATCCAGGCTTTCCAGCCGGTTCTCATCGAAGGCAAGGCCATCCGTCTCCATCCGATGGTGTGTTCCGCTTTCAATGCCGACTTCGACGGCGACCAGATGGCGGTCCATGTGCCGCTCACCGACGAAGCCCGCATGAGTGTGCGAACATCATGCTCTCGTCCAAGAATCTCCTGAAGCCGGCCTCCGGCGAACCGATCGTCTCAGCGACCCTGGATATGGTGCTCGGTGCGTACTATCTCACGCATATCAAGACGGAAGGCAAGGGCGAAGGCAAAGCATTCGGCATCTATGGATGAAGCCATCCTCGCCTATCAGAACGGTATCATCGCTGTCAACGCCGACGATCAGACTTGCTCTTGGAAGGCGCGATTATGGAGACATCCGTCGGTCGCATCCTCCTCAATGACATCCTGCCGCCGAGAGCCTGCGCTTCGTGAACGAAGAAATGACCAAGAAAGATCTGAAGGTGCTCATGTCTCGCATTCTCGAGACGATTGGGCAGGATGAGGCAGCGCTAGTTCGCTGATCGGCTGAAGGATCTCACGTTTAAGTCCGTTTCTCGTTCCGGTATCAGCTGGGGCATGGATGATCTGATCGTGCCGGAAGAAGAAAGACGAGCTCATCCGGCTGCGCCGAAGAGAAAGTGAAGGCAGTGAAAGACCAATACAACATGGGGCTCCTCACCAATGAAGAGCGCAAAAGCCGTGTCATCGAGATCTGGAACGAAACAAAGAATGAGATCACCGATGCCGTGCGCGCATCGCTCGACAAAGAAGGCCCGGTGTACGCCATGGTGTATTCCAAGGCTCGCGGTTCCGAATCCGTCGTCGTGCAGATGACCGGTATGAAGGGACTGATGGCCGGTCCGACCGGCGAGACGATCGAACTGCCGGTCAAGAGCTCGTTCAAGGAAGGATTCAATGTACTCGAATATTTCATCTCGACGCACGGCGCCCGGAAAGGTATGGCTGATACCGCGCTCCGAACCGCGACCGCTGGATACCTGACGCGTCGTTTGGTCGATGTGGCCCAGGATATCATCGTCCGCGAAGAATGACTGTGGCGATACCGAACGGCGCCTATCTCTACCGTGAAGATTCCGATACGATCGGCATGACCTTTGCCGGACGGGTCGAAGGCCGCTTCGCCGTGGAAGCCGTCAAGGATCCGGCCACCGAAGAAGTCATCGTCAAGAAGGGTGTGCTCATCTCGCGAGGCAAGGCAAGGAAATCGAAAGCAGAAGCGCTGCCGAAAGTGAAGATCCGTTCACTCGTCACCTGCAAATCCCGTCGCGGTGTCTGCCGGATGTGCTATGGTATCGACCTGGGCCGGAGCGCGCTCGTCGAGCTCGGCGCATCCGTCGGTGTCGTCGCCGCCCAGGCTATCGGCGAACCGGGAACGCAGCTGACGATGCGTACCTTCCATGTCGGAGGTGTCGCCGGATCCGACATCACGCAGGGGCTGCCGCGGGTCGAGGAAATTTTCGAAGCTCGGTGCCGAAGACCGAAGCGATCCTTTCCGAAGTGGATGGCCAAGTGAAATCGATCGACAAGGAAATGCCAAAGTCGTGAAGATGACCGTGCTTGACGAGAAGAAGGCGGAACACGAATACTCCGGCTCCGGCCAATGCCACAGTGAAAGTGAAGGATCGGTGATCTCGTCGCGAAGGGTTCCATCCTCTCCGAAGGCCATGTCGATCTGCAGAAGCTTCATGATGTTATGGGCGAAGAAGCAGTCCATCGCTATATCATCCGCGAAATCGAGGAGATCTATGCCGCCCAGGGCGAAGGCATCAATGACAAACATATCGAAGTGATCATTCGCCAGATGCTCTCGCGTATGCGGGTTGCTGATCCGGGTGATACGATGCTGCTGCCTGGTGATATCGTCGAGAAAGATCAGTTCAATGAAGCGAATGAAGAGATCGAGAAGACAGGCGGAACAAAGGCGACAGGCGAAGCTATGGTGCTCGGCATCACAAAAGTCGCGCTGTCGACCGAATCGTTCCTCTCAGCGGCGTCCTTTATGGAAACCGCTCGAGTCCTCATCAATGCGGCCGTCCAGGGGCGCGAGGATCGGCTCCGTGGGCTCAAGGAGAACGTCATCATTGGCCGCCTCATCCCGGCCGGTACCGGCTATCGCGGCTCTGAGAACAAGAAGAAAGTCTAGGTTCTAGGTCGCTTCAAAGCCGGCTGCAAGATGCCCCGTATTCGCGGGGTGTTTTGTATAGAAAACGTCTTCTGGTATACAATCAACGTGGTAATCCGTTTTCGTTAGGAGCTATGCCGAATGAGAATTTTGATCGGGCCGCGACGGTGCTCCGGGCCTTACATGCCGATGCGAATTCTCCCTGGGGAGTGATCGATATGGGCGCGGGGAAAGTATCTGCCCAGGCGGAAATAGGCATCAATGAATTGCACGCGCTATTGCCAAAAGTTGACCAAGGGAAACTGGCTGAGGATTTTTTCTCCAGTACGACGGCCCAACTCAATGGCATTCATGAGGCGTATCAAGTCTATCTCGCCCTGAAGGGCACGGCCTTTTCCCAAAGATTCAAAGAACTTGAGAACGTGCGGCTCAAAGAGAGTGGGCAGGGGGAGTTCACGCTGTAGCCGAATTTTTTGGATTTTCATCGAATGTCCCTTAACTGAGGTTCATCCTTGTTTTGGTGGGGGAAATTTAAATTTGCTATACTGAAGCCCATATGGGACGGAAAAAGAAAATCGAAGCGGCCGAAGCGGCGCTCGAGAAAGAGAAGAAAAAAGCCCTCGGGAGCGACGCCAAACGTGGTATCGCGGCTCTTTTTCTCTTTGCGCTGGCTGTTCTTTTCTTTCTTTCGTTCATCGACCAAGCAGGATCTTTCGGCCGCTGGGTGGACCGGGCGGTCGGGCTTTCTGTCGGCTGGAGCAAGTGGCTGCTTCTCCCGCTCCTCCCGCTCATCGGCTATACCATCATCCGGCGCCATGAAACAACACTTGCGGATACGATCAAGTATGCCGGGCTCGGGTTCGCTTTCTTTTCTTTCCTGGGACTGTCACATCTCTTTCTCGGGGATTCGGCCAAAGCGCTGCGCTCGGTGGCACAAGCCGGAGAGGGCGGTGGGTTCATCGGCTATCTTCTCTCCAGTCTGCTCGATGGAGTGATGGGAAAGATTGCAGCCTTCGTGGTGCTCTTCACGCTGTTCGTTTCGGGCGTCATCGCGGCTTTCAATGTCTCGCTGCTCCACTGGTTCGAAGCGCTCATTGTCCGTTTCCGACCTGAAGAATCAATCGGGTCGACGGATGCCGTCGCGGAGGGCGCTGCGCCGCTTGTATCTGATCCGGCACTTTCGCTTTCAACCGCACTCGAGGCGGTTCCGCTGGTGGAATCAGTCACGCCGTCGGATGGGAAGACTCCCGCCGCGGAGCCGGTGCCACATGAAGAAAATATCCAGAATATCCGCTTTGCCGGTGCTGAGGAAACGAAGATCGAGACCGCGCCAGTCGCCGAAGGAAGCGACGATGAAACCGTACTCGTTCCCGCTTTCATCCGACCGCGACGGCGGCGCGTGCAGTGGGAACTCCCGCCGCTAGAACTCTTGGCAGCCTCCGATGCGAAAGGTGGGGGTGGCGATATCGAGCAGAACAAAGATATCATTATCCGTACCCTGAAGCATTTTCATATCGACGTTGAGCCGGGCGAAGTCCAAGTCGGTCCGACCGTGACGCAGTATACATTCCGACCGGCGGTTGGTGTGAAGATTTCGAGCATCACACCGCTCTACAATGATCTTGCCCTCGCCCTCGCCGCGCAGCATATCCGGATTGAAGCACCGATTCCCGGCAAGTCGCTCATCGGTATCGAAGTGCCGAACAAAGCGAAAGTGAATGTTCGGCTCCGAGAATTCCTCCAATCAAAGGAATTTCGCGAGCGGCAATCCGATCTGACGATCGTTCTTGGCCAAGATGTGTCTGGCCGTCCGATCTACGCCGACCTCGGTCGGATGCCGCATCTTCTGATTGCGGGGACGACTCGGTCGGGCAAGAGCGTGTGCATCAACACGCTCATCCTCTCTCTCCTGTATCAGAATTCTCCCGAGGATCTCAAGTTCATCTTTGTCGACCCGAAGCGCGTCGAACTCTCGCTCTATAAAGGGATTCCGCACCTGAAGACGGATGTTATCGTCGATAATCACAAAGTCGGTGAATGCTTTGAAATGGGCGGTCGGAGAAATGGAGCGGCGGTACAAGTCGCTTGAAGCGATCGGGTCGCGCGATATTACTTCATATCGGGAAAAGCTCGCGAGGGGCGAGAAGAAACGCGTTGTTGATGCTGAAACGAGCGAAGTCCGCGAGGAAGAGCTGCTTCCGATGCCCCAGGTCGTCATCGTTATCGATGAGATGGCCGATCTCATGGTGGCGCATGGCAAGGAAGTAGAGGCCAAGATTATCCTGCTGGCTCAGAAGGGTCGTGCAGCTGGTATTCATCTCGTACTCGCAACCCAACGTCCCGAGGTAAATGTCGTCACGGGTCTCATCAAAGCGAACATGCCGGCACGCATTTCTTTCAAGCTGAAGTCCAACGTTGATTCACGGACCATTCTCGATACCGGTGGCGCGGAGAAGCTCTTGGGGAATGGCGATATGCTGTATTCTTCGGCGGAAACATCGAATCTTCAGCGCATCCAGGGGGTGTTCGTTTCCGAAGATGAGGTCGGCAAGGTCGTCCGTTTCCTTGAGCGACAGAAAATCGAGAAGGGGATGGACGAGATTGGCGATGATTTCGGCGGCGAAGAGAATGTGATTGATCTGGACGGTGTCAGCTCCGACGAGGACGAGCATGATCCGATTTATGAAGCGGCCAAGAAGCTTGTTGTGGAAACGCAGCGGGCATCGACGACATACCTCCAGACATTTCTCAAAATAGGCTATCCCAAAGCGGCGCGCGTGATGCAGACCTTGGAGCAGCGCGGTGTGGTCGGACCCGAGGTGAACAAAAAACGCGAGGTTCTCCAAAAGACCCTTGAAGAAGGGAAGCAGTACGGTGATGATCCGCTCGCGGATCAATCAGCTCGCGACAAGTGGCAGATGTAGTGCGGATCAGATAATCGGGAGTGGCGCCGATCCAGCCGATCGCGCTCCTGTTTGACCTTTTGCCACCGGTATCGTATCCTGGCCCTCTATTTGTGCTTCTCTCATACCTATGCCCGATGGATTTGTCAGAAAGAAGGTCGAATCGCTCACTCTGGGTGAAAAATTGAAAAAGCTCCGGCAGCAATACCGCATGAGCTATGCTGAGATTGCCAAGGCGACTCGGATTCAGGCGAAATATCTAGAGTATCTTGAGAATGGCGAGTATGGAAAACTTCCGGCAGAAGTCTACGTCCGAGGGTTTCTCAAGAGTTACGCGCGACATTTAGGACTGGATGATGATGCGTTCCTCAAGCTTTACGATAAGGAACGGAATATCCGAGAGAATCTCGGCCGAGAACAGGCTGTGCCGGAGCGAATCCGGTATCCGGTCCTGAATACCTGGATTGTTACTCCGCGGACTGCGATTATTGTGCTTCTGGCGTTCATTCTGGGCGGGACGTTTCTCTATCTCTTCTCCGAATTCCGGAGCTTCGTAGCAGAACCACGGCTTGCCATTCTCGACCCGCCCGCGGGTGCTACAATAGACGGGGCCGAGACGCTTCTTCGCGGCAAGACGGATCCTGGTGCGAGTGTCACCCTGAACGGCGATCCAGTGTTTATCAGCAGCGATGGCAGTTTCGAGGAGCAGCTCGTGCTTCAGCCGGGACTGAATCGCATCACCGTCAGAGCGACTAATCGGTTCGACAAGACGAAGGAAGAAACGGTCGCGATCGAAAGCCGATCAATTTCTGGAGTTGTGCCGGAGCGGCCGGGAGGCATACCATCCCCCGGTGGATTCGCGGTTCTGATCAGCGCGGCCGGACGTACAGTGGATATCACGGTCGTGAGCGGCGAGACAGTGCTCTATAGCGGGACGCTCTTGTCGGGGAAAGAGGAAAAGTTTTCTGGCCTCACCGACACTGTCCGTCTTTCCACCAGCGATGCGCTACACACGTCGGTCAGCATCGATGGTGGCCCAGCGGAACTCGTCGGCAACGAAGAAGCAGCTGTCAGTGGAAAAATTTATTCGGCTGAAAATAAACCATCCCAGAGAAGCAATAATCCATAATCATACGCCGTATGGCCAAGGAAAAAACAGCGGAGAAGAGTGTGCGGAAGAGCGTCGACGCCGTTGTCGATGAGATCAAGGGGAAATTCGGCGAGGGCATGATCATGAAGCTGGGCGATGTTCGCAAGGTTGACATTGAGGCTATACCGACCGGATCGCTCTCGCTCGATATCGCGCTGGGTATCGGAGGGATGCCGCGTGGCCGTATCGTTGAGGTCTATGGTCCGGAATCATCCGGCAAGACGACGTTGACATTGCATACAATCGCCAACGCCCAGAAAGCGGGCGGTGTCGCAGCTTTCATCGATGCGGAACATGCGCTCGACCCGGAATATGCGAAACGCATCGGTGTGAACGTGAACGAACTTCTCATCTCGCAGCCGGATTCTGGCGAGCAGGCGCTGGATATCGTTGAAACACTCGTTCGTTCCAATGCCGTAGATGTCATCGTCATCGATTCGGTCGCAGCACTCGTTCCACGGGCGGAAATCGAGGGCGAGATGGGTGATCAGCATGTCGGCCGCCAGGCCCGGCTGATGAGTCAGGCGCTCCGCAAGCTGACCGCTATCATCTCTCGTTCCAACGTCACTGTAATCTTCATCAATCAGCTGCGTATGAAGATCGGCGTCATGTTCGGTAATCCCGAGACGACGACGGGCGGCAATGCGCTGAAATTCTATTCCTCGGTCCGAGTCGAAGTGCGTCGGAGCGCGCAGGTGAAGAAGGGTGAAGAAGTGGTCGGCAATCAGGTGAACGTGAAGGTCGTGAAGAACAAGGTCGCGCCGCCTTTCCGCACGACGTCATTTTTCATCATGTATAACGAAGGCATATCGTGGAGCGATGATGTGCTGGATACGGGCGTGAAATACGAAATTATCAAGAAACAGGGGAACACTCACAGTTTCGGAGAAGTGAAGATCGGCGTCGGCCGTGAGCAAGCGCGGGCGTTCATCAAGGCGAACCCGAAGGTAGGCCAAGAAATCGAAAAAGCGGTGTGGAAGAAAGTTAGAGAAGTGGAAGCGGCACAATAGCTGCAGTGACTTCATCGAAAAAAGGCTCAGACGAGCCTTTTTTCATATGCGGTATAATAAGCTTTATGGGCATAAAAATAAAACGTCTCCATTCCGTATTCTGTGCTTTTTCGTTCTGCGTGCTAGCAGGCGTCACGGGTGTCGTTGCGCCGGTTGTTGCGGCGGACGACCCGGACGCAATCAAGGACGATATTTCAGATATTGAAAAAAAGTTGAAGCAGGCTGAAGCGAAGAAAAAGGCATTGGAATCGGAATTAGCCGGCATCAATGCTTCACTGTCTTCGACACAGCGCGCTATCGCCGAAACACAGATCAAGATTAAGCAGGCTGAGAATACGATTGAACGCAAGGAGGCGGAAATCGCGCTGCTCGAAGAACAGATCAGGGAGAAAAAAGAGTTTATCGCCGGACTCATGCGCGAACTGTATTACCAGGGCGAGTGGCCGCTGCCGCGCATTCTCGTCGCTGAGGAGCGTTTCACTGAAGTCGTGAATAATCCTGATAAGCTCCTCACGGTAGAAGAAAAAATAGCCTCCATCCTTGAGTCATTGGCGCTCACCCGAGCAGACACGGAGTCGGAGCGACTGTCCCTCGAGGACGCAAAAGAGGATCACGAGACCCTGCTTCAGAAGAAAGCAATCGAAAAGAGCGCGCTTATCTCCGACCAGCAAGAGACGATCGAAGATGTTGAGGATGTCGCTAAGACGGTTAGTCGCCTCAGTAAAGAGTTGAACGAATTGCAGAGCGACTTGAATGCCCTGATCGGTGGATCGTATGATGCGGGCGATATCAAAGAGGCGGTCAATTTCGCGAGTAGTAAATCAGGTGTGCCGAAAGGTTTTCTCATGGGGATGCTGAAGATGGAGACGAATCTTGGCAAGAATGTCGGTGGCTGCACGTATGCGGAAGTCGAGAAGGGAGCCGAGTCGCGCTATAAATCCGGCAAGCTCTCGAAAACTTCCTGGGCGACCTTTCAGCGTCGCCGCGAAATCTTTAAATCCATCACGAAGGAGCTCGGCTATGATTATAAGAAGAAGAAGGTCTCCTGCAACCCGAGCGGTTATACCGGAACGGGCGGAGCAATGGGGGTGGCCCAGTTCATGCCTGATACCTGGATGGGCTATAAGTCGCAGGTGGCGGCTAAGACTGGGCATAGTCCGCCCGATCCGTGGAATCTGACGGATGGCGTCATGGCGATGGCCATCAAGCTTTCGAAGACGCCGGGCGTGACGAGCGGGAATAGAAGTGCGTGGAAAAAAGCTGCGGCTTCCTATCTCGGTACGAGCTATGCCCCGTACATCAATGGGGTCCTCTATTGGGCGGACAATTACAAAAAACTGTTCTAACATTGAGCGGACCGAGAGAAGCCCAGCTACTATTTTTTTGGTTTCCAGTGTACAATATGAAAAAAGGAGGCGTAGCGATATCGTTTCTCCTCTCGTTGCGATAAAAATAAACCGCTTTGCTTCGACTCTCATCTATGCCCCGGTTCTTCCTACCTATCGGCGCATTCCTCGCTCTCATCACCGGCGTTTTGGTTGCATTGTCTTCGTCTGTTCAGGCGGCAGGCGATTCGCCGCCGGCGATTCCGAATTATGCTCCAGCCGCAGCACTTGAATTTTCGGGACTAACGACGTTCCAGCCCGACGGCAAGGATTTGTTTGTCGCTGTCACGCTCAAAAATACTTCCCCTGTCGAAGAAACATTCTCTCTCGGCGTCGACTTCATTGATCAAAAGAGTCTGGCCAAAGACCGTTTGTATACGGCTCATCTTTCAGCAGCGTACACGCTTGCCGGCGATGAAGCGCGGCCGGTGCAATTCAGCGTTCCGATTCCGAGTTTCTTGTCCGGGACCTACTCCGTGCGCATGGGTGCCAATACTATGAAGGGGAAGCTGGCTGGGATGCAATCAGTAGCGGAGATGACTCTGACGGCCAAGGAGCGAGCGATGCTGGAACGGTGCACCCTTGCGGATCGGCCCTTCGATCAAACGATTGACATCGAGCAAGCTGCCACGGCGGAAGCGAATATCGTCTGCCAGGGGAGTTGGAGCGGCCAAGGCACGCAATCAGCTACTCTCCGTGCTGCGCTTATACCCTCCCAATACGGGATAGCCAAAGAGATAGCAACAACAGAAATCACCCTGAATTCTACCGGGAAGGAAGTGAATCTCCTTCTCACTGAGGCGTTACCGACAGGGCTATACCGTCTCACTGTCACGGCGGTGGATGAACGCGGTTCCCCGCTTGGCTTGCCAGCGACGACGCTCGTCACGGTCCAGGGCCGGGGCGGACAGATTTCGGGTATTGCCGAAACCAAGCCAGAGATCAGGGGAGGTAAGACTATTGTTCCCGTCTCGGCTCTCGTGGATACCTATGCTGCGGGAAATTATTCTCTCTCCCTCACGCTCACTTCCGAAGGCCGGGCTTGTGCGACAGCGTTGACCTTGCCCGTGAGCGCATCCGCTCGTCAGTTCACTGGTGAATTCATCCAAACAAGTGATTGCTCGCAGCCGCTCATCACGGCCACACTCTCAGCTGAGGGGGTGGAACTCGACCGCGCTACGCGGGTCCTGGAATCGCACACTCCGAAGCCGGAAGTCATCGCCCGGAGCATGTTCTCTACAGGAAAAGTTATTGGACTCGTACTCACGATGTTCCTTGGCCTTTCCATCGCGGGGTATTTCTTCTGGCGTTCCCGCCGGACACACTTCTTCCCCATACTCTTTCTTTTGGTCGCAGCGACTTTGTTCGGCAGCGGGAGTGAGGCTGCTCGGGCGGCAGGTGTGGTTGATTCGATTGATTTTGTTCTCTATTGTGATGGCGCCATCTGCACGGGAGTCGCAGACAGTCCTGAATTCGAATATCAATTTTTTCTATTCCATTCCTAATACTGTTTTTGCACCTAACGCACCGATTACGGTGGATCTCAAACTCTCAAGTACGAATCCCCAAGATGAACCGTTGGCTCCTGATGTACGGATGCAGACCAGGAATTATCTCGGGGTAAACAGTCCCTTGACCGGCGACTTGGTTTCGGATAGTTATCCGAGCCAGCTCTGTCCATGGTGGGCTTCCGCCTCACTCTCTCCGACCCGACTCTGTTGGCTCCGAATACGCCCGGACAGCCGTTTACGCTTATAATTACATCGACTCTTGGCAGTACTGACGGTCTTCCGACTCCTCCGATTCGTGATTATCGCGGACCCTCAGCACGGTCGCTATCGCTCTCCGTCTCGGGAGTGGCTAATCCACCGGCTCCGACGGGTTTGACCGCGACGCCATCTACCTGCGGGACTGGCGAGATTTCTATCTCTTGGAATGGCCTGGTGCCGCCTAGCCAAAACTACACCCTGATAGATACTGTAAATGGCATTAGTAATATCATCAACCAGGTTGGTCCTGGGATATCGTATACACACACGGGCCTTCTCACAGGATCGACTCATAACTACACTCTGTACTCAACTGCTACTGGACCTCCGTATGCTGGTGACTCGCCGACGGTTGCGACCGCACCGTTGGTCACTCTTGCCCCGGCTGCCTGTTTTGTTCCTCCTCCGCCGATTCCAGCAAATCTGAATGCTATCCCCGGAGCCTGCGGGACTGGTACGATCGCTGTCTATTGGGACGGTATCGCTAGTCAGACTTATACTTTGAGAGACGGAGCGACAGTGATTTATACCGGCACTTCGTCGGCATTCTCACACACCGGTCTTGCGGCCGGATCGCTGCATAACTATTTCCTCACCTCAACCTCGACGGTCCCGGGTAACCCCTACAGTGGAACATCAGGTATCGCGACCCCAATAACACCACCAGCGAACAATATAGCACCGCCAGTCTGCCCGCCTCTGGCACCAGCTGGACCGTGCGACTTGGGCTGTGCGGGGTCGATCCAGTACCGATTGAACGCCTCATCTCCAGTGAGCACCTTCGCTTGTCCGGCCGGAACAAAAACACTAACAAATGGCGGCTCGTGGTCGGTGGGTGCCTGTACAGGGGTATTCACGCGCGATCCACTCGGCGGAACATTCTCCTGCATCCTAGATGCTGCGAACTGTCCTATCGCCCCGGTCTGCTGAAATCATGATTGAGCTTCCGGATGGAGCGAGGCATCGTCAGGGGAAGTGATGCCATATCATCTCCGTGAGGCCCCTTTTCATTCGAGGCCTCTCGCAGGGTCGCTCTTGCCAGCGGTCGGGATTCCTGCTACGCTCTCTACACAACTGAAGAAAGTCCATAGGTTTCCCGCTCTGAATATGCCGAAGCAGAGATAGGAGCCGCCTGTTCCCACGGACTCTCTTGCTGTTCGTGGATTTATTTTACCGCTAACCGTCTAACCACCAATCGCTGTATGCGTGAGTACGAACTGTTCTATCTGGTCGGCGAAAGCAAAGAGCCTGAGCTCGACGCAATCCGGACCGAAGTCGAAAGCCTCTGCCGCGGGGAGGGTGCGGAATTCCTCGCACCTGAGACCCAGGACAAGCGTAAGCTGGCCTATGAAGTTGAGGGGGAGACGCGGGGCATCTATATCGCGCGCCGATTCACGCTTCCTGACAAGAGCGAATTGTCGAGCGCCGAATTCGAAGTTGAAATGGCCAAAGGCGATACCATCAATCGGATCAGCCGGAAATTTTCGCTGTCGAAAACCGTCCTTCGAGTGATCATTCTCCGAGCCGATGATCTGCCAGAGCTGAAGCCGATCGAGCGAACCGAATACACGAAGAAAGATCCGCGCGCACGCGGAGGAGGAGGCTTCCGCCGCGAACGGCCGGCCGTGAGCAGCTCCATGAGTGAACCCAGGGCTGTTCCATCGTCAGCTACCCCAGCTGCTGAACCAACCAAAGAAGTGAGTCAGGAAGAAATCGACCTGAAGCTGAAGGAGAAGCTCGACATCTAATACGTGTGTTAGCGCTCGCTTTCGCGAGATGTAATTCGTAAGACAGCAAAGCGTATGAACGTGAACAAGGTCATCCTCGTCGGCCGACTGACGCGTGATCCCGAAATCCGCACGACACCGACTGGCCAGAGCGTCGCGACCATCGGCATGGCGACCAATAATTTCTGGACCGACAAGGCCGGCCAGAAGCAGGAGAAGACGGAATTTCATACCGTTATTCTGTGGGGCCGGCAGGCTGAAGTGGCTGGCCAATACCTCACAAAGGGCCAAGAGCTTTTCGTGGAGGGTCGACTCCAGACACGCGAATACACAGCAAAGGATGGTGGTCAGCGTCGCGTGACGGAAGTCGTAGGTGAAAACATGCAGCTCGGTTCGCGGGCTTCTGGGAGTTCTGGTGGCAATACTTCGCGGCCTCAATCGAGCACTCCGGCAGCCACCAAGAATACCGAGCCGCCGCGTGACGAAGAGATTCCGACCATCAATCTCGATGATGAAAAGGAGATCAAGATCGAAGACGTACCGTTCTAACTCGGAGCACCAATCCATTCAACAGTAGACATTCTATGACACTCGACCAAGACTCTCGAAAGAAACTCGGCCGCCTCGATTACAAGGACGCGTACTTTCTGCGCCGTTTCCTTAACTCTCAGGGGAAGATCTATCCACCAAAGCGTTTCGGACTCACTTCGACGGAGCAGCGCAACCTCTCGTTGGCGATCAAACGCGCCCGCTTTATGGCGCTCATCCCGTACGTCGTGAAGTAAACGGATCGGTTTGGAACCGAACGCCCAGGGACCATCATGCTCAATCTGACAGACATCAAGACCGGCAAGCGCATCCTCTGGAACGAGGAGCCGTATGTCGTTGTCGAGTATCAGCACAGCTTTCTCGGCCGCGGCGGGGCGGTTATGCGGACCAAACTGAAGAATCTCCTGTCAGGCGCGATTATCGATTATACGTTCCAGGACAAAGACAAGGTGGATGAGGCGGAGGTGGCCAAATCGAAAGCGCAGTACCTCTATCATGAAGGACGGGAGTATTTCTTTATGAACCTGGAGGATTATGATCAGTTCACGCTGGACAAGGACACCCTCGGGCCGCTCGCGGATTATCTCATCGATGGGACCGAGGTGACGATGCTCAATTGGAATGGCCAGCCGCTCAATATCGAACTTCCGATCAAGATGACGTTTGCTGTGGCAGATGCGCCCCCGGGTATCAAGGGCGATACAGCATCAGGCGGAGACAAAGTTGTGACGCTCGAGACGGGCATGGCGCTGACGACACCGCTCTTCATCAAGACCGGCGATCGGGTCATCGTAAACACCGAAAAAGGGTCATATGTCGCACGTGCTAACGATGAGAAATAGTCGCCTTTAAAAGCAGCCATCGTTCGTGGCTGTGATGGTAGATTTTCCTTTAGATAAGCGATAAAGAGTCTTGCCAAGCTGTTCGAAAAGTCCTATACTGGGGGTAGCGTGAATGCGATTATCTGTACCTTTCTCATGCGTCTCCATACCTCGGTCATCATCCTCCGCCTCACTGCGCTCGCGGCCCTCGGGGTCCTCGGCGTTTTCATTTTTGGGGTGGATCCAAGCACACTGACAGTCTGGGGCCAAACGCTCTTTTTCTCGTCGCTGTTTTTTCTCATCTTCGCGCTAGTGGTCCTCATCCTCCTCGCGCTGGCGGAAAAGTTTCTGAACACCGAGATGGCACAGGCGTACCAGCTGGGCGCGCTCCGACAAGGCACGCTCATCGGACTCTTCCTCACCGGTGTCGCTCTCGCTCAATTCCTGGGCTACCTCACCTGGTGGCTGCCCCTCCTCGCACTCGCTCTCGCGCTCCTAGTGGAATTCACGTTCCGACGAATGAGTCCTTCCTAGTCAATTCATCTCCCTATGGCTAAGCCAAAATCAACCGAAGAAAGTTACGGAGCCAAATCGATTCAGGTCCTTGAGGGCCTGGATCCGGTGCGGAAGCGTCCGGGCATGTATATCGGTGGCACATCGCCCGAAGGCCTGCACCATCTGATCTGGGAAGTGGTGAACAATTCAATCGACGAAGCGATGGCCGGTCACTGCGACGGATATCGACGGTTCGCCTGCTTGCCAGATAATTGGGTCGAGGTGAAGGATAATGGCCGCGGTATTCCTGTCGATATCCATCCGCAGACCAAGAAGTCCGCGCTCGAAACGGTGATTACCGTGCTCCATGCCGGTGGAAAGTTCGGCGGCGAAGGGGCTACAAGATTTCCGGCGGTCTGCATGGCGTCGGCGTGTCAGTTGTGAATGCGCTGTCAGCCGTGACCAAAGTGACGGTCGAGCGTCGAGGGGAAGATCTGGGTTCAGGAATACAAGCAGGGCAAACCGAAGGCGAGACGTGAAGCCGATTGGCAAATCGGATCGGACCGGAACGACTGTTGCGTTTCAGGCTGATCCGGCAATTTTTCCCGAAATTGCGTACAGTTGGAACAAGATTCTCGAATATCTCCGGTATCAGGCATTCCTGACCAAAGGGTGTGAAGATCCTGTGCGAAGACTCGGCGCGGTAGCTGAAAGAAAAAGAGGAGCAACTCAAGGTGCGCGCCACAGTTTCTATTTCGATTCGGGCATTGTTTCGTTCGTGAAATTCCTCAATCGGGGAAAGGAAGTGAAGAATCGATATGCCGTTTTATGTCGAGAAAACCGTCGATGATATCGCTGTCGAGGTCTCGCTCCAGTATCACGGATGGATTCAAGGAACACCTGTTCGCTTTTGCCAATAATATCGTGAATCCGGGCGGCGGAACGCATGTGACTGGCTTCAAGATGGCGCTGACGCGCGTGCTCAATGATTACGCCAAGAAGAATAATCTCATCAAAGAAAAGGAGGGCGCGTTCACGTCGGACGATCTGAGCGAAGGTCTGACGGCGGTCGTGTCCGTGAAGCTCGCCAACCCGCAATTCGAAGGCCAGACCAAAGACAAGCTCAACAATGCCGAGGTGCGTGGCGCCGTCCAGACGTGTGACGCGGAGCGCTGCTGATTATCTCGAGACGCATCCGAATGATGCCCGGGCGATCATCGAGAAATGCCTGCTCACGGTGCGCGCGCGGATCGCGGCGCGCGCTGCCAAGGATGCGGTGCATTCGGAAAGGTGCCCTCGAGGGGATGACGCTTCCGGGCAAGCTCGCCGACTGCTCGAGCCGCGATGCCAGCCGTTCCGAGGTGTACATCGTCGAGGGAGATTCGGCCGGTGGCAGCGCCAAGCAGGGCCGCAACCGCGAGTTCCAGGCGATTCTACCTTTGCGCGGCAAGTTGGTGAACGTGGAGAAGACGACTCTCGACAAAGTTGTGAAGTCCGATACGCTCAAGCCGATCATCATCGCGCTCGGCGTCGGCATCGGCGAGACGTTCGACATCAGCCGACTGCGCTATCACAAGGTCATCATCATGGCGGACGCCGATGTCGACGGCTCGCATATCCGGACGTTGCTCCTGACATTCTTCTATCGCTACTATGAATAGCTCGTCCGCGGCGGGCTATATCTACATCGCCCAGCCGCCGCTCTATCGCCTCCAGAAAGGCAAAGACGTCCGCTATCCTACACCGAAGAGGAAAAAGATCGCGTCGTCGAAGATCATGAAGTCGATCGCGGAAGCGAACAAGACTGCCAAGGCGGCCAAGAAAAAGGCGACGGAAGAAAAAGAGGAAGGCTGCGTTGAAGCGGCGGCCGAGGTGCCGGAAGCGAACAGCGAAGGCGGCGAAGAACGTCCATGGCATCAATATCCAGCGCTACAAAGGTCTCGGAGAAATGAACCCGGAACAGCTCTGGGAAACCACGATGGATCCGGATCGACCGGCTCATGCTCCAGGTGACGATCGAGGATGCCGAGGAAGCCGACCGAGCTCTTCGATATCCTGATGGGCAATGAAGTCGAACCGCGCCGCCGCTTCATCCAGACCCACGCCAAAGCCGTGAAGAATCTCGATGTGTAAACTCGTCCCGAGCGCGGCGTGTTAGAGTAGAGAAAATA
Source organism: Candidatus Moraniibacteriota bacterium (assembly GCA_963778555.1). GTDB lineage: Bacteria > Patescibacteriota > Minisyncoccia > Moranbacterales > UBA1568 > SSEF01. The sequence continues at coordinate 46,181 of CAVZUR010000003.1, read as the reverse complement.
AAAATGTGTCCTGGGTAAAAACAATCGTTGTCGTTGGAGCGGCAAGCCTTCTATTCACGGGAGTTGCTGCTTTTTATATTTTAAAACAACCTTCAAAATCCGCTCAGGAACAGAGTGTTGTCTCTCAAACTTCCAATCCAATCGAGCCATTGGCTTCGTCAGAGTGTTTCAAGCCAAAAACATTTGTAATGACACCGGCGAAGATGATGGAGGAGTATCAGAAGGAACTTGAGGCTGCATTCCAACAAGCAAAAAAAGAGGGAGCGTCGGAGGAAGAGATTACTAAATCTAAAAGCGGCCTTTTCGGGGAAATTGCTTCTACCATGGCGGTGCAGCAATCACTTCAGAAAATAGATGAGGATCAGTCAGCCTTTTTCCAGATTTCTACGGAACAGGAGCCAGGAAGAAATTTACGGGTAAAGCATGTGGAGTTACAGAAAGCCGGATTTGTCACGGTCGGACCCCCGCTCATTGGTTCTGTAGATGATAAAAAAGATAGTGCGGTTTATCCCTTGTCAGCAGGCACTCACGATGACTTCGCCATCCCTTTGAGTCGATACATGGATAGATTCGAAGTGTATGCGAGCTTGTATGAAGATGATGGGGATGGACTGTTTGACCGCTCTAAGGACAAGGTGAGAACCTATAGGCGAAAAAGTAGAACCGATAGCTACTCTTTTGCCGACCCCGCCCTCATCAAGGTGCGCTTCAAATCTGATGTAAGTGCCAATCAGTACCAATCTGTTTATCTTAGTGGTAAAACGAAATGGGAAGGCCTGGGGCTTTTCGACCAGGTTCCAGGCAACCTCGTGAATGTATATGTAGCCCGATCGTATGTGCCAGCGTGGGTGGCAATCCACGAATCTAATGATGGCTGTGTCGGCAAAGTTTTAGGGACGTATTCGCTCCTCGAAGAACCTTTTATGATCGCATCGGCCAAGAAAAATGGTACTTACACCCCAGAGCTTGCGGAAACCTTTAAGGACCAGCAGAGGCAGAAAGACTATTTCGATATTCCGCTTTCTCGAAACGTAAAAGGCGAAACTCTTTTTGCGATCATGTATGAAGATAATGGTGATGGAAGGTTTGATCTCGCTACTGACAAGCCGATGATGGGCATAAATAATGAAACGGTTGGCATCGAGTTTCCGGTTATCAAGGGGCGGGAATAATCTATCCATTGTTTACTTTTATGAAAGGTCATATCGTGCCATTGCCAGCCGATGCGCCGAAAGATGGCGAGACATATCGTCACTACAAGGGTGACAGTTATCGCGTTCAGTGCCTGGCGCTGCATTCCAATGACCAGGAGTGGATGGTGGTGTATGAGCCGTTGTACGAGCATCCGGATGCGCCGTTCTTCACCCGGCCCTTGCGTGAGTGGACCGAAATCGTCGAGTGGGAGGGAAAAACCGTGACCCGTTTCGTCTTGGCGCCATAACCACTCCAGTCCGGGGTTGACCCCGTTTAGAAAGGTTCTTAGGGAAAAGCCTTAGTTACCAATAGGCGAAACGGCGATGGAGGGTAGCTCTCATAAGGAAGGGTGTTTCTAACGGGGTTGACCCGACCCCTTCCTTCTGGTAGACTATTTTTGCTCGAAAATTGCTGCTCCTGAGCATTTTTTGATTCACCCCGTTAGACAGCCTTGAAAGCCTTGAGCCCCCCACAGGTACCTGGTTATAGGAGTAATTCTGTCTCCATCTATCGATTGTTCAAAGTTGCCTAACGGGGTAAACTGCAAACGTGAAACCAAACCTCGAAAATTTGAAGGCGCTGGTCCATTGCCCGGTCTGCAGCAAAGAGTATCGACCCGCCAAGATGCTCTTGCTTGACCAGGAAGACAAGCGTTCGACTCTGCATCTCACCTGCGATGCTTGCGGTGCGTCGACCTTAGTCTACGTTTCGATGTCACCGGTCGGTGTGGTTTCTATGGGAGTGCTGACGGATCTCGAACAAGGTGAGGCTAACCGATTGTTCAAGGGCGAGGCGATTTCGAGTGATGAAGTGCTCACGGTCCACCAGTTCCTGAAAGAGCATCACGGTGGCGTCGACGATCTGATCCGCTAGCCGGGCAGGAAAGACATTTTTTAAACTGATTGATACGCGTTATGGATATCTTGAAGCTGAATGTGCTTGAGCGAAAAGAATCAGGAAAAGCGCTCGCCAAGCTCCGCTCTGACGGTCTGATTCCAGCAGTGCAGTATGGTCATGGCACAACCCCGATGAATCTCTCGGTCCGTTCGATCGATTTCATAAAGCTCTACAAGGCGGCGGGCGAAAGTACGCTCGTCGAGCTTTCCGTCGACGGGAAGCGGGGCGCCAATACGCTCATCCATGACGTGCAGGTGGATCCCTTGTCGGGCCGCTTCACGCATATCGATTTTTACCAAGTGAATATGGATGAAGAGATCGAGACGGATGTCGCGCTTGAATTTGTCGGTGAGGCGCCGGCGGTGAAGGCCTTGGGTGGCGTGCTCATCCGTAATCTCGATGAAGTGAAAGTGAAATGCCTCCCGAAGGACTTGCCGCACTCATTCGTCATCGACCTCGCGCAGCTTGTTGATTTTGATAGCCAAGTAAAGGTGTCTGATATCGCGCTCCCGACTGGCGTCGTGATGCTCGATACGCTCGAAGCGATTGTCGCTACTGTCATGCGGCCGCGCACCGATGCCGAGATGTCATCGCTCGAAGAGAAAGTCGAAATGGATGTGACGAAAGTTGAAGGCGTCGTGAAAGAATCGCCAGAAGGTGCGGCACCAGCGACTGAAGGCGACGACAAGCAAGGCGTGAAGAAGGACATCAAGAAAGCGCCTGCGGCCAAAAAAGAGGAGAAGAAATAATTCTCTCCATCAAGGAGCAGTAGAAAGGGACCGGAAGAGCCGGTCCCTTTGACATTTTCAATCGAGGATGCGAGTATCAGGCATTCCCGACTTTCACGAAAGGAGAACAGTATGGGAAAGACCGTTCTTTATCTCTTGGCGGCGCTCGTCATTGGCTGTCTCATGGTCGTGCTCTCGATGTGCGTTGGCCTGTCGTTCTTCGTTTTGGCAGTGCCGCGAGGCGAGGCCACGCCCAATAGTTTTTCTCATGCCGTTTCGACGGGATTCATCATCTATCTGGTCGCAGTGTGGGTGGTGCAAGAACCATTCCGGGAGCGTATTGGACTGATGCCGAGCGTCATCTTTTTCATCCTTCTACCGCTGACGGTGATGGTCTTCCATGCGGCCTGGAGTCTCTCGGCGGTGATGATCACGCTGGCGTTCATTGCGGCTATCGCTGCGTATCAGATGTTATGCGAGGTAGCCGGGTGAAGGCAATTGGAAACTTCCAAACCGATCGAAGGAGGGTGTATTGTACCGGGTGGCTTGTCACTCGGTTTTTTCTTGGGCGCTGGTTGACAGTTCGGGGCTTTGGCGCTAGGGTAGGGGACAACAAAAATTTCAGAGTTTCCGAAAGTGAGGAGGCCAGAATTCCGCCGAGAGTGGGTGAGCGATACCCTCCTATCGCGAGCCCCATGCGAAGTCTTTTCGGCTGTCGGCGGAATCCCGGTCTTCAATGCCTTTCAAAAACCCTGTGGCGTCTGGTCATGGGGTTTCGTTTGCTCCCTTCAACCTTTGGTTAGCCGAGGTACTCTCGAATTGACTTTCCGGTTGCTTCGAAGAGGTCTGTGAGGCGCGCCCGCTCTTCCGTCGAAAAACGGCCGAGCACGTAGTCATGCGAGGGCATGCAAACACCTTCAGTCTCTGTCGGTCGGCCGATGCCGAGGCGGATACGACGGAAATCCTGTGTCCCGATGGCATCGATGATACTTTGCACGCCATTGTGTCCGGCGGAACGCGAGGAATCAGTCGTTCTGAGCGTCCCCGAGGCGAGATCGAGATCATCATGGATGACGATCAGTGCAGTGGATGGAAGCTGATAGTAGTCGAGGAGCGCCCGAACGGAACGTCCCGACTCATTCATATGGGTGAGCGGCTTCACGAGCATGACTTTGTCTCCACCAATGAACAGTGACGAAGTCTCGGCTGAGAATTTTGAATCCGGGTGAAATTCTGGCGCTGACCACTGATCGCGCAGCCAGTCGAGCGCGAGAAAACCGGCATTGTGCCTGGTGCGTTCGTATTCTGGTCCGGGATTGCCGAGACCGACGATGAGGGTTGTCATAGGCCGAGGTCAGTGGATGAAGGGATTTTTCTGCGGGGCGAGCGGAACTTGGAAATCCTGATCGTTCGGTTCGGCCTCGGGACGGTCGAGTGTCGGGAGGTCGAGTGAAATAACTTTGAGATAACGGATAATGAGATCGGCGTCGCCGCTGACGGGCAGACTAGAAGGAGCTTCACCGACAATCAATGCATAGCGGGCAACGAGCGTATCGAGCGTGTATGGGACGCGCAGTGCGCTCGCATCCTGTATCATAGCGGTTTCACTTCCGTTGTCCAAAATGCTGCTGGTCTGGACTTTCACTGACGCGACGGAAAACGTGTCACGGATATCGGCGGCGAGTGCTTCCGCCCCGGCCCGATAGCGTGGCGTGGTGAGAATGAGTATCTTGGCTGACTCTCGTCGCACGGCTTCTTGGCGCTGTTCGCGCCCACGTTCCTCAAAGAGATTCTGAGCGACGGCACGGATTTCATCCCAAGTGCCGCTTCGCGGGACGAGGATAAAGGCTCGGATGCCGTCCGCCTCTATATGGCTGACACGTAAGAGACTTTCTTTTTTCCAGGCGTCCACCACGACGGTGGAGATATTCTTCGTATCGAAGGAGCGGGCGAGCTCGATGAAGCGTCCGATTTCTTCCGGCGGGATGTCAGTGGTGATGCTCTGGCCGAGGCTTTCCAGAAAACCGGCGAGCGCGAATGGGTTGAGGAAGGTCGGGACGGACCATACTTTGTCGCGTACGGCCTGCATGATACCTTGCTGTCGCTTGGTACGGCCGAAATCTCCCTCGGGATCATCGTGGCGCTCCCGTGCGTACTTCAGCGCGGTTGGCCCATCGAGTCGCTGCCAGCCCTTTTTGAGCGCGAAGATTTCATAGCTGTAATTCTTTCCGGGATATCGCGCGTCGTAGATATCACGCTCAACTTCAATCGAGATGCCGCCGAGCGCATCGATCATCCGTTCAAAACCGTCGAAATCAATCATGACCGAGTAATGGATGGGCAACCCGGTAATCTCAGCGACGCTGTCACGGAGCAGTTTGGTGCCTCGGTCGTCATTCAGTCCGATTTGGTAGAGCGCATTGAGCTTGGTGGAGAGTCCAGTGCCCGGAATCGGCGCAAAAAGGTCGCGGGGGAGCGAAAGGAGGCCGACCCGCTTCTTTTTCAGGTCGAGCGAAAGCAGCATGACGGTGTCGGTCAGGTTGCGACCCGGATATTTTTCGCCCGCTCGGCCGAGGAGGAGGATATTCACACGGCCCTCAGTTTCACCCGTGAGCGCGCGCCCGGTGCCGAGCAGCGAGTCGCCGACAATGCGGATGCCCTGGAAGAAAGAGAGCTCGCGGTTTTCGAAATGGAAAGATCGAGTGAAGCGCGCGCCAACGAACAAGGATGCAGCCGCGAGAAGGAGCATGAGCGTGAGGACGACGCTTGTAAGCGGCAGAAAAATTCGCCGGGACGAAGGTTTCACCACTGGAGCGGACTCGAGTGCCGCGTGACCGAGGGAGAAACCTTTCGGTCGAGCAGGTGGACTGGCGATTTCAGGATGGTTTCGATTCATTGCCTTTAGCTAAGCCATCCTTCCCCCTTGATATCGGGCTCAAATGGTGGTACAATCGGGTTGTTTTACTGTCGTTCTCTCTCTGATGAAGCTGTTTATTTCGAGCGAGTGATGCCTGGTCTCCCATGACCTACTCTCACGTCATCTTTGATTCCCAAGAATCAGTCACTATGACAGAAAATCTATCGGCACCGCGCGTCTCAGCCCCCGTTGAACCGGAGGAAGAGTACCTCACCACGACAGAACTCTTGCTAGAAATGGTGAAAATTCTCGTGTTGGCTGCGGTCGTCATTATACCGATTCGAGCCTTTTTATTCCAACCGTTCTTTGTCCAAGGTTCCTCCATGGAGCCGAATTTTGACGATGGGGAATACCTCGTGATCAGCGAGTTCGGCTATAAGCAGACCACGATTCCGGTGGCGGATATTAAGACAACGCCGTTCCGTGAGCTCGGCCGGCAACAGCCGATCGTGTTCCGCTTTCCGAAAGACCCGAGCCAATACTTCATCAAACGGGTGATCGGACTCCCGGGCGAGGCCGTCGAGATCCGAGGTGGACGGGTCTACATCTATAATGCGGTCCATCCGGACGGATACGCGCTCGATGAATCAGCCTATCTCGATCCAGCAGTCAAAACCTCGGACATGAAGAAAACTGCTGTTGCCGAATCCCAATACTTCGTCCTCGGTGATAATCGCAGTTTCAGTTATGATTCACGAGCATTCGGTCCGATCGATCGGACTGCCGTCATTGGCCGGGTGCTTCTCCGAGCCTGGCCGCTCGACGAGATAGCGCTTTACTGATTCTATTCATTCCCGTTTTTTTATTAATGCCACGTCTATGGCCAAGACCACGAAGAAAAAAGGAACCCAGCGGATGCCTGCCTCAAGAAAGACCAAGGCACCGGTGAGGAAGATCGAAAAGGAAAAGAAACTCGCGCCGACGGCGCCCGTCCAGGTGCAGGAAGAGATTCTGCTGCAGGCGCTTCGCGGAATGCGAGACATTCTGCCGGATGAACAGCCTTATTGGGAGCGAGTCCGCCGCATCCTTTCCCACGCGCAGCTCGAGTATGGCTATCGCCGTATCGATCTGCCAATGGCAGAATTCGCTCACCTCTATCTGCGGACGCTCGGTGCAGGGACTGATATCATCGACAAGGAGATGTATGTGTTCAATACACGTGGCGGCGACCGTGTGGCGCTTCGTCCCGAGATGACCGCAGGCCTCTGCCGGGCCTTTATTGAACATGGAATGAACGTGCTTCCGAAGCCGATTAAGTTGTTTTCCATGGGATCGCTTTTCCGTTACGATCGGCCGCAGGAAGGCCGTTACCGCGAGCATACCCAGGCGAACTTCGACGTTTTCGGTGAAGAGGATCCGATTCTCGACGCTCAGGTGATCCAGCTTGCCTTCCGTGTTGTCCGCGACCTGGGGCTGAAGAATATCGAGTTCCAGGTGAACTCCATCGGCACGCCGGAATCGCGTCGCGACTACGAGAAGGTGCTCGTCCGGTACCTGGAATCACAGAAGCATCGTCTCTGCCAGAACTGCAAAGAGCGCCTGACCACGAATCCGATGCGCATTCTCGATTGCAAAGAAGAGAAGTGCATCCAGATCACAACGCACGCACCGCAGTCGCTCGATTATCTCGACCAGGCTTCTCGCGATCACTTCAAGCGCCTCCTCGAATATCTCGATGAGCTCGAACTCCCGTATGTCATCAATACACGCCTGGTGCGCGGCCTGGACTACTATACGCGGACTGTCTTCGAGATCCGTTCGAGTGATAAAGAGGGCCGCACCTACTCCCTTGGCGGCGGCGGGCGGTATGACCGCCTCATCCAGGCGCTCGGCGGCGAAGCGACTCCGGCCATCGGTTTCGGTCTCGGTCTCGACCGTATCATCCTCGAGATGAAGCGCACGCAGGTGAAGCCCTATATCGAGCCGAAACCCCGCGTCTTCCTCGCCCAGCTCGGCGATATGGCGAAAAAGAAGTCGCTTCGCCTCTTCGCTGATCTGGAGAAAAATGGTATTCTCATCGCAGAATCGTTCGGTCGCGGGACGCTCAAGAGCCAGCTCCGTGTCGCGAATCGTCTCGGGGTCGAAGTGACCATTATCATTGGCCAGAAGGAAGCGCTCGACGGCACCGCGATCGTGAAGGATATGGTCTCGGGCACGCAGGAGACTGTCATCCAGGCAAAACTCGTCGATGCCGCCAAGAAGATTCTCAAATCGAATCTCGCGCTGATGGGACCGAACGGCATTCCGCTGCCGAAGCCCGATGAAGACGATGAAGAAGAGGAGGAGAAAGAGCGGCTCGAAAAGGAGAAGCGTGATCATGCTAAGCATAAGGAGTAAATTTTTGGCACGAGGGCTATGAGCGAACAATTTGATCTGAATGCGCTTAAGGCAAACTCCCAGGCTGAAGCCAAGAAATCGCCAGAGCTTTCGGTTGAGCAACAGCTCCGTGCCCTTGAAGAAGAAGTGATCCGTTTCAAGGCTGAAAAGGGAAAGCCGAATGCGCTTGAGGTGTTCGACTCGCTTTCAACAGAAGAGCAGGCAGCACAGCTCGCTGAAGCGAATACAAGGCTTCCGGCGAACGAGCAGGATACTATTGAATCGTATCGAGACAGCATCACCCCGAAAGGCATAAACAAGTGGGATCTCCGGATTTCGGTTGCCGAAGCGAAAATGAGGAAGCTCCGTGAACAGGAAAAGTGAGATATGAAAACCGTCTTTGAAAAAATTCGCGACCGAGAGATCCCAAAAGACTTCCTGTATGAGGATGACGAAATCATGGCGTTCCATGACCTTCATCCCATTGCGCCGGTGCACGTCCTCATTGTTCCCAAGAAGCTCATCGTGAGCATCGCCGAGATGGGGGATGAGGACGTGCCGGTCGTGGGTCGGATGTTCCGCATCGCGCGCGATCTCGCTCGGGACTTGAACATTTCAGAAAAAGGGTATAAACTCTTGTTCCGGGTCGGTCGCGACGGTGGTCAGGAAGTGCCGCATCTCCACCTCCATCTCCTCGGTGGAGCGAGGCTCTCGGAAAACATCCATCCATCCGGCGAGTAGTGAGAGGACGAGTGTGCTCGGTACGGTGCGGTTCCCTCCAGGAATCCAGTGTCCACGAGCACGCGAGCTCTCTTGAAGGGTACACGCGTAACGAAGAAAGGAGGTCGCTATGATTTACATAGAACGAAAAGAGAAGGAAACCGCGGAAAGCCTCATCCGGCGTTTTTCACGTCGCGTCCAGCAGTCCGGCGTCTTGAAGCGCGTCCGCAAGCTCCGCTTCCGACAGGAAGAACAAAGTCGTCCCAAGCGACGGGACGAAGCTCTCTATAAAGTGAAAATTCGGAAGGAAATCGGCCGCTTGAAGAAGCTCGGCAAGTTCGATGATGAAGCGCTCCGCGACATCAAGAAAAAAATCCGCTAACGTCTTTTAGATTCGGCGATCCGCTTTGTCGCTTTCTGCGCCTTTCGCTCGAACGTATGCCCCTGATACGTCTCGCTCACTGCTCAAAAGCTTCGCGCGGCTCACCGAATCTTCAAAGACTTGTGAAAACTGCACTATGTCTCTCATTACAGAGATCAGCGATGAACTGAAAACCGCCATGAAGGCGGGTGAAACGGTGAAGCGCGACACGTTGCGCTTCCTTCAGAGCGCCGTCAAGAATGCTGCCATCGAGAAGCGCAAACCGGTCGCGGAATTTACCGACGGCGAGGTGCAGGACGTGGTAAAGCGGCTCGTGAAGCAGCGCAAAGACTCAATCGAACAGTATCGTGCGGCAAAGCGTGAAGACCTTGTCGAAAAGGAAGCGGCCGAGCTCGCTTTGATCGAAGGCTATCTCCCGGCGCAGCTCTCGCGCGACGCCGTGGAGGCTATCGTCGCACGTGTCCTCGCTGGTCTACCGGACGCGACGGCGAAAGACATGGGTCGCGTTATGGGAGCGGTCATGAAGGAGACGGCCGGACAGGCAGATGGCGCTGTTGTCCGAGAGCTCGTCATGGCGAAACTGACCTAGCTATGCGGATCCGACTGACCGTAAGCGGAGAGGAAGCCCTGAACGGGCTTTCGCTTTTTTTTCTCCGTCGGATCATCCGCGAGAGCCTCACGCGGGCATTTCCGCGGCGTTTCGGGTCAGCACAGACGGTGAGTCTCGATGTCGCCTGCGTGTCCGACGCCGAGATCGCCGCGCTCAACAGCGAATATCGTCGTACCGAGAAACCGACCGATATCCTCTCCTTCGGCTCTTTCGAGAGCGTGGAAGCACTGGCCACTGCGCCGCTGACCGGACCGATCGAACTCGGTCAGATTGTGCTTTCGCCCGATTTCATCGCTCGTTCGGCGGCCGAGGATGGTGTATCATGGAGGCGTGAGTTCACCTACGTGTTCGCGCATGGCGTCCTCCATTTGGCCGGCTTCGACCATGAGGAACGGATGTTTCAGATCCAAGATGCCGTGACTGATCGGCTGGCTCCAGCCGCACATGTGGGAAAGAAGAAAACCAAATCGCATGCATAAGTTTTTCCGGAGTTTCCGACATGCCTTTGCCGGTATCGCCTACGCGGTCCGGGAAGAGCGCAATTTCCATATCGAACTGGCTGTCGCGCTGGTGGTCGCTTTTTTAGCCTGGCATTATCCGTTGTCTGGCAATGAGCGAGCAACCCTGGCAATTGTCACCGTCCTCGTCCTCTCGCTCGAGCTGGTGAATACTTCGTTCGAGCGCATGCTCGATATGATGAAGCCCCGGATCCATCCCTATGTGAGAGTGATCAAGGATCTCGTGGCCGGGTCAGTGCTCATCGCCTCCGTCGGCGCCGCCATCGCGGGCGCTGTCATTTTTCTCCCGTACGTCTGGTAGCCGCGCAGTCGGTGGCAGGCATGTTTCTCTTGGGGTATAATGAGGCGCATGAGCGGGAATCTCTCGTCTTTCTTTTCTTGCTCCTCTCTCTATGGCGAAATCACAGCACATTGTCGGCCTCGATATCGGCTCGGCGACCGTTCGGGCGGTCATCGCTCTCTTGCCGCATGACGATGGACCGCTGAAGGTCATCGGCGTCGGCGCTGTTCCTTCAGTCGGCATCCGGCGCGGCATCGTCGTCCAGCCGGAAGAGGTCGCCAAATCCATCAATGCCGCCCTCGAGGCGGCGGAAGGCATGGCGGGCGTCGCGACCAATTCGGTCGCCTGTTCCGTTTCGGGATCGGATCTGTTCGCCCAGTCTGCGATCGGCGTGATTGCCGTCGGCAAGGCGGACGGCGAGGTCACCGAGGACGATCTCGCCCGCATCGTCGAGGAAACACAGGCGCGGACCATCCTCGGTGCCAACAAAGAGATCCTCCATGTCGTCCCGCAGCACTACCGGCTCGACGATCAAGCGAATATCAAAGACCCTATCGGTCTCCGGGGCGTCCGGCTTGAACTCTCTTCGCTCGTGGTCGGGACGGGGAGCAATCATCTGAAGAATCTCGTCCGGAGTCTGGAGCTCGCCGGTATCACCGCCCATCATTTCATCGCCGAACCGCTCGCCTCGGCCGAAGCCATTCTCAGTCCCAAGCAGAAAGAGCTTGGTGTCGTACTCGTCAATATCGGCGCCAACACCACATCCCTGGCCGTTTTCGAAGACGGCGATCTCCTCCACCTGGCGGTCTTGCCCGTCGGCGGCAGCCACGTGACCAATGACATCGCCATCGGCCTCCGGACATCGATCGATGTCGCCGAAGCGGTGAAGGTCCAGTATGGCCACGCGATTCCGAGCGAGATCGGTAAGAAAGAAGCGATCGATCTTTCCCAATTCGATTCGCAGGAGAACGATGAGATCTCGCGCCATCATGTCGCCGAGATTATCGAAGCGCGGCTCGAAGAAATTTTCCATTACGTCAATCTCGAACTCAAATCTATCAATCGCGAAGCGCTCCTGCCGGCGGGCGTGATCTTGACCGGCGGCGGCATTCTCGTGCCTGGTTCGGTCGATCTCGCCAAAAGAAAATTGCGACTGCCGGCGCAGATTGGCTATCCGAAACCGCTCGGCGGCATTCTCGATCAGGTCGACAGCCCCGCGTCGGCGACGGTGGTGGGACTGTTGCTGTTGTCGCAGGCTGACGGCGATACGGGTGAGGGCTTCACCTTCGGCCGCGCCTCGAAATTTCTCGGCCGCATTCCGGGTGATTGGGGTGGCTTGGCTGGTCAGGCCAAGGGCCTGTTCCGGCGCTTTCTGCCCTGAGGGGATTTCTTGCCCCGTTAGAAATGTACGAACGCAACCCGTTCTTTTGAGAGGATGATGAAGTACCTGGAAAGAGCTTCACTTTCAGGGGAAAACCGCGTTTCTAACGGGGTTGACACCCCGACTTTGTGCGTGATAGAGTGGTTCATCAAGCGAAACCGCCCGAGGTTGTGTTGTCTCAGGCTCAGGTGTCTGCTGGATGACTCATTTAACGATTGATGACACAGTAGCCCGTATGGCCGAGATCAAACCCGACATCGAAACGTTCGCCAAAATCAAAGTCGTCGGCGTCGGCGGTTCTGGTGGCAATGCGATTTCGCGGATGATCGATGCCAAGATCAAGGGTGTCGAATTCGTCGCTATCAACACCGATGCGCAGGCGCTGCATCACTCGCGCGCTCAGGAGAAAATTCACATCGGCAAGAATCTGACCAAGGGACTCGGCGCCGGGATGAATCCCGAGATCGGCCGTCAAGCCGCGGAAGAGAACCGCGATGAGATCCAAGAAGTCTTGAAAGGCGCCGACATGGTGTTCGTCACCTGTGGCCTCGGCGGCGGGACCGGTTCCGGCGCGGCCCCCATCGTCGCGGAGACCGCCAAAGAGCTCGGCGCCCTCACCGTCGGTGTCGTCACGCGACCGTTCGCCTTCGAAGGCTCCCAACGCCGTGCCATCGCCGATGAAGCGTTGAATAATCTGAAGGACCGCGTCGATACGCTCATCACCATCCCGAACGACAAGCTTCTCTCTATCATCGACCGGAAGACGACGCTCATCTCCGCCTTTCGCATCGTCGACGATGTCCTGCGACAGGGCGTGCAGGGGATTTCCGACCTCATCACCCGGCCGGGTATCGTGAACGTCGACTTCGCTGATGTCCGCGCCATCATGCAGGATTCCGGCTCCGCCCTCATGGGTATCGGCATCGCCTCTGGCGAAAACCGCGCCGTCGAGGCCGCCCGCGCCGCCATCAATTCCCCGCTTGCTCGAGATTTCTATCGACGGGGCGAAAGGCGTCCTCTTCAATATCTCTGGCTCGACCGATGTCGGCATGCTCGAAATCAACGAGGCCGCCAATGTCATCACCGAGAACATCGACCCCAACGCGAAAGTCATCTTTGGCGCGGTGGTGGACGAACAGATCCGGAAGGGCGACATTCAGATTACCGTCGTGGCGACCGGTTTCGATTCCGGCAAGGTGAAGGAAATGCCGATCGGCCTGGTCCAGCGCGCCAAGAGCCCGACTATCGGCCAGATGACATCCAATTATCGCCGCGAGGAACCCGAGGACGAAGTCGCGGATACGCTGGGCGAGCCGACGACCTTCACCTCGCGCCAGATCGAGCCAACCCCGCTCATTATCGAAGAAAAGATTCAGCCCAAGAGTTTCGGCCTGCGGCAGGAGTCGAAGGACATCGTCGAGGAGGAAGACCTGGAGATTCCGGCCTTCATCCGCCGCAAGATGAAGAAATAAAGTGCCAGCGCCCCACCCGGGGCGTTTTTGATACTGATTAAACACACTTGTATGTCAGATGAAATCTGTCAAATTATTACTAAATCGATAGATAGTTTAGTCGAAATTCTGGGTAATGAGATATTTTGGAGTTCACTTGTTGCGCTACTTATTGCCAGTGGAATCGGACGATATCTAAAGCCTCTTATAGGAATTAAACCTCGACTGGTTATTGTTGATGACATTGAAAAATTTGTACAGAAGGAAAATGAATATTGGCGTCTTGCTATAAAAAATGCTGGAAAGGAGACAGCAAGATTTGTACAAGTGGATGTTACAAGCATAATTGAGAGCGGGAATAAAAGGACGCCATACCTCTCTGTTCCATTAAATTGGACGCATGTGAATGAAGTGGCTAGAAATATAGTTCATGATCAAATTGCGTATCTTGATGTGCTCACACATGATGTTGCTAATGGGGGCACGAATGTCAGGATATCGACGCTTCATAGTGGTGGCAACCGAAAATTTGATTCTCTAGAAACAGGAGAAACGGAATTAACATTGACTTTCTATCTTGAAAATGGAGGTAGTTTTGATAAAAAGCTATCTGTTTCTTGGAATGGTCAGCAAGAGATGGAGGTTAAAATTAATGAGAAAAAGTAACTATTTCATTATTTCCTGCTAGAGTCTGAGTAACTATGGAAACCGAACAAAAACAAAAGAAAATTCTTTTCGCTGATTGATTGACCCGAGGAGCAGCTCCTCGGGTTTTTGTTTGGGTGGGTAGACAAAGTGGGGGAAACATGGTATTTTTTCTTGTCCGATTCCGGACCTTACCTTAACAAAGGAGAGAGCAACATGAGTGCTCAAACAACACCGATTGGCATGGATTTGTCACCGGCGGCGGCGCGGCGCCATGAAATGGTGTCGCAGAGCATGGATCGGCTGCAGCATCTGGCGTACCGCTCCTTGCACATCCGCGGTCAGATGAACGACGAGTTCGTCATCGTCTGCATCGAGGTCGATAGCCGTTGGCGCGGACTCGTCGATAAGCTCATGCCGAATGCCAATTGGCAGCCGTACCGGGACGCGGGACAGGAGCCTGTCGCCCAAGGTGCGGTCACAGTGGAAGTCTGCGCCCTCATCGCAGAAGAGTGTCCCGAGGTCATACCGGCTCTCAAGACTCTCTCGCGGGAGTTGCCACCCCAGAAAGCGAACTGTGTCGCACTGGACGAAGGCGGCTGCACCGTCTACGAGATCGATGCCATCCAGCAACCTGGCTGACGCGCCAACCATTTCAAGGAGAACCGTGTGAATCCAGCCGAATTGAGATTCCTCCTCGTCGATGACCACCCAGCGGTCCGTGACGCAGTCCGAAACTATCTGGTAGAAATCGGCTCTCTCCAGGTCGCGACCGCTGTGGACGGTCTCGCTGCGCTCGAGATGCTCCGGGCCGCGCCGTATGACTTCGTCATTTCCGATATCCACATGCCGAGATTGAATGGCTTCGAATTGCTGAAAGCCATCAAGGCTGATCCAACACTTCGCCACTTGCCGGTCGTTCTCATGAGCACCGACCTCAATGAGGGTGCCGTCGCGGCGGTCATGCAGCGCGGCGCTACGGCCTGTTTCCTGAAGTCGTCCATTGCGGAGCTGCTCCCAGAGGTGATTCGGCAAGCGTTTGTTGACCCGCCTCGTCCCACCGGTTGACCCCCCCGCCTGTTTTCCAGTGCCGCCTTGCAATGTCAGGGTGGCCTTTTCTTTTGTGGCCAATTTGCTAGAGTGAGGGACAAGCTATTTTTCTGGCCTATGCGCTGTCCATTCTGCAATCATCCCGAATCGAAAGTGACCGACTCGCGAGAAACGCTCGAAGGCCGGGTCATCCGCCGGAGGCGCGAGTGTCTGTCGTGTCAGGCGCGGTTTTCGACCTATGAGCAGGCTGAGCTCTTTCGTGTGTCCGTCATCAAGAAAGACGGCCAGCATCAGCCCTATGAGCGCAAGAAGATCGAGGTGGGGTTGCGCAAGGCATTCGAGAAGCGGCCGATGCCCGAAGACCGATTGGAAAAGCTCCTCGGCGCCATCGAGTACACTATCGCCGAGCGGGCGAAGAAGAATCAGATCGCGAGCCGCGATATCGGAACGATTGTTCTCGATAAACTGAAGGACGTAGACGAAGTGGCGTATATCCGCTTCGCGAGCGTGTACCAGTCCTTCGGCAGCGCGCGTGGCTTCCGCCGTGCTCTGGAGAAATTCGATCAGTGATATTTTGATTCGTAGTGAGCGGACGGAGGGGACGCGGACGGGATATGTCGCGATGGGTGAGTGGGATAGCGCTGGGAATGATGGGCGGCATGGCGCTGTCGGCCTGGCTTGGGGCGGAGGCGGTGGTAGCCGGACTCTTGCTCATGGTGGCCGCGCTCATCGGTTTCAGTCTCTTTCCGGATCGTCAGAACATTCTATTGGGATCCGTCAGTCTTCTCGCTTTGTGGGGCGGGCTGCTTTTGTATGTGCAGGCAGACGAGCACTGGCAGACACTGCCCGAGACCGTCGAATTCGCCGGTCCAGTTGAGGTTATCGAACGTGGCGCGGTAAAGGTCTTCTATCGGCCGGTGACGCTGCGACCGATTGATACGGACTGGCCGGGCGGGGATATTCTGTATCGTGCGCCGATTGATTTTCTCGGCACGCCGGGTGAGTGGCTCGATTTTACCTGCCAGCTATCGAGGCCAAAGAACTTCGAGCCCGGCTTCGATTACCGCATGCTCCTCGCGAGCCGTGGTACGGGCTACGCGTGCGACCGGGGAGGTCGGATTGAAAGCTTGCCGGACAATGGCTTCAGTCTGAGAAAAACACTTTTTGGGATCCAATCCGGATTCCGGGACCGAGTGAATGCACTGTTGCCCGAACCGGAGTCGGGACTCCTCACGGGACTGCTCATCGGCGGAAGCGATACGCTGGCGCCGGAGACGAAAGCGGCGTTTGCCCGGGCCGGGCTGTCGCATATCGTCGCAGTGTCGGGGTACAACATGAGCGTCGTCGCCGAAGGGCTGGTCATCCTTTCGCTCATCCTGGGACTGTGGCGGAAATGGGCCGTGGGACTGGCTGTCATCGGCCTGGCGGGGTTCCTCCTCGTTATCGACGGTTCGGCAGCGTCTTTGCGCGCCGCCCTCATGGCCTGGCTGGCTTTTGGCGCGTACTTTGTCGGCCGACCGGCAGCGTCCTGGAACGGGCTTCTCATCGCCGCTGCCATCATGCTTGCCTTCAATCCGCTCCTCATCCGCTTTGATGTCGGGTTCCAACTGTCCTTTCTGGCGACTTTGGCCTTACTCATCTTCGCGCGTTCATTCGAGACATTCGGTATTTTCCGACCGTGGTACGGGAAAATCGCGGCCCTCTTTCTCACGACCGTGATCATCGAACTCTTTACACTGCCCGTCATCGTCTCAGCCTTTGGCACACTGTCGCTCGTGGCACCAGTCGCGAACGTCATCGTGCTGCCGCTCGTTCCGGTGGCGATGTTCATCGGTATCGCGGCTATCCTCGTTACGCTGGCCGTTCCCGGCCTCGGCTTTCTCGTCTTGCCGTTCCTCTGGCTGCCGCTGGCCGTCATCATCCGGCTGACCGAGAGCGCAGCACGGCTCCCGTGGGCGAGCGTGTCCGGACTCGACAGCGAACCCTTGTTTGCCGTACTCTGGTATGTCGGTTTGGGGCTGGCTGTCTCTCAGCTTGAACGACGACGGAAACGCTATGTACTGGGGATGGATCACTAAAACAGTCGTGACGAGTCTCATGGCGGTGCTCGCGCTCGTTTTCGGCCTGTGGCTGTACGGCATCCGGCAGAGCGCCAGCGAGACGCGCGTGGTCTTTCTCTCGGTGGGCCAAGGCGATGCCATCCTCATCAGTCAGGGGATGAATCAGATTGTGATCGATGGCGGCCGGGACGGACGATTGCTCCTCTCGCGGCTCGGACACTATATTCCGTTTTATGATCGGACCATCGAGACTCTCATCCCAACGCATCCTGACGCCGACCATATCGGCGGACTTTCGGCTCTCTTGGAACGCTATCGAGTGAAGACTGTGCTCGACACTGGAGCACGGACGGATACAAAGTCGGCGTTTCTCTTTTACCGTGATCTGGAACGCGAGGGTGCGCGGACCGTCCCGGCCTTGCGCGGTACGACGATCATGCTGCCGCGCGGAGGGAAACTATCGGTCCTCTACCCGCATGCGCCACTTCCGCCCGATGTCCCTGAGACGAATGAGGGGAGCGTCGTGAGTCGTTTCGATTTCGGCGAGATGAGTTTCCTCCTGACCGGGGACTTGCCGGATGAGGAACGCTTTATCCCGGATTTGGAGCCGATTGATGTCCTGAAAGCGGCTCATCACGGCTCGCAGTATTCTACCAGCAGTGCGCTGCTTGATTTGATCCAACCGAAAGAGGCGATTATCTCAGTCGGTGAGAATCGCTATGGCCACCCGCATCCGGCGGTCCTGGAGCGTCTCCGGGCACATGGAGCGGCCGTCTTTCGGACGGATACGGATGGCGACATTGTCTATCATTGTCGGGAAAACTTCTGCCAACGGGAAACATAATCCTTTCCTCTTGCAGTCAGACCGGTTTTGTGTTACAGTCCCAGCGTAATTGTTTTTCCTAATCGACGTGTTTATGGCCGCGCATCCCAAGAAAGAGCTTTCGCTCGTTATCCTGAAACCGGACGCCATCCAGCGCTCCCTCATGGGGACCATCATCAGTCGCATCGAGAGTACCGGCCTCAAGTTCGTGGCGATGCGACTCATCGTCCCAAAGGCGGAGCAGTGCTGGAAGCACTATAACAAGGACGAGGCCTGGTTTCTCAAGAAAGGGGCTCGCGTCGTTGATGATCGCCAAGCGCAGAATCTCCCGATCGAGAAAGAAGCGCTGGAATACGGCAAGGACATCATCCAAGCGAACGTCGATTTCTTCACCTCCGGTCCCGTGCTCGCCTTCATCGTCGAGGGCAATCAGTCGGTCGCGATCGTCAAGAAACTCGTCGGTGGAACCGAACCGACGACGTCCGATGTCGGTACCATCCGCGGCGATCTAACCGTGGACTCATACGCGCTGTCGTCCATCGACAATCGCGCGGTCCGGAACCTGGTACACTGCTCGGACAGTCCTGAGGAAGCGGCACGTGAAATCCCGATCTGGTTCCAGGAGTCGGACATCCTGAAATACCGTCTCGTGCAGGAGCAGATCCTCTACGATGTGAATCTCGACGGTATCCTCGAGTAAGCCATTTTTGGCTCAAAATAGCCTCTACTAAACAACACTTGACATTATGTGTCAAGTGTTGTATCATACTGGAAACGAACAGGAGTCGTCCAAAGTGGAGGAGGTATGGAATCGGGTACTCAAACACTTCGGCCGGGCTCGGTTTGTAAAAACAAAAAAACAATTCAAAAACACCAACCCGGCCGTGTTCGGGCTTCGTTTTTTTCAGCGCTGCCCGGCCTAATCGTTTTTCCCCCGTCCGTTAACAATTGAAAAGAGGAGTTTGAAAGATGAAAGATATGCTTTCGCTTTATGGCGCCGGCCAGGTGCTTGGCAGTGACCGCGGTCTTGCCACTCAGTCTGCTCCGGCAGTCGAAGTGACAGTGCCAACTGGCCAAACCAAGCGCCAGGCGCGAGCCACAAGCTCGCAGCGCGTGGCGACGATTTGCCCACATACCCAGAAGCCGGGGTACAGGGCCGGCTGTAAGCTGTCATTTCGCGGCGAGGCTTGTTGCAAGGCGGTGGAGACACTCCATGAGTGCCATCCTCCCAAGGATATCCGGGAAACTTTCACCCGAGCCGGCGGACCCATTTCGCCTGCTCAAATCCGGATTGCCAACGGTTCCCATCTCTAGTTGTGTTCCTTCCGGCCAACTGGCCTGCTCCCATTGACTCAAGGAGAAGTGTTATGACGACGACCAATGAAGGAGGTGAGCTTGGCGGCCTATCGCCACAGTGTCTCACGCAAGAAACACTCGCCGCCAATTTGCGGCTTGTGAATGAACGCATCGGCCTCGATGATCTGGCCGTGACCAATGTCAATCTACTGACTCGCCCGTCGGCACAATGGCCGCGTAAGAGTCCGGCCGATCAGGCCAAGCCAAACTAGCCGCAATGCGGCACCAGTGAAGGCGCTTCCCACAAGGACGCGCCTTTTCATTTTGTCCGCATTTTGATATCCTCACTCTGCTTCAGGTCTGTTTCAGGCGAACATATTCGGGCTGTAGTATATCGGCAGTACGCGTGCATGGGGTGCACGTAGGCCGGGTTCGATTCCCGGCAGCCCGACTGAGCGAAGTGAAAGATGGTGAGAAAGCCAAGAGTTTGGCTTTCGTCCGGAATCGAAAGGCGGAGGTCTATGTGAGTTTGAGCCGTTTCGGTGAAAGGCGAACATACCGAGCCGGGGTCGAGCGATATTTTCGTCAGAAAATATACGCGTGACCGATTCTCGGCGCTCCGACAAAGAAACAAATGCATGGGGGTAAAAAGTGAACCGCTTCACTTTTTACGGGTTTTCCCGAATAACGTCTCTGTTTTTCGGGAGAGAAAACCACGGAGTAGGCCGGGTTCTCTGCCCGTCCGGCAGGCGGGGATTCCCGGCGCCCCGACCAAAAAAGCTCACTTCGAATAGCACGCTCATATGTTACAATGGAACAGTAAGCTTTAGTGTTGCTTTATGGAGACCCCGTATCTGTCGGTCTTGATTCCTGCATATAAAGAAGGGGAGCGGATTGGGCACAACCTGCTCGAGATTGACCGTTATCTGAAGAGCAAATCGTTCACTTACGAGATCATCGTCTTGGTCGACGGATCACCGGATAATACGGCCGAGATTGCCGGCAATTACGCACTCACGATTCCGCATCTCCGCGTTATCAACAATGCTGAAAATCACGGCAAGGGCGCTGTCGTTCGTCAGGCCCTTCTCGAAGGCAAAGGCGAGTACCGCGCCTTCCTCGATGCCGACGGTTCGACATCGATTACGCATCTCGATGCCTGCCTTCCGCATTTTAAAGAAGGATATGATGTTGTCATCGGTTCTCGTAAGATCGACGGCGCGTTCATCCAGGTCCACCAGCCTCGGCGCCGCGAAATCATGGGCGAGGGCGGCAATTGGCTCATCCGCATCGTGCTTGGACTCTGGAGCTATCCGGATACGCAGTGTGGTTTCAAGGCACTCTCCGGCAAAGCGGCGGATGCGATTGCGAGCCGCATGGTCGTGGACCGTTTCGGCTTCGATTTTGAATTGATCATCCTCGCTGAGGCACTGGGCTTCAAGGTGAAGCAGATTCCAGTGCGTTGGATGAATGAGGAGGGATCAACGGTGAGCCTGACCGGACCGAACGGCTTTATCCAGGTGCTAATCGATCTCTTCAAGACGAAATGGCGCCTCATGACAGGCCAGTACAAGATTGCTGAGTATCGCCGGGAAGTATAGGCTAGTCACGCTCGAAACAAACACACACTCATGGCTGAGGAGCAAACCAGTAAGCAGCAATCCACCTCGGAACTCCGGCAGGATCTCGTGACCGGGGATTGGGTTATTGTTGCTACGGCTCGAGGCAAGCGGCCGGATGAATTCGCGGGCCAACCGCGGCTGGAGGGGAAGGCCGGCCCGGATATCTTCGAAGATCCAAAAGAGAGTGGTCAAGAGGATGACGTGCTCGTGTATCTGCGTCCGGATGGCGATTGGAGCTTACGCGTCTTCCCAAATAAGTATCCTGCGGTTTCGCGCGCCGGGCGTGCCAAATCGCAAAGTGACGGCCCGTATTTCGGCATGGCCGGCGTTGGATACCATGAAGTTATCGTGACGCGCGACGCAAACCGGTCCATCGCAGTGATGGAAACCTGGCAAGTTGCTGAGATTCTTGACGCGTATCAGGATCGTTATCTCGCGCTCATGAATAAAGCGAGCGTGAGCTATATCCAGATTTTCCATAATCACGGCAAGGAAGCCGGCGCGTCTGTGCCGCACCCGCATTCTCAGCTCATGGCGATTCCGGTGGTCGCGCCGTATGTCGAATCCATCCTTTCCGGAGCAGAGCGTTTCTACAAGAGCCATCGGCAGCGCGTCTACAGCGTGATGGTTGACTATGAGCGCGAAAAGAAGAAGCGTCTCGTTTATGAGAACGATGATTTCGTCGTGTTCGCGCCGTACGCATCACGCGTAGCATTCGAGCTCTGGGTCGTCGGCAAGCGAGCCAATCCTTATTTCGAGCGCATCACGGACGAGGAGAAGTTTGCTGCTGGTGATGCGCTCCAAAAAGCACTCCAGTCTCTCCATCGCGGATTGGACGATCCGGCGTACAATTTCTACCTCTACACCGCGCCGTGCGATGGCAAGGATTACCCACGTTTCCAGTGGCATATCGAGATTGCGCCGCATACCGGTACTTGGGCAGGTTTCGAACTCTCGACCGGTATCGAGATTTCGTCCATCGAGCCGGAAAAAGCAGCCGCGTTCCTGCGGGAGCAATTGGAGAACGTCTGATCTATGCCGCCGTTCTCGATTATCGGCAACCTGAAGATGAACCTTCTTTCGCGCGAGGAGGTGAATGAGTATTTATCACAGCTGCGTCGCGAATCGACCGGTAAGTCATTCCTGCATACCCGGGGTATTATTGCGCCGCCATCTATCTATCTTTATTCCTTCAGCCATCTGCCGGCCGGTTTCACTTTGGCAGCACAAACGATGGCTAGCGAGACGAAGGGTGCTTTTACCGGGGAAATTTCACCCCTGATGCTTCGCGATGCCGGTGCGAGTCATGTCATCCTCGGCCACAGCGAGCGTCGCGCATACGCGGGTGAGACCGACGAGAGCGTGGCACAAAAGGCGAAGCTTGCGCTAAAGGAAGGAATCGTACCGATCGTTTGCTTGGGCGAGACTGCAGAAGAACGGAAGCATGATGAAACGATGTCCGTCATCGAGCGAACGGTCAGGATCGTCTTTGCTGACCTTTCTCCGTTACTCGCCGAGCGCGTTATCATCGCGTATGAACCGCGTTGGGCGATCGGGAGCGGCGTGTTGCCGACGACCGGAGAGATTCTCCAGATTAAAGTCTATCTCCGCAAACTTCTCGCTGAGTTGTATGACAAGGCGTTGGCGGAACGTATCGCGGTCATTTATGGCGGGTCCGTGAAGGCGGCTTACCTCGCAGCGGTTTCCTGGGAAGCAGAGATGTCTGGTGTCCTGGTCGGCGGAGAAAGTCTGTACCCGCGCGAACTCGTGAAGATGATGCTCGAAGCGGAAGTACATTTCTCTCACTCTTAAACATATTGCGATGCTTATCTCCGCCAAGAAAATCCTGACTGAAGCGCAAGAGAATGGCTATGCCGTGGGCGCGTTCAACACGGTCAATCTCGAGACAACGTGGGCGATCATGGAAGCAGCCGCAGAAAAGCACTCGCCCGTTATCGTTCAGATGACGGAAAAAACGTTTCAATACGGCGGAGGGCATGCCATGTATCAACTGGTGAAGAATATCGCCGATTTCTATTTCCCCGATATTCCGCTTGCCATCCATCTCGACCATGGCCGGAACGCAGCGGTAGTCCGCGAGGCACTGGCCATCGGCTTCAAGTCCGTCATGATGGACGCTTCGACCTTGCCCTATGAAGAGAACCAAGCGACCACTGCGGCCATCGTCCGCGAGGCGCATACCAAGGGCGCGACCGTCCAGGGCGAACTTGGCAATGTGCCGTACAAGGGCGAAGTATCCGATATGGAGCATATCGATTGGGACAAATTCATGACGAACCCGGCCCAGGCCGACGCCTATGTCCGGACCACAGGTATTGATACGTTGGCGGTCGGCATCGGCAATGCACATGGATCGTTTCCTGAGCGCCCGGAGCCGGATTTCGCTCGGCTGGCTGCGATCCGGGAACGCATCAAGATTCCGATTGTTCTCCATGGCGCTTCGGATTGGGAGGGGCAACAGGTGCTGAACGCCATCAGTCTTGGCGTCGCCTGTTTCAATGTCGAGACCGCGACCAAGACGGCGTTTATCAATACGCTCCGCGAAACGCTTCCGACCAATGAAGCGATTGACATCCGCAAGATCCTCATGCCGGCGAGGGAAAGTTTCTGTTCGGCGGTAAAAGCGAAGATGGATCTGTTCGGATCGACGGGGAAAGCCTAATAAACACACTTCACATATGGGAAAGAAACGGATTGCGATTAATGGGTTCGGGCGTATCGGGCGAGCCGCTTTCAAAATCGCGCTTGAAAAGCCCGGGATTGAGATCGTTGCGATCAATGATCTGACTGATGCGAGCGTCCTCGCACATCTTCTCGCACATGACAGCGCCTACGGGGCCTATACCAAATCGGTTGTCGCGGGTGATCACAAACTCGTCGTCGACGGACAGGACTACCCGGTGTACGCGGAGCCAGATCCGACCAAGCTACCGTGGAAAGAGCTGCAGGTGGATGTCGTGCTTGAGTGCACAGGCCGTTTCACCGACAAGGCTGCCGCGTCTCAGCATGTTACGGCTGGCGCCAAGCGTGTCGTTCTTTCTGCGCCGTCCAAAGGCGATGACGGATCGGTCCCGACCTTTCTCATCGGCGTGAATGCCGATGCGTATGCCGATGAATCAGTCGTTTCAAATGCTTCGTGCACGACGAATTCGCTCGCGCCGGTCGCTAAAGTGCTCCACGATCGTTTCGGCATCGAGAAAGCGCTCATGAGCACGATCCATTCTTATACTGCCGACCAGAGTCTCCAGGACGGTCCGCACAAAGATCTGCGCCGCGCTCGAGCTGCCGGACACAACATCGTTCCAACGACAACCGGCGCCGCTCTCGCAGTCACCCAGGTGATGCCCGAACTCGTTGGCCGTTTCGACGGCCTCTCATTCCGGGTCCCGACGATTGTCGTCTCGCTCACGGATTTCACCTTTCTGCTGAAGAAGAAAACAAGCGTCGCGGAGATCAATACTGCGCTCATTGAAGCGAGTCGCGATCCGCGTTTCGCCCATGTGCTGGCGGTCACCGAAGAGCCGCTCGTTTCATCTGACTTCATCGGCAATCCGCATTCGTCGATCGTTGATTTAGTCGCTGACCAAGGTCGTTGATGGCGATTTGGTGAAGGTGGTCGCGTGGTATGATAACGAGTGGGGATACTCCAACCGGCTTGTCGAAATGGCAGAGCTGGTCGGGTAAGCACGGGACGATATGTATGATGTCCTCATCAAGAATGGGACTTTGATTGACGGTTCGGGCGAGCCGATGTTTCGGGGCGACGTAGCGATCCAAGAGGATTGTATCGTCGCGCTCGGTACCGTTAGCGGCGCTGCGGAACGTGTCATCGACGCGACGGGTCACTATGTTGCGCCTGGTTTCATTGATGTCAACAACCACTCCGATACGTATTGGGAACTGCTCGGTCACCCGGAACTCGAGAGCCTTCTTTATCAGGGTGTGACGACGATCGTCGGCGGAAATTCTGGCTCGTCGCTGGCCCCGCTGGCCCGGCCGGATATCATTCGTTCCATCCAGAAGTGGACCGATGTGAGTAAAATCAATTTTAACTGGCTGACCATGGCGGAATTTCTTTCCGCGGTGGAAAAACGCCGACCGGCGGTGAATTTCGCGACGCTGGTGGGCCACGGGACGCTGCGGCGAGGGGCGATGAAAGATGAAACCCGGCCGATTCATGATACTGAGGTGGAGGTGATGGAACGGCTGCTGAAGCAGGCTTTTCGTGAAGGTGCGATCGGATTCTCGACGGGACTCATGTATACGCACGCCCGCGGCGCACATATCAATGAGATTCTCCGGCTTGTGGAGTTCGTCCATGGGGAAAAAGGCGTCTATGCGACCTATGTCCGCGACGAAGGCGAGGGTCTCGTCAAAGCGGTCGAGGAAGCGGTGACGGTCGCCCGTAAATCCCGGGTACCGCTGCATATCTCGCATCTTAAGGCGGTCGGCAAGCGGAATTGGCCGCTCATGGATGAGGCGTTCAATCTTATTGAGACTGCCGCTCTGAATCAGCTCGATATCAGCTTCGACGCCTATCCGTATACCGCTACCGGGTCGGTTCTGTACACGTTCCTCCCGACCTGGATTACCGAAAATGGCGTGAAACTCATGCTGGCACGGTTGCGCGATCCGAAAGTGCGCGAAGCGGTCGTCGCCGAGATGCGAAAGAACGGCATCGACTATTCGTCAATGCTCCTCTCGGTGACGAGTCTCGGAAAGATGCTTACTCGACGCAAAGTCTCAGATATCGCGACGCTTCACGGCAAACCGCCGGAAGACGTGGTGATTGATGTCTTGCTTGCGAGCGAGGGTCGAGCGATCGTCTCGGTGGAAACACTTTCAGAAAAGAATGTCCGGAAGGCGATTCAGCATCCGTTCTCCATTGTGAGTTCGAACGGTTCCGGCTACTCACTCAGCCATGTTGAGACCGGGGACACTGTCCACCCGAGGAATTTCGGCACCTTTCCGCGTGTCTTCGCCGAGTACGTCAGGCATCACCGCTCGCTCTCCTGGGAAGAAGCAGTCCACAAGATGACGGGCAAACCAGCCCGGAAGTTCAAGCTCGAGAAGCGCGGACTACTCAAAGTTGGCCACATAGCCGACGTTGTTGTCTTTAATCCGGAAACAATCGCTGATAAAGCGACTATGGAGAATCCTTATCAGTACGCCGTAGGCGTGGAATCACTCCTCGTGAATGGCATCGTGACAATCGAGCAGGGAGCGTATAATGGCATGCGGCCGGGAAAGATTTATCGCAAACCGCACTCTTGGCTTCCATGGTAGTCATTCTGTCATTTTGTTTTCTGTGACTGCTCGCGGTTTCCTTCTGTGCGCGTCTCGCGCCATGACATTTCTTTAGTCTTTCTGTATGTTGAAACGCGATTGGTTCAAGGGGAAGCGCATTACGGTCTTCGGTATCGGACTCAACCGGGGTGCTTTGGCGACGATCCAATTTCTCATTGAGGCTGGCGCACGCGAAGTGATCGCGACCGACATCAAGTCGAAAGAAGAGCTCGCTCCGACCATCCAGGAGCTGGCACAGTACAAGAACATCACGTATGTCCTGGGCCAGCATCGGAGCGAGGACTTCACGCACGTCGATATGGTGGTCAAGAACCCGGTAGTCCCCTGGACCAACGAGTATATCCGGCTCGCGGTCGCTCATAAAGTGCCCGTCGAGATGGACGCGAGCCTGTTCATCCAGCTGACCAAGCGGCCGATGATCGGTATCACTGGCACCAAGGGAAAGACGACGACTGCGTCGCTCATCGCACACATCTTGGAGCAGTCAGGAACGGAAACCGTTCGCGCCGGCATCAGTCAGATCGGATTTCTCGATGCGCTACCGCAGGTATCGGAGCGGTCGATAATCGTCGCGGAGCTATCTTCCTGGCGCCTGTCATCTTTTACTGCCCATGAATATTCGCCGAGCATCGCTGTGGTTACGAACATCTATCCTGACCACTTGAATTACTACAAAAAAATGGAGGCGTATGTTGCCGACAAAGAGAACATATTCCGTTTTCAGAAAAAGGATGATGTGCTGATTTTGAATCAGGAAAATGCAGGCGCCCAGGCGCTGGCAGCGAAAGCACCGGGGCGAGTGGTCTGGTTTTCAGAAAGAGAGCTGAGCACGGGCGAGGGGATTTTCCTGAGGGCGGGATCCGTGTATGCACGAACGGTCGATGCTGAGCACGAGCTCTTTTCATTCCCCCAAACGCGGTTGATTGGCGACCACAATCGGAGCAATATCCTCGCGGCAATCACCGCTGCCTATATGCAGGGAGTGCCGGCGCAGGTGATACGAAAAGGATTGGAGAATTTCACTGGTGTGTCCCATCGGCTGGAATTGGTCGGTGAGTACAACGGCATACGGTTCTACAATGACACTGCTGCGACGATACCCGAAGCGGCCATCGCAGGTATTCGATCCTTTGACGTCCCAGTCGTGCTGATTGCTGGCGGCTCGGATAAGGCCTTTGACTATGCTGAGTTAGCCCATGTCTTGGTAACCGAACCGAAATCCGTAATCTTGCTTCAGGGGACAGCGACGGAAAAGCTCTTGCCGCTTCTGGAAAAGGAGGCCCGGGCGGCTGGCAAGCCAGAAGTCATTTTTCCGGTCGTGGCGAGCATGGCGGATGCGCTTCATGTGGCGCTCGATGAAGCGCTTCCGGGCGATGTCGTATTGCTTTCTCCGGGTGTCGCGAGTTTTGGACTTTTCCGGAATGAGTTTGACCGAGGTGATCAGTTTGTCGCGAGCGTACAAAGTCTCTCTGTCGCCTGACGGGATTGACAGGCCATGCTCGGATGATACTATACCCCCATAGGGTATAGAGGAATACTATGGTGATGGCTCGCACTACTCGCAAGAAGCACGTGGCCGGCACCGACAAATCGGGGCCGGGCCGGGACGCCGTACTCGCTCGGATTGCCCGGGTCGAAGGGCAGTTGCGGGGTATTCGACGTATGGTAGAAGAGAACGATGAGTGTCTCGATATCATCGCCCAGATCTCGGCGATCCGCGAAGCGGTCGCGATGCTCGGCGTTGAGCTCTTGAAAGACGACTTTGTCTGCAAGTGGGAAGGGAAGAAAAAGATTGACGAAGCATATCTCAAGAGCCTGTTCAAGATGCAATAAACAATAATTTTATGTACGACTGTATCATCGTGGGCGGTGGACCGGGTGGCGTGGCGGCAGGAGTGTATGCGGCTCGAAAACAGATGAAGACCCTTTTTATAACTGAGAACTTCCTCAGCCAGTCAGTCGTTTCTGCGAGTATCGAAAACTGGATCGGGACGGTGACGATTCGCGGGCTGGGAATTCGGTCAGGCCCTTGAAAAGCATCTGCGCGCCCAGGAGGGATCTGGAGATCAAAACGGGCGAACGGGCAATCGGACTCCGAGAGCGCACCGAAGGCGGGTATAACGTTATTACCGAGAAGGGAACTTATGCGACCAAGACGCTTATCATCGCAACCGGAGGGCGGCACCGTCATCTGAACGTTCCGGGAGAAGAGAAATTCGAAGGCAAGGGCGTTGTGTACTGTTCGACCTGTGATGCACCATTTTTCAAGCAGAAGAAAGTCGCAGTCGTTGGCAGTGGAAATTCGGCGCTCGAAGCGGTCGAGGACCTCATGCCGTATGCAAATGAAATCGTACTCGTCGTTCGCAGCGGCGAGCTGAAGGGGGACAAAGTGACGCAGGAAAAAATACTCGCTTCGCCGAAGGTCAGCGTGATCTATAATGGTGAAACACAGGAAATTCTCGGCGATGGAAAAGTCGAGGGGCTGCGGTATCTGGACAAGATCACTGGTGAGAAAAAGGATATCGCGCTTGATGGCGTGTTTGTCGAAATCGGCATGGTACCCAATACGGAATTCGTGAAAGATGTACTTGAGTTGAATGAACGTGGCGAGATCATTCTCGACACCCGGAAGGCAATGACTTCGAAACCGGGTGTTTTCGCGACTGGCGACGCAACGGATGCGCCGTATAAGCAGAACAATATCTCAGCCGGCCTGGGTGTGACGGCGGCACTGGCGGCGTACGACTTCGTCCGCAAAGGCGGATAGTAGCCTTTGACAAAGCCAAAGAAAGCTGCTATACTGATGAAGTAAAAGATAAAAACGGGTGAATGCCCGTTTTCTTTTTTTACACCGTTCTGTTTCTACAATAAAATAAACACAAAAAGAAAAGCGTCAAAGCGCTTTCAACCCATTTGGAACAGGTGTCCCTGTCCCACGCGGCAGCACCATTTCGGCCCTGCCGCCACCCTCAATGATTCCGCTCTCGTCATAAAATGTCGATGGGCGGATTATCATTTCAGGGCAAAGATACAGATATCTGCGGCTTGACCCATACACCAATTGAGAATCAGCAATCGTCGGCCGAATAAAGGGCAAAAATACCAGAATACCCAATCATTTTTCTGTACAGAAGGGGGTTTCTCGGCAATATTTTCAATTGGTGTGAGGGTTGAAATGGGGCTTGGTTCGGAGTATACTCGGTTCTATGGAAGTCTTCCGGATTCAGGGTGGAAAAACGCTTTCAGGCCGTATTCCTGTGTATGGTTTGAAGAACGCGGCGACGCCGATCATCGCAGCTACGCTCCTCTCCACGAGGCGCTCGGTGCTCAAAAACATGCCTCGGATTGAGGATGTGTTCCGGATGCTTGAGATCGTCGAGAGCCTGGGCGCCACTGTAGAGTGGCAGGATGATCGAACGGTTGCTATCACGCCTGAACATATCGACCCCACTCGAGCGGATCAGGAAAAGGTAAAAAAACTCCGCTCGTCTGTTCTCCTCCTCGGATCGTTGTCGGCCCGATTTGATTATTTTGAGCTGCGTCAGCCCGGCGGCTGCGTCATCGGTGCCCGTCCGATGGATACGCATATCGATACGTTTGCGAAGCTGGGTGTGCGTGTGACGTCAGAAGACAAAGGCTATGTAGTCGATGCGAGCGGGAAGCGTCCCGGAAAAGTAGTGCTACGCGAACTTTCGGTAACGGCGACCGAGAACGCCATGCTGCTCGCGTCGCTCCTTCCGGGTAAGACAGTCATCAAGATCGCCGCGTGCGAGCCGCACGTTGTGGATCTCGGTCATTTCTTGGAGAAGATGGGCGTGCGCATCGATGGACTTGGTACACATACGATCACTATCATCGGTGCATCCGAGCTCACCGGCGCGACGCATGCAATCATGCCCGATCATAATGAGGCGGCGACGTTTTTAACGCTCGGCGCGGCGACGGGAAGCGAACTCACCGTGGTGCACGCCCGCGAGGATGATCTCGATATCGTTTTGGAAAAACTGAGAGAGTTCGGTATCCGTTTTACTGTGAGCGATGACGCAATCACGGTCCACCCAGCTGAGAAACTCCGGGCTGTATCCAAGATTGATACCCGTCCGTACCCTGGCATTCCGACCGACATCCAGGCGCCACTGGCGGTCCTCGCTACGCAGGCAGAGGGGGAAACGCTCGTTTTCGATACGATGTTCGAGGGCCGTTTCAATTATGCGACCGAACTCGAGAAGATGGGTGCGAAGCTGACCGTCTTGAATCCCCATCAGGTGCTTGTTCATGGCAAGACGCTACTCCGCGGGACGATCATTAAAAGTTATGATTTACGCGCGGGAGCCTCACTCATCATCGCGGCGCTGGCGGCTTCAGGCGAGACCATCATTGAAGACATCTATCAGGTCGATCGCGGCTATGAGGCAATCGAGAAACGGCTTTCAGCGATCGGTGCGAGCATCATCCGAGAAACGCTGTAACGGAATATATGCACTGGCTGACTCGAAAAATCGGCATCGATTTGGGGACGGCGAATACGCTGGTGTTCGTTCCGGGTGAAGGCATCGTGATCAATGAGCCATCGGTTGTCGCGATCTCGCTGTTTGAAAACAAGGTGCTGGCGGTCGGGACTGAAGCGAAGGAGATGTTGGGCCGAACGCCGGATACTATCGTCGCCAGCCAGCCGCTGCGCGATGGGGCGATTGCCGATTATCGGGTGACGGAAGCGATGCTCAAGTATTTCATCAACCGCGTTATGGGCCGCTTCCGTTTTTTGCGTCCCGAAATCGTGTTGTCGGTGCCAGCGGGCATCACTTCGACGGAGCGGCGCGCGGTTATTGACGCAGCGATGAAGGCCGGCGCGAAAGCCGCCTATGTTGTTAAGGAACCGGTCTTCGCTGCGATTGGTGCTGGTATACCAATCCACACCGCGCAAGGGAACATGATTATCAATATCGGTGGAGGAACGTCCGAGATAGCGATCATTTCGCTCGGCGGTATCGTGGCATCGCACAGCGCTCGGGTTGGCGGTAATAAAATCGATCAGGCGATTAGTGATTATATCAAGCGCAAATACAGCCTGGCTATTGGTGATCGGACTGCTGAGGAGGTGAAGATCGGCATCGGATCGGCCATCGCGCAAGTCAAGGAAGAACATATGGATGTGCGCGGGCGTGACCTCATGGGAGGGCTGCCGAAAACGATCACCCTCTCTTCGAACGAGGTGACCGAAGCGATTCAGGATGAGCTGCGTGAGATCATCAATGTTATCAAGCAGGTACTTCAAGAGACGCCGCCCGAGCTTGCTTCGGATATCATGGACAAGGGCATGGTTCTATCCGGCGGGACGGCACAGCTGCGCTATCTCGACCAGCTGATTGCCAAGACGATCAATGTGCCCTGCTATATCGCTGATGACCCAGCCTTCTGCGTCGTGAAGGGGACCGGCATCGTTCTCGAAAACCTCGATACCTATAAACGCAGCCTCATGCTCGGGAAGTAACCCATTTGATGGAGTCGAATTCAATCAAGATTTCCTATGCGCATCGGTATCGACGCCTCGCGAGCCTTCCTCCTAAAACCGACGGGGATCGAGCAATACAGCTACCAGGTCATCCGGCATTTGCGCGATGTGTTCCAGGATGAGAATGTGGTTCTCTATGTCCGAAAGAAGATATTGTGGAAGCAGGGCCGGTGGCAATGGGCACTGCCAACAATCAATTTCGAATTGCCGCCACGGTGGCGCGTGAAGGGGCTTTGGTCGCCGCGGCTTTGGACTCAAGCTCGGCTTTCGCTTGAGATGCTTATCGCACCACCGAACGTGCTGTTTGTTCCAGCCCATACGGTCCCGATCGTTCATCCGAGTCGGACGGTTGTCACTATTCATGGCCTGGAATATGAATTCTCACCGGAGAGCTATGGTTTCTGGGAGCGGATCTATCTGCGCTGGTCGATCCGTCATTCCGTTCGTGTCGCGAGCACCGTCATTGCGGTCTCGGAAAATACTAAGCGCGATCTGATGCGGCTGTACCGTGTGCCAGAAAAAAAAATCCGAGTCATATACGAGGGAATTGCTGAATCAAGAATCAAGAATCAGGGATCAGGAATCAGCAAAGCAAAGACGAATCCATATTTCTTATTCATCGGGAGAATCGAAACACGGAAAAATATTGCTCGAATAATTAAAGCATTTGAGATTTTTAAAACGAAGACCAGATTACCACATCAGCTCATTCTTGCCGGGAAGCCGGGACATGGCTATGAAACAATAAGAATCAAAAATCAAGAATCAAAAATCAAAAATGAAATTCATACAGTTGGTTATGTCGCAGAAGCAGAGAAATGGAATTTATTGAAAAATTCGGAAGCGTTTCTCTTCCCATCGCTTTATGAGGGGTTCGGGTTGCCGGTCATCGAAGCGCAAAGCGTTGGAGTACCGGTGATTACGTCGAACACATCCTCACTGCCCGAAGTCGCCGGGGAGGGTGCGCTGTTGGTCGATCCGCTTTCGTCAGAGTCAATTGCTACGGCAATGGAAACTCTGGTTCGAGACCCGGGAAAGCGGGCTGATATAATAGAAAAAGCGACTCAGAATGCGACTCGTTTTGAGTGGCTGGTGTGTGCTGAAAAGATCGCTTCCGAATTAAGCGCTGGAGGGGAAGTTATCCCTTGAGACAGTCAAGAATTGAAATATGCCCGACAATGAACCGCAAAAAATCGCTCTCGCGCATGACTTTCTTCTCGCCTGGGGCGGGGCGGAACGGACGTTCAAAGTGTTGGCGGATGCGTATCCTGAGGCACCGATCTATACGTTGTTGGTAGATCCAGTGTTTGCCGCGAAACATTTCCCGGGACGCGAGATTCGAACCTCGTTCTTGCAAAAATTTCCCACCTGGATCCGTCGGCGCTATCGTCTTCTCTTGCCGCTCTATCCCGTCGCGGTTGAAGCGATCGATTTGCGGGATTTTGATCTGGTTATCTCTTCATCGGGCGCGTGGATGAAGGGGTTAGTGACCCGGCTCTATACGCGGCATATCGCCTATCTCCATTCGCCGATGCGTTATGTCTGGGATTCACAAGAGCGGTATCTACGGGAAATTGGCCGAGAGAAAAATCTTTTCATCCGTATCTTCCTTTCCTACGCGCGAGTCTGGGACCGCCAATCGGCGGAACGACCGGATACACTACTCGCCAATTCAGTATTCACGCGCCGCCGAGTCGAAAAGTATTATCGCCGCGAAGCCACGGTGGTCTTTCCGCCCGCGGGGATGCTCGCGGAACAGTATCCGCGCAATGCAGCGCAAACAAGGACGAGTGAGTATTTTCTAGTGGTGGCGCGTCTCGCCCGCTCCAAACGGGTCGATACAGTGATTGATGCGTTCAACCGTCTAGAACTGCCCCTCTTGGTAGTTGGTGTCGGGCCGGAGGAACGCTCGCTCCGGGAAATAGCCGGACCGACGGTTCGTTTTGCCGGAGCGCTGACGGATGAAGCGCTCGCTCGTGCCTATCAGCTCGCCAGGGCTGTCATACAGCCGAGCGAAGAGGATTTCGGCATGGTGGTGGCGGAGGCATTCTCATTCGGAATTCCTGCTGTCGCGTTGGCGTCGGGAGCAGCCAGGGAACTGGTGCAGTCTGGCGTTACGGGAGAGCTGTTTTCCGGGAGCACGTCGGAAATGGTCGCCGACGGAGTGCGCCGCTTTCTCGAACGGGAGTCTCACTATCGACCTGAGGCAATGCTGGCTCAGTCGGCAGCGTATGGAAGCCAGGAATTTGTTTCGAGCATCAAACGCATAGTGGCTGATAACCTACAGTAATCGCTATGGAGATTACGGGCCATACAGGAGTACGAGCAGAATTGGAGCGCATCGTTCAACAGGCCGTGCATCCTCAGAGTTTTCTTTTTTTCGGGCCGCGCCGTCTCGGAAAGTCGCTCGTCGCGAAAGAATTTGCCTTGAAGCTGGTTGGTACGGAGGCGTTGCCGAACGGCTATCATCCGGATATCTTGCTTATCGGCGGCCCGGAAGCGCAAAGAGAGAAACTGGATGGTGAGCCTGCTCTTTCAGTCGAAGCGGTCCGCGAGGCGGAGATGTTTCTTTCCCGATTCCCAGAGAGCGGAGCATACCGCGTTGTCATCATTGACGGGGCGGATCGACTGACCCGTTCAGCAGAAAATGCTCTCCTCAAGGTCTTGGAGGAGCCGAATTCAAGTTCGGTCCTCATCCTGATCACACATCAGCCAGGTAAGCTCCTCCCTACCGTGCTCTCGCGCGTTTTTCCCATCGCTTTTCAACTGGTTCCGAGTGCTGAGCTTCAGGCAGCCTTCCGCGGTCGGGCAGTGGCCGAGCTCCCCGAATTTCTTCTTTTCGCTCGGCTTACCGGGTCTCCTCTCAGAAGCGCTGGCTGATCCTAAAGCGTTCCAAGAAACGAAAGCTTTGCTGCGGGAGCTGTTTCAGCTCACGCGCCTTTCGTGGGCGAAGCGCATCAAGCTGGCGGAGTCGATTTCTAGCAATCCGGCCCAACTCCAGCAGCTACTCGAGATTTGGCTGATCGGTCTGGCGCATGAGCGAGAGGGACAGGCGCTACGAACGAAACCGTATGCACTTTTTTTGGAGGCGGTGTTGGAGACAATTGATCGCTGCGCCGCGAAGGAGGGGAATCCAGCGACTCCTGCTTGAGAAACTTTTTGCGATGGCCTAGGTTATGCTGATGGCGAAAAAAAATGTCCGTGCCGGCGTCTTTGGGAAAATGGTCTTCTCCCGTCATCGCAAAGCGCTCCCGCAGCGCTCTCAGCATCGCGACCAATCGAGCTTCCCCTGGGTCCCGCTAGCTCTCTGGGCCGCTTTTTCGCTGGTCGGCGGTTATGTACTGTTCTTCTCTCCGTCTCTTTCTGTGGTCAGAATCGAGGTTCGCGGCGAGAGCATTATCCCATCGACTGAATATCAAACGCTCATCGAGGAGGAACTGGAAGGGTCATACTTCAGGCTGATTCAAAAACGAAACTATTTTCTTCTTCCCTTGGAACATATTGCAGCGATTCTGCTCGAGCGTTATCCAAAGCTCTCGCAGGTCGCTCTTGAACGAAGTTTTCCGGACGGCCTTCAGGTTAATCTGAGCGAGTCGCCCGCAATTCTGCTCTGGTGCTCGGGCGGCCCATGCTATGGACTACGCGGTGGTGTCGCGACGACACTGGCGCATGCTGAGGACGGCCGTTATGACGAATCACGACTTACGGTAATCGACGAGAGCGCACTCCCGGTGAAATCAGGAACGCCCTTGCCGGTGGAGCGCTATCTGGAGGCTTTTCAATTCCTACACTCGACTTTGCCAAAGATCATTTCAACTCGAGTGAGCACGGTGGCAACCACGCCCTCGCGTCACTCAAACGAACTCGCCATCATGACCGAGGAAGGGTGGAGAATACTGGTTTCCGTCGAACGGCCCATTGAGCTGAATGTGGGTATGCTTCAGGTGTTCCTTGGTGAGTATGCCCAGAATCATGTGGATCGCTCCCGATTGGACTCGATCGACCTCCGTGTGGAGGGCAAGGTCTTTTATGCGGATCAGAAAGAAGAGTCATCCGCTCTGGCGCCGGTGTCTCAAGACGGCGAATTACCGAAGCCTGCGGAGGAAGTGAGAAAGAAAAAGAAAGACAGCGGTCGATAGCCGCTGTCTTTGTTCGAAGCTATCGTCGGGTTAGGGTGCCATCTGGGTCATCGCTGCTGCTTCTTCGGCGCTGAGATAGTACACGAAGATGGAATCACCGACACGGAAGTCAGGCGTTCTTCCCTTGAGATACGCATATGAGAGTTCGTTGGGCTCGAGGGACTTGTACCAATTTTCCTGCAGGAAACCGATGGAGAGTCCGTACCATCCAGCCTCGGGCGCGACGTGGGAATGCCAGCCCTTGTATTTGTCACCGAGCTGCCACGCTCCGCTGGAGCCGCCGAAATAATCGACCCGGACTATGTCGATGGGTTGGTCTTTCGGGGCGGTCATCGCGCGGAATGGTTCACAGACAGGCGACTCAAAGCGATTTTCCACACACTGGTTGTAGTTGTCGACGAAGCCACGCAGCCGCTTCAGGTCCTGGCCCCAGTCGTAGTTAGAGTCCGTTACGTACCGGTACCCGTTCTGGTGGCCGCCTCCGATGGCGTTGAAGTAGGAGAGGAAGCTCGGGTATGAAAGGACCGGGATCGCGACGATACTGAATACGGTGCAGGCGAGGAGGAAGCGGAGTGTCCGATGGCTGGCAGGCTGATTACTCTCGCGTTTCAATATGTCGAAGACGGTCTTGGCGACGAGAACATACAGGAAGGGAAGAATCGGGAAGAGGTGGCGATAGCCGATATTCAGATTGCCCGTGATACTCACATAGCTGTAGAAGAGAACGAAGAACACCATCAGATACTGTGCGATTCTTTCGCGAAATGAGGCCACGACGACGGAGAGTACGCTCTGGCCATTTCTCACGAAAATCCCAGTGACTAACCGGTACAGCGAATAGAATGTGGTGATGAGGAGTAGGGTGAGCATCGGCAATGTTTCTTTCAGCACGAAGACGACCGGGAAATAGATTTGTGATGCTTGTTTTGACACCTCGCCGAGGAAGTAGAAGGTGTTGCCGCCAGCGACACGCGCGAAGACCATGAAGAGTCCGAGAAAATATTCAGCGAAAGGCTTTAAGATTTCGTATTGGCTCATGGCGATGACAGTCGTTTCGGCGATACGTCCAACGGCGCGGGTATTCGGGAATTGGGCGCGAGCGGTTTCGGCGATGACCTCGGCGGGCATCTGGAACGTATTGAAGAAATAGAGAATCCAGATCGCCACGAAACAGATCGCGACGCTGCCCATGTACTTCAAGCCGTAGAGGAATGCGTTTTTGAGGCGCATTTTCCAAGCGCCTGGGACATTCTCAACAACAACGGCTAGTCCGTAGAGGACGGCGAACATACCGAAGACTGGGAAAAGAAGCACGGCGGAGAACTTCGCTAATTGGGCGAGGCCGAGAAAAATACCCGACCAAACGATGTTCTTCGTGCTCGGTTCCTTCAAAAAACGTACGAAGTAGTAGAAGGAGAAAAAAATGAATGCGGCGATGCCGATATCCGTGGTGACATAGTGGCTATGTGCGATGATATTCGGATCGAAGAAGTAAAGAAGGGCGGCGAACAGGGCCGCGACCGTGCCGGCCAGTTCCTTGGTCCAACGGAAGATGAAAAAACCCAAGAGGAGTGAGACGAGGATGAAGGGGAAGCGGGCCCAAAAGGTGACGGCATTCGCATCGTTGCCGTTCAGGTGGAGTATCTTGTCGCCGAATTCCCACTGCGCGAGCCCCCAGGTACGCGACGGTCCCTCGGGGAATTTAGAAAGATCAAGCCAATCGCCGCTTTCCCAGAGCGGATCGGTTTTTGGCATGGCAGGATTGAGGGGGAGCAGGGCTAGTCCAGCGAAATCTTTCAGCATCGGCGGATGCTCGGGATTGATGCGCATGTCTTGATAGCGGACATAGCTGTAGCCGGCGGGAATATGGGCTCGCTCGTCCATTGTCGTCGACTCCTGGTAGGAAACCAGGATAGAGACCGTGAAAAAAGTCACCATCATGAGAGCGAGGAATTGCGGCGCGAGGCGTTTTATATTCTCCATAGTTTATGTGTGTGGGGCGGGAGTATGAGTCCCGAAATTATTTTTTGATTACGGGAAACGGAGCGTGGTGAATTCACTAGTCGTGCCGGGATAGAGATCGACGCGTTCGACACGGACATTCGGAACTAACTTTTTCACTCGCTCGATGATCTTTTCATCGTGCTGCATGAGAATAATGACGCTGTTGGTGGCGCGGAGCGTGGTATCGGGGGTCAGATATACTAAATTTTGTATTTTCCCATAGGTCAGGAATTTTATCGGCTGCGCGGAAACAGGCAGTCCGTCCTCCATCATGCGGCCGCCGCCATTCGTGACGATATATTTCATGGTATCGTCGGGGAGGCTCATCGCATACACCGCCATGTTGCGGAAATTCTGATTGAAGGCTCCATGTTGATTGGGATTATGTTCGAAAAAGACGAAATACTTGGTCAGATTGAAGGCTGCGCCGAAGAAGAGTCCGAAGGCGAGGAGAGAATAGAGCGCCACTCGTCCGCTGGCGAGCGCTAATCTCGCCCGATTCACGATCCAGGTGATCGGGAGGAGCGCGATGAGGTAGACGGGCATCTGGGTGCCGATGGAGCGCAGCGCATGAGGCAAGCCCTCTTCAGTCAGGAATTCAGGCATGAGCATGACGAAGAAGGCTGAGAGGAGGAACCAATTCCTGACCAATCGGACATCGCGGAGCTTGTCGCGGAAACGTACCCCGATGAGCTTCACGGTTTCCCAGACGAGGAAGAGAAAACCAGCGAGAAAGAAAGCTCCGGTGATGGGGTCCAGGATCGGATAGGGCGGGTAATTGTGGCGCCAATTCTGATCACCCCAGAAATTGTATTTGACGAGCGAGAGGCCGAAGGTCTTGCCGAACGTACCCCAGAAGTCACCCTTATTAATTTCGGGAGAAAAAATGGAGACCGCTCCGGTGCGCGAAGAGAAATGTTCCGGGTATTGATAGAAGTCATAGAACATCGGGGCAGCCGTGATGAAGGCGCCGAGTGCGAAAGCGAGCATATGCTTCCAATAGCGCGCGAAGAAGTGCTCGTACACGAGAAAAAGCACCGGCAGAAGAGCGATCAATATGAGCGGGGCGAGCCGGAACGCGACATAGGTGTGAAGACCGGTCCCGAGAAAGAGGCCGGCGAAGAGGAAGTCGCGCAGCCGATTCGTCCGGAGTCCCTTGAAGAAGAAGTAAAAGCAAAACGTGAGGAGGAAAGTCACCATGATAGCCCGGAAGCCGATGCGGGAGAAATTGATTGCCCAGTAGCTGGTGGCGAGGAAAAAAGCCGCGATGGAGGCATAGAGGCGGCGGACGTAGAGTTCACGGGCGAGGAGATAGAGCCCGAGAACGGCGAGCGTCCCGAAAGCGACCGACCAGAATTTCAGGACGGGAATAGTATTGCCGAAGTATTTGACGGCGAGTGCCTGGAGATTGATAAAGAGACCCTCACGACCGTAATTGTTCGTGTAGAGCAGCTTGTAATCGCCGGTTTCATTGGCGAGGAGCCCGTCGGTACCATTGGTCGCTTCGTCGGGATACAGCCCAGCCGGGAGCGAATCGAGGTGGTAGACACGCACAAAAAGGGCGAGGACGAGAATACTGAACAACACATACGGAGCAACGCGCTCAGCCCAAGTTTTGGTTTGAGGAATAGTATGCGACAGCATTTCTTTTTGTATCCTTTTTGTGCCCGCTCTGCTAAAATTATAGCAAACAGGCCACGAAAAGGAAAAAATTGTAAAGACTAGCCGCCCTTATGTCCGAGCGGGGATCATCGATGGGAGAACAATTGAAAAATTTGAAAGTGGCGGGTGCCAAATTCTCTTCGGCTGCTTCGGAACGGGTCGGGGGTAGATCAGGTGATCGTGATTCAGATGGGAAGTCACAAAAGAGCGGCCGTAAGCGGCGTGAGACACGCGATGCGAAGCGCGAAGGAATTTCTGTTCGGTCGGAACCAGTGCCGAGCAGCGAGGTACACCGTCGCGGTGGTCAAATCGGCGTGGAGATTACCAATACTGATTCTACGGTGGAGAAGAAAGGCGTGGAGAGGCATATCAAACCAGAGCAGATATCGCAGGGCAATCTGAGAGAAGTCTTCGTGGGTATAGCTGAAAATCGCCGACGCATCCGATTGTTACTCAAGGCGTTCAATCAGGCGGATTATATACCGGATGAAAATGGAATACCGATAAGTGCGACTGTAGAGGCGTTATATAAGGGAGCCGATGATATTGTTCGGCCATATACGGAGCCGAACGATAAGCTCGATTCAGAATTGCGAGATAAACTAGAAGCAAGGAGCAAGGATTTATTGGAAATCCAGGATCAACTCCAGGCCTATCGAGAGGCACTGGAGGAAACTGCTCAGAAAGAAAATCTTATCGTGGAAGATCCCTTGGTTCGGAAAGAGGCCAAAGCGGTCCAAGGTGCGGAGGGAGTACAGTTGGGGCTACCTCAAGAGAGATCGATTGAACAATTAGGGCAGCTATCCTTTGAGGAACAACTCGCTTTGCTCGAAACGAAAATAGTCGAGTGGGAGGGGATTCGTAAGGAAATCTTAAAAGAGGGAGACCCAGAGCGTTTAGTGAAAGATCTTGAAAATTTCGAGGCGCAGGATTTGGGGAAACGGAAAGTGCTCGATAGTGTGGCGGCGGAAGTTGCGATGTATCGTCAGGCTGTGGCGGCGGGAGAAAAGCCCGGAAAAAGAGAACAGGCTTGGCTTCATCGGCATCTGCAGGGAATCGATGAGATCATCGTGGCTGGTCGGACGATACGCGATCGGATAGTGAAGGAGCGCGCGGATGAGAGAGAGAAGAAGGAAAGTGAGGACAAAAAAAGAGAACAGTCGCGGGAGGCGCGGAGACAAGAGCGAGAGAGAGCCAAGACTGAGAAGAACGATACTGTCCGCGAGGTTGTCGAGGGTCAGCCAGATGAAGAGGCTGTGTTTGGAGCAACCCTGGTGAAAGTCAAGGAGCTGTTGCGTCAGTGGAATACGCTTGGCGCCGAGTTTGGTTTCCGAGAGTTGAAGTCGATGATACGGAAGAATCGGCCAGGGAGTATTCCGCAAACGGGAGCACTCGAAGATTGGCTCGCGGAACGGACCACGCCCAAGGCTTGGCAAGGAAGGAAGGGCCAGGAGAATCGGAGGGTCATTCTCGAGCGGGCGCTTCCCGAGATGGAAGGACTCGTTCGGGATGCCGAAGCCGCCGCGGTGACATTGCGCGAGAAAAAAAATCTGACTGGGGCAGTTGGGGCGGTTTCGGCTGATCTGGCAGCTGAAAAGGTGGCTGAAAAGAAAACCGAGGAGGAGAAGATCCCAGAGCGCGGTTCGACCAATGTGATCGAATTTACGACACGGGAACCCATTGAAAACCCGGAGCAGCGAACGCCCTGGAAACTGATGGACGCCGTGAAACAGCGTGAAATCACTGATCGCCTCCGGGGGTTGAAGGATGAGTATGTGTCGCAAACGAGCGCTGTGCTCAAACAGAACGGGGTGAAGAGTATGATTGAGCGACAGCAGATCATCCGACGTCGATTCAGTTCGTTCATGGAACGGGTAATTGTGGGGACGGTGGATGTACCGATGACGGACAGCGAGCGAAAGGATTTGATTGAGAAGCTTGGGAAGGATATCATCCCTACATAAGGCGACGTATGCCAAAGAAAATCGGATCAAAAGAAGGACCTGCCAATACTCCGCCTGACATCGATGCGCTTATGGATGCCGTCGAGAGCGGGATTCTGGCTGCGCATGCGCCGAAAAAAACCGTCCCGGATGCGCTCGTCCCTGGAAAAACAGCACCGACCGAAACGGAGGTGGAAGCGTATATCACGACACTCGATGAACAGCGTCTGGTAACTCCGTACCAGCAAGGGAATAAAGAGGATAGAGATTCGGCGACAAAGGAGATAGCCGCGAATGCTCGGGTCGCGGGGAGGACGGAAAAAGACAATCCCCTCATCCTCAAGCCTGAAATAGGGGATGTGGACGAAACGGAAACTGATTTGGGTACTTCGCCCGAAGCATTTGACCGGCAGCAGCGGATTTTCGATGAACTCAACAGGCAGCGAGATGCTTGGATAGCGAGGATTCAGGCAGCTGTATCCAAGAAAGAGTTTGATGCCCTGACGAACGAAGCGGCGGTGAATGGAAAATATTTATCTGACCGCGCGCCTGGTTTTGTCGTGGGTAAGGCGCTGTTTCAATTGCTGGAGCAACACGGCATTGCTGATAAGGCCGAAATAGAAAGTATCAAACAGGAGGCTTTCAGGATTCAGGAAGCAATCGCGGCTATCTATCTGACAAAAAAGATGGAGATTTATCCGACCAAACCTGATACTGGAAAGAAAAAGCCAGCCGGGTCTTTGCAACCGGTCGCTCCAGTGAGTCCGAATCCAACACCGGCGATAGTTGCTCCGGCCATGTCTGTGACCCAAGCGTCTATTTCGGATGCGTCCGTTCCTATAACGAAGACAGAAGAGCTGGTCCCGACGGTCCTCTCAGCTTCCGATGGAACAACGTTCGAGGTTCCGACCATAGAGAAAGCTGATACGGTTCGGTATCAGGCCAAGGACGGCGCGGTGTATCTGATCACCCGGCCTTTCGGCAAGTACCGTATCCAGGTGGAGGGCGAGAAAAAGGTCGTGAATATTTCCAAAAAATCGCTCGTGGAGCGCGGAGAAACGGAAGGGTGGATACTCGCGGAAACGAATATTCCTCAGCCCTCAGAGCCGGTGCCGACAGGGA
The DNA here is from genome assembly GCA_963778555.1 of Candidatus Moraniibacteriota bacterium. Lineage (GTDB taxonomy): Bacteria > Patescibacteriota > Minisyncoccia > Moranbacterales > UBA1568 > SSEF01. Next base: position 3,581 of record CAVZUR010000003.1, on the reverse strand, counting down.
CGTTGTCTCCCGAACCCTTGGCAACGGATGTCGTCGATAGGACCGGACGTATTGAACCGACGCTTGATGAGCTGCCGAAACAGGATCCTGCACAACCGGCTGTATCGAGTCCAGAAGCAGTGCTGGCCGTAGCGGCAATCGAAACACCAGCGGTCGTCGCGGATACAACGAAGCCGGAAGCGGTTCCGGGTATGGCCGAGCTGGACGCCCAGATTGCGAAGCTCCGGGATGAAGTGACCGAGAATCGCGCAGCTTTCATCGCGACCGAGGAGTCGGAGCAGGACGCGTGGCAGCGGCTGAAGAAGATTTTCCGTAACTTGACTCCCAAGGAAAGCGATCGGAGCGATGCCGCGAAGTATCGTGCTTGGTATGACGAAAAAATCCTAGCGCTCCAGGCTGCGGAGCTGGAAAAACTGAAGCGCTCGGGTCTACCCATAAAGGAACTCCGTCCCGAGATGGCGGCCTTGATCCGGGAATTCGAATTCGATGAGGCGGAACGGATCTATGACGCCCGCCGAGAGATGCGCCTATCGAAGACCAATCAGCCGCTCCTCGAAAAAATGAAACAGCTGTGGGGAGAAGCCGAACAAGGCATCAATGGGCCGACAGCACGGGGCGAGGCGAAAGCCTGGATCAAGCTTTTTGCGGGCGGAGCTGGGAGCGATTGCTGGGTCGGCCGCCAAGGGAATAGAAAAGCTGGGTGTGGCCAATAACGAGTTTGCGAAAAAATATGGCAAGTATATTTTGACGGCGACGATCGCGGCGGGTGGCGCTGTCGCTCTGGGGGCGGCGACCGGCGGGACAGCGACGGTTGCAGTCGGTGCGCTGGCTTTGAAGCGACTGCTGTCCGGTGCAGGCGTCGCGGTCGCACTTGAGGCGGGTTTGGACCAGTACGCCCGGTATCGCCGGAAGTAAAACGGGACAATGTGGAAGCTGATCAGGCAGAGCGTTTCCAGGCGATGGAGGATGAGGCGGCCTATAAGAAATATGAAGCGACTATCGATGGGAAGGAAGCAAGTGAGACGGTCGATTTCTCGGCGCTGGAGAAATATCTGAAAGATGTTTCCGCGAGAGATACATGAAGGCGAAAGAGCGAGGCGGAGAGGCGATCTCTATCGGAAATCGGGCGCGATATTCGCGGGCGTAGTTCTCGGCTCCGGGGCGGCTTCGCATGTTTTCAATTTCGCTCACGAATACATCGGCGGTGCCAAGGCGCACGCCACCACGGCGAATATACTGTCTCATCCCGGAATAAAGGAGGGTTTGGGAGCGGTGGCCTCACCGATAGGCGGGGCGCCGACAGCTGAGACACTCGCTTCGGACAGACTACCGGTTTCTAACATCAGGGATATTGACACGCCACCGACAGCAATGGCTGACGTGAGAATGGTGGCGGACCAGATACGGCCGACGGTGACCGGTGCCGAGGGTATTACACATGAAGTGAAGGCGGTGCCTTTGAGCGAGCGCTCGCAGGCATTTCTCGCAGCACATGAAGTGAAGCGGGGCGAGAGTATTTGGAAACTAGCTGAGAAGGCCGTGAAAGATGTGCCCGATATGGATGGGCGCTCCTCGGAGCGGTTCGCGAAACTGGTCGAGCTCCGGCTCCAAGAAAAACTCGAATCGAATCCTGATCTGGCCCGGGCGGCTGGGTTTACGCCGGATGCCGAAGGGAAGTTTTCGCCGCATCATATCGCGGCGAAGGCGCAGATCGAACTGGGAAAATTGCTCTCGGTCGCTGAAATGACGGAGCTGATCGAAGAAGCGAAGAGCGATACCCTGATCCAATCAGGAGCGGAAGCTCCCCCCCGCCTGACGCCCAGGCCACCGTGATTGGCGAGGTCGCCCCGGCAGCTGAGCCAGTCGTGACACCCGAAGCGCATGATGCCGCGCCGACGGAGGCCCAGGCTCAGTCAGCCGTTTCTGCGGATACGGAACGTTTCAAAATTGCCGGAAATGAATTGATTGATACAGCACCGACGGGCCCCGGTCCGGAGATGGCCGTGGATGGTGTTGTCGAGCTGCGTCCTGAAGCGGAGCTCCTCAATCCGAAAGGCGACGCGCTGAAATACGTCAGAGCGCTTCCGCTGGAGGACCAAGAGAAAGTCTTTCGGAATTTCAAACGGCTTTCGGACGCGATTTTCCAGACCAGTGATCTGTCGCGGAGCGAGGCCTATGACATCCGGTACGATACGACTGTTCATCCTGAATTGCTGAACACCAAGGTGTCCGGCGTGCTGGCTGATTGCGTCGCCCTCAGAGAGAGTCCCTTGACTAGGTATGATCGGCTGGCGAATCCGCTTCACTATTCGCAGATGGAAATCGTTGCGAAGTTGAAAATTGCTGCGGTTAAATCCTTCGGTTCGGCGTTTGGGGGAGCGCGCGATGGTGAGAGTATTCAACAATACGCTCTCCGACTGTCAGCGCTATCCGCTTTGGAGGGAAAGAAGATCCCTGGCTTCCGTATGCTAAACTAGAAGAAACAATAGTTATGGATATCGATTACTCGAAAATAGAAAAGGAGTTGATTGAGGAGCTCGCGCTTGCTGGTTTGCCTAAGCTGAAGCAGGAGGAATTGCTCGGAAAAATGCTCGAGGCACTCCTGAAACGCATCTTCATGGAAACGATGGAGAAGCTTGGTGAACGGGGGATGTCGGAATATGAAGCGCTCATCGAGTGCGAGCCGACTGAGGCTGCGGTGGGGAAATTTTTGGAAGAACATATCCCCAGCTACAGCGCTTTTATTGAGAATATCGTGGATCAGTTCAAAAAAGATGTGAAGGCGGTGGCCGCCTGATACGTATGTGGGAATTCCTCTCTCGAAAAAAAGAAGTATCGGCGCCGGCTCCCGAGACCGCGGCAGTTTCGGTGCAGTAAAAGCGGAGACTCCTCCCAAAGTTGAAACGGCTACTGAACAGGTCGCAGAACAAATCGGTGAAAAATTCTCTGCTATCCTCACTCAGTCAGGTTCAACCTCTAGCGCGGCCCCCCAAGAGATCCATACGGATGCCGAAAAAGTGGGACAACTGACAGATGCGGCAAGTCGGGTGAATCAGCTCGTTGAATTGGCTCAGGTGAAGGGCGTGGCGCATGCCGTGGCTGTCGCTCGCAAGCTGAATGATCTGTATGTGCTCGATACGATGCATGATGAGCTCGCTGACAAGCTGTACGACGCATTTAAGGCCAAAGGACTCATCCAAGGGGAGTAGAGAGTGACTGAAAAATAAAATCCATGCCTTTCGAATTTGATTTGAACGTGGTACTTCTCCCGCTCGCGTACCTTTCGGGTGGGCTTACCATCCTCTCCGGGGTTTTTCTCATCGTGAGAAGCTTTCTCCTGGTTCGCTTTGAGGTCGCTCAATCACTTAATTTGGATTTGGAAGTGGTCCAGGTGAGCAAGAAGAAGGTGCCTGAAGGCGGCGCTCGAACACCGGACGAATGGCGCGAAGAGATACGCTCGATGGAACAGCTGCTCATCTCCCTCGGTTCGCTCAAGCGTCATGTTGCCTGGTGGAAGAGGATTTTTTTTGACCCGCCGCACATCGTTTTCGAGATTGCCAATCCGTCCACGAAGGAGGAAA
>CAVZUR010000002.1:0-140917 GCA_963778555.1 Candidatus Moraniibacteriota bacterium | reverse complement strand
TCTCCGCCGTGGAACGCCTCGAGCAGCAGGTGACCATGTTCACCCGAAAGGACGCTCTCAAGGCCGCCGGTCTCCCACCAGAAAAGGGATAGGATTCCTCCCTCGAGTTCACTGGAGCGAAACATAGCAGAAACAGCCTCTGTCCTGTAAAATAAGGGTTGTTTTTGGCACTATCATTTTTCCTTTAGAACAGAGACCATCATCATGAATATCCTTGTTTTTTCACCGTATTATCCTCCCCATATCGGCGGTTTGGAGAGCCACAGTGAGGAATTTAATGCCGCCATTGCCAAGCGAGGAGTAACCGTGACAGTCTATGCGCCCCGACTCCCCGTTTCAGCCGCGCCATCGGAAGCAACTGCCGGGGTCAAGGTCATCCGCTATCCTGCTTTTGAGATCATTCCGAACTATCCCCTGCCTGAATTCTGGAACTTGGCTTTCTGGCGCAGTTTTCGCATGCTCTATTCCGAAAAAATCGATGTGACTCTTTCACGGACCCGCTTCTTCTTCGCTTCGCTGATGGCGCTCTGGTATTCCCGCACGGCCCGGACCCACCTCATCCATATCGAGCACGGCTCAGACTTCGTGAAACTCTCTAGCCGGTTTACGAGTACTCTAGCGCGTCTCTATGACTTGACTTTCGGCTATCTCGTCCTCCGATCATCGGACCATACCGTATCCATCTCCCAAACAGTTTCCCGATTCGTGAAGCGATTCGACGCCAGGCCGTCATCAATCATCTATCGTGGCATTGACTTTCCAACCATCGATGGTATCGCGCCATCAGAGTCTCTCCGTAAGCGCTATCAGGGAAAGCTCATTCTGACGACCGCCGCCCGGCTGTACCAGTGGAAAGGGATCGAATGCACTATCGAAGCGATCCGCTTGCTCCCTGAACCACTGCGCGCCCAGATCATATTTCTCATCATCGGAGACGGTGAAGACTTTGACCATCTGGCAGAACTCTCCCGAGGACTGCCTATCATCCTCCTCGGCAATCGGCCGCGAACTGAAGTACTCAGTTTGCTCAAGGCAACGGATATCTATATCCATTCATCTTTCCCCGGCGGTGGTCTGTCGACCTCGCTCCTCGAAGCCATGTACTGCCAGAATGCCGTCATCGCGACTCCGCACGAGGGTGCCGATGAGGTTATCATCCCGGGTCAAACCGGACTTAGAACGTTATCCGGATCACCGGAGTCATTCAGTCGAGCCATCCAAAAACTTATTGGAGATGAGACCTTACGGCGATCCCTTGGTACCCAAGCTTCCATTCACATCAAGGAAAACTTCTCCTGGGAAAAAAGCATTCAGCAGTACATCGAGCTTCTGAAAACGTATGAACCTACTTAAGCCACTCATCAAAGTACCACTCGTGCTCATGGAAAATGTCCTGTTTTCAGTCTTCCCGAAGCTGCGACCATTCATCGAGCGCTCGTTCTATAATCCCCTCGACTTTCGGGCAGGACATATCGTCTACTCGCAGAAAAAATTTCAGGAATTTTTGACACGGCTGGATTCTCACGCTTCACTTGAGGGAAAAACCATCCTTGAACTCGGCCCGGGCGGATCGATCGGTTTTGGCCTGCTCGCTCTAGAAGCTGGGGCAAAGAAATATATCGCCATTGATGACGGCCAGCATACATTCATTAACCCTCGGCAAATCCGAAGGTATCGAGCGCTCCTGGGCAATGATGAGAATACATTCAAACGCTATTTCATTCCAGCTGGCCAGTCCTGGGCGTACAATCCGGCCCGGATAGAATTTGCCACCATCGATCAACCGTCGCGCTACTCGGTTCCAGACCAGTGCGTTGATATCATCTACTCCTGCGCTGTCCTAGAGCACGTACATAATCTCGATCTCTGTTTCGCGGAGATGTCGCGAGTCCTCAAGCCCGGCGGATATATGTACCACGAAGTGGACCTGCGCGACCATATCTTTTCCCAGCAAAGCCTCTGGTTCTTGACTATCAGTGAATTTTGGTTTCGCCTCCTGTTCAAAAATACGGGGGGGTATGTCAATCGGAAGCGTGTCGATTATTATCGGGAGGCCGCACGACGCTACAGCCTGTCAACACTCTTTTTTGATCCGACTCTGCGTTACAACACTACTCGCCTGCCCCAAAGCCTCTCTGCCCGCCATTCTAAATCGGACTTAGATGTATTGGCCTTTATCGCCATATTCCAAAAATATTAAGCCCATGCTAACACGTTCAGACATCGAAAAATTTTCCTTCGAGAACCGCTGGATTATCGCGGCGCTGTTTTTTTTCATTGCCTGGAAATTTTTCCTCGTGCACACGCTCTGGAATGATCGTCTCATACCGCCGGTTCCCGATGATTCCTACATCTATGTCCTGCACCTCGATTCAACCATCCACTGCGTTAACTTCCTCTCCTGCAGTGATCGGGCAATTTCCCTCTCATCGTACGCAGGCTTCGACCATCTCATGTACCGTCTCAGCGTCGGCATCCCAGCGAGAATGCTCGGTCTTGATCCGGTCCAAGCCTACCATTTCGGCTTTTATCTCGGTACGCTCCTACTTTCAGTCGCCATCTTGTTTTTTGTCAGCGCTCTCAATCCTGGGTCACAGCGACTCATTGCTTTTTCTATCTTCATTCTCTCGCTCTACAATGGCGCTGGATCCTTTCATGGATTTTATTGGGTCGTTCCCAGCTTCTTCTCTCTCATCGCTTTTCTTGTGACCCTCAGTACCATTTTGACGGAACGGAAACATTGGATGCTCTGGCTGACGTTTTCTGTACCCTTTGGAATCTTTAGCCACACGCTTGGTCTCTACCTGCTCGCCGTTCTTCCGCTCTTTGTCGCACTCTACTCCGTTCTCGAAAGAAAATATTCCCCGCTCCTTATCAAAAAAGTGATTTTCATCCTCTTCATTGCCGGAGTAACCTACATACCAGTTGCCTTTTACTATTCCCAAGTCTCATATGGCAATCCGTATGGCCCCGAGCGAATAATGGAAAACACATTTGATCTAACTACTGGTACCGGTTTCACAGAACGATTACGTGAGTGGACAAAGTCCCCGGTGAATGTTGAATTATCAACTCTCTTCCCTGGCTGGGAAAAAATCAACCAAGACTATCTCCGCTGGATCTTCCCAAGCTGGATTGGATATATCGTTTTCATAGTATGTATCGGTGTCCTCTTTCAGGCCAAGCAACATAGCTTGCTCAGCATCTATTTTTCAGCATTACTTTTTTCCATGGCAGCATCAATCAGCATCCATGCTGAACGTTCTCTCATCCTCCTCTGGCCGATGACATACCTGCTCTATGGCCAAGCGGCCTGGTTCGCCTGGAAGCTCCTGCAAAGACTCACCTCTCCAAAATGGTTTCAAATCAGTGCTCGGAGCTTGATTCTCTTCATGACGCTTTTTTCAATTTTGCTTTCGATTGCCTACAGTTATCTGTGGAACCGCTATCTCAACATGGCACGGAATATAGATATCCAACCCGAAACCATCGAGTATCTCCAACAGCATGTCTCTCCTGGAGAGAAAATAATATATTCTGAAACCACTTCTCTCATCGACAACATTCTGCTGCTCCGTTATGGAACGATTCAGCCTGAGCGGACCATCACTTTGCGCGAAGCCAATTACTCTGTTGTTCTCAGTACACAAAAGAAAGCAGGCGATGCTCAAATGTATGACTCCTTGTTTCGGAACTTCTTCGGTATCCTATCGAAAACGCTCCTTTTCGACCGGCCGCCTCAGACTACACTAGACTACAATGAACTCCCGCGGGAACTAGGCCTGTCGTTTGTAAAGGTGGCTGTTTTCGGGGATATTGAGGTATATAAAATTATCCCGACAAATTAAATTTTCGAAAACGATATGTGCGGCATCGTGGGAAAAATATCTCTCACCGAAAAAAGTGCTTTGACCGAAGACGTCGATGTGATGTGCGATGCTATCCGCCACCGCGGACCAGATGGTTACGGCACCTATCTCTCCCCGGATCAGAAGGTTGCTCTCGGTCATCGCCGCCTGGCTATTATTGACCTCTCACCCCTTGGCCATCAGCCGATGCGCTATCTGGACCGCTACGAGATTGTCTTCAATGGCGAAATCTACAATTTTCAAGAGCAGAGAGCCCTCCTCGAAAAAGACGGCTATTCCTTCAAGTCCCAGTCTGATACTGAGGTCCTCCTCGCGCTGTATGACAAGTACCAAGAAAAATGCCTTGAACATCTCCGCGGAATGTTCGCATTCGCGATCTATGACGAACAGGAACGGGTTCTTTTCTGCGCGCGCGACCGCGTCGGCAAGAAGCCATTCAAATATTTTTTCGATGGGAAGACTTTCATGTTCGCCTCTGAGCTGAAGGCCATCCTCACCCAGCCGGAATACGTTCGCGAGCCTGACTACGAGGCCATCCATCACTATCTGACTCTGCAGTACGTCCCAGCGCCGTTGACTGGATTCAAAGGCATTGCCAAGCTTGAACCAGGCCACTATCTGCGCCTCAATCTAAAGACCAAGACGCTCGAGAAGGAGCGCTACTGGAAGCTCGACTATTCCGAGAAGCTTGACCTCTCGGAAGAGGAATGGAAAAAGCGCATCATTGAAACGCTCGAGGAATCGGTGAAACTTCGGATGATTTCCGATGTGCCAATCGGCGCCTTCCTCTCGGGTGGCGTCGATTCGAGCGCAGTGGTCGCCCTCATGGCTCGGAACTCATCCCAGCCGATCAAGACGTTTTCTATCGGCTTCAAAGAAGAAAAATACAATGAACTTCCCTATGCTAAAATGGTCGCCGATGCGTTTGGTACCGACCACACTGAATTCATCGTCGAGCCCAACGCTATCGAGCTACTCCCGATGCTCGTCCGGCAGTATGAGGAACCCTTTGCTGATTCAAGCGCGCTCCCGACCTACTATGTGTCAAAACTCACACGTGAACATGTAACGGTCGCTCTTAATGGAGACGGGGGGGATGAAAACTTCGCCGGCTACTCGCGGTATGCCGCTTTCCAAGCCTCGAATCTGCTCGACCGTTTCGGTTATCTCAATCAGCTCATCGGCCAGCCATTGACCAGGTTTCTCGCCCAGAATATCCAAAACACGTTCTTTGATCGGCTCCACCGCTTTTCTGAAAGCCTCTCGACCGATTATCGCCGCCGTTACCTCTCCTACACAGCCTACTTCACGAATAAACAGAAGGCTGCATTGTATACAGACGAATTCAAGGCGAAGGTCTGGAATGAAGACACCTCTGATCTCATCGCGGCGCGCTTTCTCGAGTCTGGCTCCAAGAATCGGACTGAACAGGCCGTATATGCCGACTTCGCCAGCTATCTCCCCGAAGACCTTCTCGCCAAAGTCGATATCGCCACCATGGCCGTTTCGCTCGAAGGCCGCTCCCCATTCCTCGATCATGTCCTGCTCGAACTCTCCGCCCAGATACCCTTCGAGCTCAAGCTGAGAGGCACAAACAACAAGAAATATATCCTCAAAGAATCCCTCCGCGGTCTCGTACCCGACAACGTGATGGACCGGCCGAAAATGGGATTCGGCGTCCCGATCGACCATTGGTTCCGGTATGAGTTGAAAAACTATTCCCACGGAAAGCTCCTGGATGGCGAGCTCGTCCGGCGCAATATTGTCCGCCGAGATGCTATAAAACAACTCCTGGACCAGCACCAAGAGACAAATATCAATTTTTCGAACCATATCTGGGCTCTCCTGACCCTGGAGCTCTGGTTTGAAGAATACTTCAGTTAGGGCTAAAATGAGGCAATATCCCTGAGACTATGCGCCGACATCACCTCCCGTATCTCTGTGACCCAATCACCCAGTCCCCCTTCTCGCTTATCTCTATTGAGGAGGTTCATGGGCACGTCATTTTCGGCTTGCTCGTCGCATTGGACAACAAAAGCTGGTATCCGATTATCCGGGGAATCCCGAGAATTCTCGTCGGCGAACTCAAGGAGGGCATGCTCCAAATACATCAAGATTTCTTCGATCAGCATCAGATGCATTTACCCGAAGCGGTAAGATCCGAGTGGCAGAGGTGTCTCGGCCGCATCGCGGATCCCGATTCCTTTCTGAAGCATCAGAGGAAGACGGCCGAGAGCTTTGCGTATGAATGGAAGCATATCTACAAAGAGAACCCTTATGAAAAGCAGAATTTTTTTCATTTTGCCGGTCCGTTTGTCACGGAGGAAAATATCCGTGGCAAAGAAACTATAGATATCGGCTGTGGTTCAGGACGATTCACAAAATGGGCAGCTCTTTCGGGCACGAAGGTCTCGTTCGGCACGGACCTTGGTGAAAGTGTGGAAGTCGCATATGAACTGACAAAAGGGATCGAAAATGTTTGTATTCTACAGGCGGACATCTATGCGATGCCATTTTCCAACCGATTCGATCTCGCGTATTCCATCGGCGTTCTGCACCATCTACCAAAACCACGATCCGGATTCCTCGGCCTTCCCAAGGTCCTGAAACGAGGTGGTGAGATGGTGATCTGGGTATACAATCGTCGAAATAATGCGCGAGCGCTGTATTTCTACGAACCGATCCGAGCTATCGCCCGTCATATCCCCAAACCCCTCCTCTACAAAGCCTGCTATCTTCCTGGTGCTGTCGTCCACGGCATCAACCTTTTCGGCCGCTGGCTCGGTACTATCGGCTTCCCAGATCTTGAGAAAGAGCTTCCCTTCGCGTATTACGCGAACTTTCCTTTTAATATGAAACTCAACGACGCGTTCGATGTCCTCGCCACACCCAAAAGTAATTATTATTTTGTCGAGGAGATCGAAGACTGGTTTCAATCGGCTGATTTGACTGATATCCGAAGCTTTGAGCACCCCGAGGCCGGAATTACCTGTACGGGAACGTATGCCACCTAGAAAAAAGATCGCTCATTTGATTGTCAGCCTCGAACGAGGTGGGGCTGAGATGGCACTCCTCCGGATGCTTCCCCTCCTCAATGAGGACTTTGAACATCTGATCGTCACACTTCGAGGTAAAGGACCACTGGCACCGGAATTCGAAGCAAAGGGCATCCGAGTCATATCGCTGAATCAGGTGAATTTATTCGATATTCCTTCCTACATCCGATTGAAGCATATCCTCCGATCACTGGCTCCCGATCTCGTTCTCACTAACCTTCTTCACGCTGATCTCGTGGGCAGATTGTTTGTCCAATTCACTACTCATTGTCCCGTCATCTCATCGCTTGTAACGACGTATAATTCCCGTCAGTATTGGATTGCTCGGCTCTTTGAGCGAATGACGAAGCGACTCGCTACCGGATATGTGGCCAATGCCGAATCTGTAAAGCTTGCTTACATTCGTGATTTCGGTGTCCGTCCCGAAAGAATTCACGTGATGCCTTGCGGTATCGATATTGCGCTCTTCCAGGACACTCCAATCAACCATTCTGTAGAAGCTGATCTCGGCTTACTGGGAGAGGATTTTGTTGTTATCTGCGTCGCCAATCTCCATCAAAACAAAGGACACCGTTTTTTACTCGAAGCGTTTGAGGAATTCTATCGACAACACCCGGATACTAAACTATTGCTCGTCGGCGAAGGACCAGAAAAGAACACCCTCCTGTCGCAAATCAAGCAGTATCATTCCAAATCATCCATTTTTTTTCTCGGGAGACGCAACGATGTTCCCTCCCTCCTCAAGCTTGCCGATGTTTTCGTCCTGCCAACATTCTTCGAAGGCATGAGCAATGCACTCATGGAGGCAATGGCGAGCGGACTGCTCGTCATAACCTCCGACATCCCTGAAAATCGCGAGTTGATAGAGCCTGGCAGGAATGGCCTCTTCTGTCCTGTCGGCGATGCGCACTCCATAGCCAAGGCGCTGGAAGAATCCTTCAAAAATCACAATCACAGGGAGGCTCTCGCCCGAAATGGACTCCTCTTCATAAACGAACACTACGCGCTCGCACAGGCCATCACCCGATGGAAACTGACCTATTCGCTGCTCCTCCAAAAATCATGATCAGTCCACCGCCCTTCAAAGTAACCATTCTCCTTTCGGTCTACAATGACGAGGCGACACTCGACCGCTGTTTTGAGAGTATTGCCGCCCAAGGGTTTCAAGATTTCTCGATCATCTGCATCAATGACGCGTCGACCGATCGTTCAAACGAAATTCTCAGAAAATGGCAGCTGGTATTTGAGGGACGCTTCTTTTTGATTCAGAATGAAACGAATCTCGGACTTACGAAGTCCCTGAATCGTGGCTTGGAGAATATTTCGACTCCCTACACCGCGCGCATCGATGCCGATGATTGGTGGCATCCAGACAAGTTGGAACGGCAGATTACGTTCCTTGAGACGCATCCTGATTGCGGCCTTATCGGCTGCGCCTATACCAACGTTTTTCGCGGAGGCCAAAAGACGCTTACTCCCCCGGAGTCAGATGCCGAGATTCGGGAAAAAATCTTCGGGTATAACCCCTTCGCGCACAGCGCCGTCATCTTCCGCACGGAACTCGTGAAGGCGATTGGTGGCTATGATGAGACGGTTTATTACGGCCAGGACTATGACCTCTGGCTCAGACTTCTGCCAAAGACTACCTTCTACAATCTTTCCGCAATGCTCTGTTATCGGACAGGTGATGCCGGGCTATCGAAAGAGCGGCAGAATGACCAGCTCCACCAGTACATGCGGACCCAGTGGAAGTATCTGCGGCTTTACCAGTACCCGCTGCACAGCTACTTCTCATTGATCCGACCGATCCTCGTTATCGGCTCGCCAGACTGGTTGAAACGTCTGAAACGCCGTTTTTTCCTATGAAGATCTTCATCCCATTTTCACTCAAGGACATTGGTGGGCCATCGAGTTTTGTGCGCAAGTTCAAAGCGGGCCTTGAGACCCGCGGCCATGTCGGTCACTTTTGAAGAGATCAGACAATTACGATATCCTGTTTGCCATCGTGCAGGCGCCTTTCGGTATTCTTTGGCGGGCGAAAAAAAAAAGGAAACCGATCGTCCAACGGCTCGACGGCGTCTATTACTGGTCAGTGGCTGGCTGGATGTTTCCCTTATTGAATCTGAAGGCAGCCATTGTACGCCATTTTTTACCGATTACAGTGTCTATCAGAGCGAATACAGCAAGCATTGTGTCGAGAGATTCCTCGGAAAAAAGCCCGATGAACATTCGGCGATCATTTACAACGGCATCAACACAGAACTTTTTTCTCCTGGGACGACGGATATCGAGCTGCGCGATACTCCCGAACAGAAGGTGTTTTTTACCGCTTCGGATTTCCGCAGAAAAGACCAGCTCACTCCCCTTCTCGAAGCTTGACCTTATACCAAAAAGCATGGAGCCGAACAGTTTCAAATTGGCGTCGCCGGAAGTTTCTCCCGCGAATTAATGGATTTTCCCAAGGCTTTCGGCGATACCCCTGGGTCAGCTTTGTTGGTAAGATAGCTAATGGGGATCTCCCTCGGTACGAACGAGCCGCTGATATCTTTCTCTTCACCCATCTCAATCCTCCTTGCCCGAATAACGTCATTGAGGCAATGAGCTTGCGGATTACCCATCTGCGGAGTCGCCGACGGGGCTATGCGGGAGCTGGTCATATCTGGCGAAAGCGGCCTCTTGATGCAGACTTCCGGCGATGCCTTTTGGCAAAAAGCGCCAGTATAAACCCGTGGTTTTCGTTGAAAACATGGATATACTACTCCAGAATCAGTCGATGTTTTCCCACAAAAGCCGCGAAAGAGCGGCGCAAGCCTTTTTGCTGGAACGTATGATTATGGGCTACAAAAGTATCTTCGAAGAGATTCTCCATCATCAGGAACGGTTATGAAACCCATCGTCATCCTTTTCCAGCCATACTTGCGTGTGCACATCCTCAACTTTGGAATCGGCTTACGAAATTTTATCTTTTCCGTGACCACCAGCGAGAAGCACGCCGATACAAAGACATTCTACAAGACCAGAGTATCATCATACCAAGCAGAAATCATACGGAATAAAATAACACCATTCCACCGATTGAGACGAATCATAGCGTTGCCAAATATTCGTTTTCGCTATGAAACTAAAGGGCACCTGCTCTTCACTTACGGATGCCTACTGCTTACTAATAAACCGTATTGTGTCTATATAGAGAATGGCGCAGCGCTCTTCAATTACGACCCGAAAATGCTGAGGAATCCGTTTGCCAAACTTTCACTCATCTTCTTCGCGCTACAGCCACAGTGCAAATCTCTCATTTTCATGAGCCAGGCCGCCAGACGAAGCTTTTATTCGACTCTCGAACTCAGCTCAGGCAGGCTCCATGATCAGCTCCAGAAGAAATCGGAGCAAGTGTATCCGCTCGTCAGAAACCCCGGCACCATGGCAGTGAAGACATTCGATGGAACGCTGAAACTCTTGTTTACGGGCGTTTACTATATGAAAGGTGGAGTAGAGACTCTGGCCGCTTTCAAAGAATCACGCAAACGGCGTTCCAATATAACACTGACTGTCGTCACACCGCTCCACCTGCTCCACCCAGACGATCGTCAAGCGCTCACTGAAACGGAAGGAGTCATGATTTTGGATGCCGTCTTGGGAAAAAATGAGATGGCAACCCTCTATCGTACCCATGATATTTTCCTCTTTCCGACCTTCCGAGACACATTTGGGCTGGTACTGATTGAAGCGCTCTCATTCGGCCTACCTATTATTGCGCTTGATCAGTACGCGGTGACAGAAATGGTCCAGGACGGATATAATGGCTTCGTGCTCCCTGATCATCCATTGACTGACTACGATCGGGCGACTCTCGCCATGAAAGGCAGCCTCTATAATGCCAAGGTTTTTTATGCGCGACTCCTCGAGCTGCAGCGGACCGGAAAGACAAGGCCGATTACCGACTTCATTGTTCAGTCGATCGAATCATATCTGCTCTATCCTGGACTCATCACCGAACACTCCAAACATTCCCGCGAGCTCTATGACACTGTTTTTGATGAAAAAATCACCAATGAGAAGATAGAGACCGTCTTCACAAACGCTCTCCTCTAACCCTATGCCTCATCCACTACCAATACGGTTCATCGTCTCTCTTTTCGGTAATCGGCATACCAACATGCTTTTGCCGTTACTCTACTCGATTGAAAAAAACCACCCTCAGGCGGCTGTCTCTGTCTATTGGGAAGATATCGATGCAAAAACAGTAACACTTCTCGCCACTACGTTTCCACGAACGGAATGGGTTCGGACGAATTTTGATTTCTCGACGGATATTACCCGGCGCATCTCTAGCAAAACACTCGTCTGGGAAAAGGCGGCGGATGATAAAGCGGCCCATCAGGAGTGGCTCGTCTTTCTTGATGCAGACATGCTGGTCATCAAGGATATCGGCATTCTCCTCTCTTCATTCGAGAGTGACGCCATTTTCACCCATCGTCCAGGTAGATTTCCTATCAATAGCGGCAGTGGCTATCTTTCGAAGCTCATCAAAGACAGCCGCTTTCTTTACACTTTGGCGGGAAAAAACAATGGAGGTGCTTGAAACTCCCATGCTCTACGCCCAGGCCAATAATCTGCAGCTTCCCTACGGCGGGGCTGATCAGATGGCTTTGCACATCCTCCTGCACTACGTTCAGGGTAAAGATGTTTACTCTGTAACTGCAGGTGATGAGATTCTCTCAGTACGCATGGGGCGTTGTGAAAATCTCAATGAAACATACTCTGTCCCGATTACAGAAGATGCGCATATCATCCACTACAAGGGTGGCTGGCGATCTATCCTCTTTGAAGGCAGTCCCTTCACCAAAAACCGAACGAGGTCAGACTCCTGGGAAATGTTCGTCCAATACCATCAGATCTTTCAGAAAGCTGTCGCAAAGCTCAATCAAGCGACCGGAAAGCAATTTGTTGCATCGAAAGACTTCGGCCTCTCAGAGCCGTTCTATTTCGATACTACTCGACTGGAAGCGCGTCCGGGCCTATATCCTGTTTATTGGATGCTCTGGCAAATCCTGAACTTCTTCCGCGCCTCTGGCGCTACCTTTCTGATCGCATTTGATTCAACCCCGCTGGCTTTTCCTAACAACGGAAAAAAATGCCGCCCCGGCGTTAGGATAGACTCGTTTTAGGATTGTACTATAGCCCCTCAATAACCAGTTTTTATGACTGATCCTGAAGAGATGATTATAGGTCTCGTAGGATTCCACTTTATAGCCCGGTAGGCATTCGGTAATGAGCGCCAACATATCAATCCCCTTTTCTTGATTGAAGCGATTAGCTTTCTGCCCAGCTGTAGGGGAATGAAAATCAATAATCTTAGATATCTCCTCGATTGAAAGCGGTTCGTTTATCATCCCCTCCTCGTGGAGTTTTTCATTGATACTCGCAACCATTTGCGCATATTCATTACCCGCTTGCTGAGTCTTCATGCGAAAGAGCTTCTTTACAAACGGAACGAGGCCTACTCTGTCCAAGAGAAGGTACATCGTCGTAGCTGGATTCAGGAGAAGAAATATAGTAACAAAATTTCCCCACAGTAGCCTATTCAGAAAGAATGCCCGATTTGGCTCGTGCCCAACCACTATTCGTCCGCCCGGCTTCAGCACACGATTAATCTCCTGGAAAAATCCTTCAAATACGGGGATGTGATGCAGTACTGAATTGATAGTAACAAAATCTACTGTCGCATCTGGGAGGTCAATGCTTCTACCATCCACCTTGAGATAACGAAATTCGTTTTTAGATCCTTGTTTTTCTATATTATTTTTCGCCGCGTCCAGGATATTTCTCGATATATCTGAACAATAAAAAATATCGCCTAACTTCAGTGACCGGCCAACAAGGAGCGGTACAAAGCCGGAACCGGTGCCGATATCTAGGAACACCCTATTTTCATCCTCCGAACGATCGACGTATTTTGAAATAAATTCGCCCCAATAGTCCTTATCTCCAATAAATATATCCTCATGTTTGAGATGATATCCCTCACCCTCTAGGTCATGGTAGAGCTCATTAACCCGAAGTACGATATTTTCAGAGTATTCCATAAGAGCAATTACTGCCTTAGTTTCAAAGTGAGCGCCGAGAGAAGAAAGACGCCTTGGAGAAAATAGCTGGCCATTTTCGCGAAAACAACGCCCAGTACCCCATAGGCCGGAGCAACGATAGCAATCCCAATGAGTGTTGAGAGGACGCCGAGTATCGTATGATACAGCACTATTTTATCAGCTTTTTGAGAACGAAAATACGTCTCAATGATCACGAATGGTATGGAGAGGATAATTCCTATTCCAATAAGTTGTGCTATCAAAATGGTGTCGATATAAACCGGAAAGAAAACATGGAACACATACGGTACTGCCACGATGTAGACGCCGGTGAGTCCAACACAAGCAAGGAGAAACCTCACAAATATTTTCCAGAGTTCCGCATGGTGCGCTCCTCGACTAAATCGAGGTAAATATGGAACCATATAGGATACGACTGCTCCCTTTATCTGATCCGGAATTATGCCCGCGATATTGTAACTCGCCAGCTGAGCAAAGCCAAGAAATTGGCCTACAAAGATCTTGTCGTACTGCCCCGCAATCGTATTGATTCCCGCCGAAAAAGAAAGTCGTTTGCCATACGTGATAGTCTCCCCATCAAAGCGTTCTAATTTCGTCTTCCTTAAGAGTGAGTAGTTTAGTCCAACCGTTGTGCCGATGATCCCCAGCAGATAAGTCAGAGTGAGAGCAGTCGCGTTAGGATAGACGAAAACCACGAGCGCCAGCGGAATGAGGGTGGCAAGTTCGATCAAGAAAGAAATCTTTGCCATCGGTGCATACAGCTCCTTACCCGTATAGTAGTATCGCCAAGTTCCGGATATCGCAAACAAAGGGAAAACTATTGCTCCGAGAGAGAGGAGTACGAAATTTTCCAATGCTGTTGTCAATAAAAATTTCAGTGAGAACAGAAAGATAATCGCGCTCCCGGAGAGGGACCACAAAAGCATTTTCGAGACTCCCTGGTAGTAGTTGCCATCATGGCTTCTCGCCACTCCCTGGACGATTGCAGTGCCCATACCTGGTAATGCCGTAACCGTAGCAATACTGAGAACTGAAACTACAAACTGAAATTGCCCAAAAACCTCTTTCGGAAGCAGGTTCGCATACAGGAGAGAAAGCAGAAAGCCTTTGGCTATGAAGATGAGACGCTCCAAAAAAAGCCACGTTCCCCCCTGCATGATGGCTCTGTCTGGAAAAATAATATTCTTCAGCGCCATGTCGGAATCATAGCGATTAAAATAGGCGCTGTATTAAATGGTACGCTTTTACTCCCCAGAGAACGAGTACGCGTTTTGCTGACCGGTAGTAAAGGCTCATTATTTCCTGTTTTGCCAGATCCCTATCGGTGCCGGTTGGAAGCGTAAGGCCAATAGTGGGGCCATAACTGCCAATGGGCTTTCCGTCAATCTGGTACGGCCGCCACAACGCCACCTCACATCCGGCGTCCAGACTACCGAATTCTTTCACAAAACTGTCATCATCTGTAAAGAACGAGTTTGGGAAAGCTGCTTGCATCTCAGCTCGAGAATTATTCGGCATTTCCTGATTTGCCTTCCGCATATCATGGAAAAAACCAGCGACAACAGACCCTGATTCAGCGATTGCGATACGGAAGATATCAATCGCCGGACCACCTTTTGGTCCATCAAAGAGAATGACAATCTTTTTCCCTGTATGCTTTTTCACCAATCTCGGAATAACGATATGCGCATCGCCGTACAGGAGATTCAGATTCTTTCTCCCGTGAATCTTTTTCTCCACATGCACTGCATTCTCATCATAGAAAGCCTCAACACTTTCAATGACGACGGGCTTGTTTGCAAAATAGCGCGCGAGAATCTCCGTACTCTGCCCAAGCCAACGCCCGGACTCAATGAACACCTCAGTGCCAAGTTCCTCCGAAAGCGCGCAGACCGCCAACATTTCACTATTAAGAATGCCGCGATCTTCGAATCCACCGACAATGCCATCAAATTCGCTCCGATGTTTTCGAGCGGCTGCAATCACCTCCTGTTTCAAATCTTCCCCTCTCATATACTTTGGATTTCTTCCTGATTCGACAATGGTAAGTTAACGATAAATGAAGTGCCGTGCCAGCTGAAATTATAGAATGGAGTAAGGACGATATGTGGATTCTTCCTCAACCACTCCGAGAGGGCTTTGCGCTCACCCCGTTCCGGATGTCCCTTGAAAAGGAACCAGTTATCCAACATCATCACTGTCCCATCCTGAAGGCGCGACGTAAGAAAATTGAGCGCAGAAATAGTCGGCTCGTAGAGATCGGCGTCCAGCCAGACGGCGGCGATTTTCGCATCACCAAGAGTGAGACTGGTTTTATCTGCCCCATCGCCTTCTAGGGTGTCGGCAAACCAGCCTTTTGTTGTAGTTACTTGAGACAGAGGGACACCTGCTTGTTCAATATTTTTTAGGAACTCTTTTTCAGAGCAATACCGGCCGCCCTTTACGACGTGGCCTATATCATCATGGCCTTTGGGTTCTGAAAAGCCCTCAAAGGAATCGAAGGCATGAAAGTGCATCCTCTTCAGACCTCGCGCCCGAGCAGCATGATAAGCAAATTGAAAGGTTGTACCGGCATACACACCAAACTCAAAATAATCCCCCTCGACTGTATTATGCCGGACAAAATCCATCGCTCGTTCAAGCATGAAGCTTCGATAGAGGTTTTGCCGGTTCTTAAAGAGGAGCCAGAATTTTCGACAATAAAATGCTATCTGCTGCAGCATATTTCTAATCAATAAATGATACCGATTTGCGATAGTAACCACAGGATTATAACAGAAATTCCTCGCTATTTAAACCTCAGCGATGAGAATATTTTCTTGAGTTTTCTTTGAAGGAGAAGCTGGCCTGGACCTCTTTTTACAGTCTCTTCAAATTCATCCAGTACCTCGACAATGTCGATCCGGCACATCTCTTCATTCTTCAACGTATAGACACTCTTACCGCCTTTGAGCTGACGTAAGTTCCCCTTCTCCGTTTCGGTATAGAGTTCTTCGATCATCTTCTCTCCCTTGCGAAGTCCCGTAATCCGGACATCGACATCGTCACCTGGCAGGTGGTTCTTGGCACGGATGAGGCAAAGCGCCACATCGTAGATATTGATAAGCTCGCCCATATTCAGAATATGAATCGCATTTGGCCGTCCTTCCGCCGTGCTCTCGATGACGAGCGAGGCGGCCTCGCGGATTGACATGAAGAAACGCTGCATTTTCTTGTGGGTCACGGTCACGTAGCCATACAGTTCCATCTGGCGCTCAAACAGCGGCAAAGCTGATCCGTTCGAGTTGATGACATTGCCGAATCGGACGATGTTGAACTTTGTCTTAGCGCTTCGGAGTGACTGGATATAGTATTCGCAGAGTTTCTTCGTCGCGCCCATCACGCTCGTCGGGTTGACGACCTTATCGGTCGAGATAAAGGTGAACTGCGGGGTGCCAGCCGCCATCGCTGCATCGATGACGCGTTTTGTTCCGATGGCATTGTTATAGACCGCCTCATCGATATTGTCCTGCATGAGGTGAACGTGCTTGTATGCTGCTGCGTGAAAAACGATGTCCGGCTTGAAGCGAGAGAGGAGGGCAAGGAGCTTGTTGTTATGCAGAATGTTCCCAACGATAAGCTCGCACTTGTCCCGCTGGCCGCGCTCTTTCAGCTGCTGTTCTAGGAGGAAGACCAGGTATTCGGAATTATCATAGATGATGACCTGCCTCGCCTCGAGATCGATGAGCTGACGGACGATCTCGGAACCGATCGAACCCGCGCCGCCAGTGACGAAGACAGTCTTGCCACGATAGTACCTGATAAGTCGATCGACATGCTGTCGCTGGAAGGGCCGACCCAGGAAATCCTCAGAATTAAGCGTCCTTACCTCAGCATATCGGACATCGCTCTTGCCGATGATGCGCTGATCACGCGGGACGATACGAATCGGCATACGATTCTTGATGTTCGTGAGAAGAATACGCCGAACAAGCGCTCCGTCTGCCGATGGGATAGCAATTACGATCTCATCCACGAACCAGAGCTTAAGAAGCTTCGGCATCGCATCGATATTCCCAAGACTGCCCCGGAAACTTTCAATTTATCATCGACAAAACCGACCACATGACAATCGAGATGGTGAGCAGTGATGTCTCGGGCCAAGAGACGGCCTGCCTTTCCTGCTCCGACGATAAGTATGTTGCGCTGGTTCATAATCTATTTTTTAGGACGTATGAATGGCTTTCGTCGTGAGCGCGCGCTCCACATGAGCGCCAATCCCTCAACAAACGTATTACGAGGAGTATAGCCGATACTGACATCGCCCAAAGATTAACTGCACGAGGTGCGACTGCTCTTCGTCATGCCTATCAATAACTGGTTCATGAGTAACTTCGAACGGAACCTTCGATTCGCATACCGACTGAACGGTATCGAGAACTGACAGAAGCGTCCGACCCTGCTCCTTAGCGACATTGACCGTATCCCGCCCCTCGAGACCAGTTTTAACGTGATTGCGAATCGCTTCTGCCAAATCGATCCACATAAATGTAGTCGCGTTCTCCTGATTTCCGTCGCCGTTGATTTCGGACTTTTCCGATGAATGGTGTGCACGGAGACGATTCATGATGAGGGAAATAAATCTTCGGCTCCGGAAGCTCTCCGAAAATATTGGTGAGTCTGAGATATGCCGACATGATGCCGCGGGCTTCGCAGATGGGTCTTTCAGAAAATCCTCATTCTCCGCCTTGTGCTGAGTAGTACTCCGACGATCGGGATTGGCGTCGGATTGCACTGCGCCGATCGAGAACAGTACACGAGATGACTGCTCGGGTTCAGGTCGAGGTTCTTCGATCGATTTTTTGATTTCCGCCTCGACCGATTGTTCCGTATGGGCCCGCGATCATTATCGATGAGGTGAATGATGGCCGTGTAGGGATTATCCACCCTGGAGTTGTATGGGTCCGACTGAACAAATGTGTCTGTTCTCATCCAGAAACCGAGATGGCGTCATTCCCAAGGAAAAGCAGTCATAGCTGGCCAGAAAAATACCGAGCCAGGTTTCGACCGATGAAACCTTCCCCCGCCGATCAGAGCTAATTTATGGTTCGAGATTTTTTTCCACAAAAAAAGCTTTTATAAAGCCATTTATAGTAGTATACTGCCATATATGACCACAGAGCAAGCGACGCGGACGAGACTAGAGAAATGGTACACTGGGGGACTGTCACTCGGGCTGTTTCTTGCCTCGGGCTTGGCATCCTCCTCGTGCCTTTTTTTCAGGGCCCTGATGAACAGGTCCACTACGCCACGGTCCAGCATTGGGCTGAACCGGATGAAAAAACTCTGGCCAATCACAGAAAGCCGTGAGTTCAACTCAGGGAGACGATATCCGCACTTATCATTTCTCAGAAGAAGTCCGAGAAACAGCTCATCGGATGCAGTTTGATGAGATCAAATGGCAATCGACGAATACCCAGCGATTTGTCGCCGAGTTAACAGTACTGGAGGTAAAGCAGAAATCTATCGAGAATAACTGGGCACGCTATATCGATATCCACCCAATGAATACTTCCGGTACCTGGTCGCTCTATTACCTCGTCGGATCGAAACTCGAAACCGTCTTGGCCGACCAATCCGTCTTCACTCGGCTTTTCTTGCCCGGCTTTTTTCGCTCTGCCTCGGCGGCCTGGTCGTGCTCCTTGCCTACCTGAGCGCCCGGAAACTGCGTTGGCCAACGACTGCCGCCATCGCTTTTGCCTCGCTCATCGCGTTTCAGCCGATGTTCCTCGCGACCAGCGCCATCGTCAATATCGATATCCTGCTCATCTTCGCATTCTCGCTCTTTTTCTACGGAGCTGTCACTTGGCTCACAGCAGGACCGACACTTAGCTCTGTAGTTCTCCTACTCTCGGCTACAAGTATCGGCATCTTTGCCAAAGGACCCGGAATTGTGCTCCTCGGACCGCTGGGTCTCTTGGGCGTGGAATATCTCTATCGCCGCCTCGGGTGGCCCTGGCGGGACTTTTTGCTCCGTGCCGTGCTTGCTACTTTCGTCGCTCTGAGTTTCATCT
Organism: Candidatus Moraniibacteriota bacterium; assembly: GCA_963778555.1. Taxonomy (GTDB): domain Bacteria; phylum Patescibacteriota; class Minisyncoccia; order Moranbacterales; family UBA1568; genus SSEF01. The sequence continues at coordinate 121,832 of CAVZUR010000002.1, read as the reverse complement.
TCATCTTTACCCCGCCCGCCATTCTGGCCGGCTTTCTACATCTCGGATCGGATTCTGTCTTTACCTCCTCGTTCGAATCGCTCGCTGCGTATGCCGAGAAAACCCTTACGGCTGGGGCTTTGCTCTGGACTGCTACCACCTATTGGGGTAGTTTCGGCTGGCTGGATACAAACCTGCCGGCGGCCATAATCCAGTTTATTCTGGCTCTCGAAACGACTGCTGGTTTCGGTCTCCTGTGGTTGTTCTTTGACAAATATCCGCCACGCTTCCTCCCCAATAAAAGGGTCCTTCTTTTTCCCTTCTCTCGGTCTTTTTCCTCCAGTTCGCTATCCGCTTCTTTGATTGGCGGGTATTTCGACGCCACTGGAAAGATTCTGATCGGGACGCCGGGACGCTACTTCCTCCCGAACATCCTCCCCCACCTCCTCCTCATCGTTTCCGGACTTGGCTATTTCCTACCAACGAAATTCGCTTTTGACCGAATGCTCGTCTCCCTCTCCACTCTCCTTTTCCTCCTCACAACCTACGCCACCTGGGCCATCATCCTTCCGCGCTACTACCTATGAAGATTCTTTTTTCTCGCATTACGTTCACGGTTTTCCTGGTGATGATGAGTGGTATCGGACTAGTCTTTTTTAGCAATCTTTCTTTCCCTGACGCGCGCCTCAATTTTCTCGGTGAAAGCAAGCGTGCCGAGCTTACCTCCGGCGCAGCCCTCACTCAAGTCATCCTAATTGAACAGGATCGACTGAAGGGATTCCAGATCTTCATGGGCGATACCGACCTGGCTTTTGGCGAACGGCTGGATTTTACCCTGCTGGATCCAACTTGCCACAAAGTCTTGGCTCGCTCGCGCCGAACATTCTTCTCCTGGCCAGTTATTCGCGCCATTCACTTCACCTTTAATCCGATACGAGAAAGCGCCGGCCAAGCGTATTGTCTTTCGATTGAGTACCGTGACGGCCTCATGAAACGCAAAGAGCGGCCGTATATCCGTGTCACAGAGAATGAAGACTTTCAAGTGTCGGTCTATACAGATAATAGTAAGAACAAAACCTATATTGGTCGTACCCTGCAGGTACGTCCGCTCTACACGGCTGCCACTTTTTCCGAACGCATTGGAGAATTAGAAAACCGGCTCTCGCAGTACAAGCCGGCTTTCATGAAAGGCAGTATGTTGATTCTCGGCAGCGGAGGAGTCCTGGTCGGTCTCGTTTTTCTCTGGGTCCTCGGTGCGACTATCGCCAAAGAAAAGGATTGACCCTAGAGGGAAGGTATTCCCGACATGTGGCTGACCGGTTCTGGATGCCCGCCTTTTTCGATGACGAGTACTCCATCATAGTAATGCAGCGAGTCGGCCGAGCGCGTGAAAGCGTCGACGCGCAATGAGGTCTCGCGAGAATGCCACGCGTTGAGCCGATCAATAAAGTTTTTTGAGTATTCAATGAATGACTTCTGGTTCTGATACCCCCCACCGTACTCTTCCCAGTATGAGGTAGCGAGATCCTCAGCGAGATAGACGCCCTCCCCTTTCACATGTTCAAACATCTCTTCAAACGTAACGATCTGCTGATCCATCGTATGTCCACCGTCATCAATGAGGATATCCACCTTGGGGATTTTCTGCTTAACGTCACGGAGGAACGCACGGTCGGACTGTGAGCCGATAAAAATCTCAATGCCCGGTTCTTCGAATTTCTTGCACTCTGGATTGATATCGATGCCGTAGATCTTGGCGTCTGGGCCGAAATATGCTTTCCACATCTGCAGCGATCCTCCATGGTACACACCCACCTCGAGTAGCACGATCGGCTTCCCCCGGAAGCGAGAGAAGTGCCGATCGTAGATCTCGAAATAATGGTCGTATTTGTGGATCAGATTTCCCGGATTGTTCCGGAAATACTTTTCAAGGTCATTCACTCCGGTGGCAGCCCTCAGACGGGATGGGACCGCGTATGTCTGGCGCCGGAGCGTATGATACAAAAGAAACCATTCTTTCGGAATGTGTTTCTTCAGCCGGGTTCGATAGAGGTCACGGAGTAGTCCAGGCATAGGCGCTTCAGTCGTCGTCCCGGTCAGCGGCTGCCAGAAACCAATTGATTGCTCCCATCAGGAGCGAGAGGGCCAGCGCACCAATAATCGCATGCACGAATGTATCCACCTCAAATCCTTTGATAACGCCGCCAAGGAGCCAGAGGAGAAAACCATTGATGACAAGCGTAAAGAGCCCGAAGGTCAAAAGTGTAATCGGAAGTGTCAAGAGCACGAGCACCGGTTTCACGGTGAACCCAATCAGCCCCCAGAGGAAGGACAGGATAAGGGCGACTTTCCACCCAGCAATACTGATGCCAGGCACATAATGAGCGACGACCCAGAAAGCCCCGGCGCTGAGCGCCCAACGGAGAATGAGTTTCATAGGGAGAAGTGGTTAGGGATTAGGTTTTAGGGGTTAGGAATTAGAAGTTAGAGCTTGGAGTTAGGGGTTGGAGGAAAACACAGAAAATCCTCTCAACCCTTCTATGGCCCTATTCTACACCTAAACCGGTCTGTACAGGAATTGCCTAATCACTCATCCCTACTCCCTTTTATCAGATCCTCTTTTTTTAGTTCTTGCGGCGGCGAAGCAGTGCGCCGGCGGTCTTCAGGCAAATGACGACGTCGAGCCACAGACCCCAGTTTTCGATATAAAAGACATCCAAACGGTATTCATCCTCAAAGTCGAGATCAGAACGGCCAGAAATCTGCGCCATCCCCGTGATGCCCGGTTTGATGGTCAGCAGGCGCCGGTGATACTCACTGTACTTCTCCACTTCGCGCTTCTGATGCGGCCGCGGTCCGACCAGACTCATCTCGCCGCGTACCACATTGAAGAACTGCGGGAGCTCATCAAGCGAATAGCGCTCGATCCATGCGCCAATCTTGGTCTTGCGCGGATCATCCTTGATCTTGTACAAGGGTCCCTGGCGCAGGCTCTGTTTTTCAATCAGTTCTTTCTCGAACTGCAGCGCCGCTTCAAAATTCGGATTCGCCTTATTGATGCACCATTTCCACTGCATATACCGGAACTTGAAAACGGGGATCTTTTCTCCGTTCTCACCGATCCGCTCGTTCGTATAGATAATCGGCCCGTCCGGATCCTCGAGCTTGGTTAAAATTGCAATCGCGAGCATGACCGGTGAAAAAAGGATTGTCAGCAGTACGCCACCGACGAGATCGAAGGCCCGCTTGAGGATCTTCCCCCAACCATCCAGCGGCGTGTGTTGGAACTCGATCAGCGGCTCGCCGTTGAAAATTGACATGGTGAACCGCGATGTCTCTCGCGACGTCGGAAGGTATTTGAGCGTGATGTTATTGATCTGGCAGTAGTCAAGCAACTTCTCTTGCTCGTCATCGGTCAAGGATGGATCACAGACCATCACTTCATCGATGCCGTGCGACGCGCGGATATCCTTAATCGTGTGCAAAGAAACCGTCTCCACCTGACCGACCGTCACATAGCCGAGATCCGGCCGGGTGACGAACAGATGCTTCAGCTGCTCGATCTTGCCATTGGTCCCGACCAGGAGAATGCGATGGACGCCGACGCCTTTCTTAACCAGATAATATTTCTGGATTCGCTGGATGAGATAGCGGGCGATCGTCACATACATGACCGTGAACGACCAGCCGGCCAGGATGATGAAGCGCGACGAGAACCATTCCCGCTTGAGGAATATCGTCACGATCACGAGCACCAGGACCAGCGATGTGGCACGAAAGACCTTGAAGGCTTCAGCCAATGGGGTACGCGTCGCCCGCATGGTGTACAGGCCCTCAAGGGCGTAGACCGCAAGAAAAATCGGCGCGATAATGAGTATGACCTGGAGAAAGTCGACGATGTCGACGCTGTAGAGTTTCGGCCGAAGCGCGAGAATCTGAGGGACATCCCGCACCGCATACGCCGAAAGCGCCGCGAGGACAATCATGAGAAAGTCGACCGGGAGCTGGATAGCACTGAAGTACACTTCTGAACGTTTCATTTCTTGGGCGTTAGAAGCAGAGAAACTCTGCCCTTTCGAAGTATCTCGCGATACATCCAACTTGTACACCGGAAAAGAGCACGAATGATAGATACCCTGTACAGAACAGATCGATAAGCCGGATTCTGTACCGCTTGCGCGGCGGCTCACATTTCTCTTGTCCGATCGTTGCCGAGCGGATCTGTGCGGTTCTCCTGACGTTTCTTGAGCTCCAAGAAGCATCGGGCACGACCTTGCATCGAGGTAAGGATTTAGCCGTTTCACCCCTGATTTGCAACAGGGTTATTCCCGCAAAGGAACCCATCGCCTTTCGGCTTTGGCGTCACTGCTCGCACCTCTCTGATCGCTCAGGACGGGTGTTACCCGCTACCGGCTACACTTTTACATGTCGATGTCCGGACTTTCCTCACCGCCCAGTTTTACCCGGGCCAGCGCGAGAGCCTGATCTGTTCTGTAAAGGACAGTTATCTGTTATATTCAAGCATTTTTAATGCATTTTGTCAATGGTTTTTTACATAAAAAAAGACTCTTCACAAGTCTCTTTTTCTAGGCCTTGAGGCGCATACCCAGATGCTCCCCGACGGCGGCAACGATCGCGTCAAAGCTCTGATCCATCTCTTGACCGCCGAGCGTCCGATCGGAAGCGCCAAACGAGAGGTGAAGCGCGAAACTCTTCTCCTTTCCGTTTTCATAGAGATCAAAGAGCTCACACTGGGCGAGCAGCGGCGCGCCTGCAACCTGAATCACTGCCTGAAGCTGATCAAAAGTCACCGCGGGTGAACCGACGAGTGAGATATCACGATGGGCCAAAGGGAAACGCGAGAAATCATGAAACACTGCGCTCGCACCGCTTCCTGCCATGAGGTCACGAACAGCGAACTCCGCATACCACAGCGAGACATTCGCGCCTAAACGCCGAGCAAGCTCGGGATGCGCCTCTCCAGCGTACCCCAGACCCTCATTTTCAATCGTGAGATGAGCCACCCGGGAAGGATGAAACGCCGGCGGTATGCCAGCCGCCATCGCATTCCAGCGAACCATTGTGTGCTGGCGCCCGAAAAGCGCTTCGAGTTCTGCTTTGAAGCGAAGAAAGAGTGATTGAGCATCCTTCGAGCTACGTTCAAAAACAAGTAAACCAAGACGTTTCTCTTCCTGCGGCCCGCTTTTCCCCATACGGAAAACGCTGCCGTATTCGAAGAGGCGGAACTGGTTCGTGTACTTGGCATTCAGATGAGCGGTGCGATAGAGATTCGGAAACAATTCAGACCGCATAAACGCCTGGTCCGGATTCATCGGATTCGCAACCGAGAGATGCTCGATCTTGGGTAGCGTCACGAACGATAAACTCTTTTCGCTGTAAAACGAATATGTCATCACCTCACTGAAACCCGACGCGACCAGTGCTGATTTCACCGAACGCTCAAATGCTTTGCCGGGATCTGAAATGACCGGACGGCTCGGGAGCGCCAGCGGTACGGGGTCAATCAGATGGTAACCACGCAGACGCCCGACTTCCTCGACGAGATCCTCGGGATCGCGCAGGTCCGGCCGCCGGAGCGGCACCGTAACACGGAGTGCTTGGCGATTCGGCAGCTTTTTGACTGATAGTCCCAACCACGAGCAGTACTGAACGACTTCAAAGAGCGGGATTTTTGTACCCAGGAGCCGAACGATGAGCGCCAGCTCAAGCGTGATGACGGTCGGTTTCGGTAGTTTCGAACCCGTATCCCGAACAAAGACCTGCTTCCCGATCTCCCAGTCACGGACGAAGCGCGCCAGCTGTCCAGCCACGTATCCCGGCCGGCCGAGATCGATACCGCGCTCATAGCGATAGGCCGCATCTGTTAATAACCGATGCCGCTTTTCCGTGCGTCGGATGCTCGCCGCTTCAAAGTTCGCAATCTCAAAGACAACATCTTTCGTTTTCTCCGTGATCCCCGAAAGCTTGCCACCCATCACACCCGCCAACGCGAGCGGTTTTTTCGTATCCGCAATCACAATATCGTCCGTGGAAAGCGCCAGGGCAGTCCCATCCAAGAGGAGAAGCTTTTCGCGCGGCTTAGCCAAGCGGACCACGATACCACCCTTCGGAATCGCGTCAGCATCAAAGGCATGCACCGGCTGCCCTGTCTCGAGCATGAGGTAATTCGTCAGGTCGACCACTCGATTCATCGGCCGAAGTCCTGAAACAACCAGCCGGACTCGGGTCGTGAGCGTGCTCGGCCCCTGCAACGCGCCCGGGACGAACATAGCGACATAGCGCTGACAGCGGTCCGTCTTGAGTGATACTTTGGGGACTTTGGCACTGACGCGCGGCCGAACTCCGGACGACTTCGCCTCGGTCTGGAAGACCGCTTGGGAACCTTCAAGTGCCGCGATTTCCCGGGCGAGTCCCTGGTACGACAGCGCGTCCGTGCTTCGATCTGGCAAAATCTTCACATCGAGCACAGTATCATCGAGGCCAGCATAGACCGGAAAATCTTTCCCGATGGGTGCATGGCTGGACAGCACGATGATTCCTGCATGATCGGACCCGAGACCAAGCTCCTTGGCCGAACAAATCATACCCTGAGAAAGAACCCCTCGCAGTTCAGATGCCTGGATACTCACGCCACCAGGAAGACTCGCCCCAGGAAGCGCTACGACCACTTTCTGATGCGCGGCCAGATTGGGGGCGCCACACACGATTGTTTTTACCTCCTGTTTTCCAACCGAGACTTCGGCGACACGCAGGCGATCAGCGTTCGGGTGTTTCACGACCGAGAGGACTTTGCCGACTACGACCAGGGAGAGGCTGTGAGCATACGGCGTCACTGTTTCCACTTCAAACGAATGCGCCATCAAGAGCGCCGCGAGCTTGTCGGGGGATTTCTTGGTACCGGAGAGTTCTCTCAGCCAGTGGTAACTGAAAAGCATAAAGCGCTAGAATTGCTGGATAAAACGGAGGTCGCCCGACATCAGGAGACGGATATCGGTGATCTGGTACTTCATCATCGCGAGACGGGTAAGCCCAAAACCCCAAGCGAAGCCCTGGTAGCGGCCTCGCGGATACCCAGCCGCCTCAAAGACATTCTGGTGCACCATGCCAGCGCCGCCGATCTCGAGCCAGCCGGTCCCTTTGCAGACAGGACAGCCCGCGCCGGCACACAGCATGCAGCTCACATCGAACTCGAATGAGGGCTCAGTAAAGGGGAAAAAGCTGGGCCGCAGGCGCACCTCGGTCTCTTTCTGGAAAAACGCCGTAAAGAAAGTCTCCGCGACCGACTTGAAATTCGCGACCGATACCGTGTCACCCACGACGAGGCACTCGAACTGATGGAAGGTGTGCTCATGTGAAGCATCCGTCGCTTCATTGCGGAAGATGCGTCCGGGGATGATAATTTGGAACGGCGGCTGATGGGTTTCCATATAGCGGACCTGCACCGACGATGTATGGGTACGCGGCAGGAATTTCCTTTTTCCCCAACGCTCCGACAGCCAGAACGCGTCCTGCATATCGCGCGCCGGATGATCGGCAGGAAAATTCAGCGCGTCGAAGTTATACCGTTCGCTTTCGACTTCCGGTCCATCCGCCACCGAAAAACCCATCGAAAAGAAAATGTCTTCGATCTCTTGTTCGATCTTGGTGACGGGATGCAGGTGTCCGGCCGTCTTGCCGACGCCCGGCAGCGTCACGTCGATGCGTTCCGGCTCCCAGTCCCGCGCATGGGCGAGCAGTTTTTCTTTGGCCTGAGTGAGGGCGTCAACCAACGCCTGCTTCATTCGATTTCCCGCCGCGCCGACTTGTTTCCGCTCCTCGGGCGACAGCTCTTTCACGCTGCGAAGCAAGGTATTGAATTCGCTTTTACGGCCGAGATACGCGTTTTCCCAGGCACGCAAACCCGCTTCGTCCTTAGCCTGGACGAGCGCCTCCAGCGCCGTTTTCTTGATAGCCTCAAGCTTTTCCAATGTCATGCTGTCATTTTTATCCCGTTACAAGCCATGTCGTCTACACACTGTTATTCTACAACATCTCTTCGCAACTTTTAACGGGACAAGTCTATTTCCTCCCACCCTCCTTAAAAAACAATCCTGACGCCAACAATCTTTCTTTTCGACCTTCAACGACAGCCACCGGCGTGTTCAATTTTCAAACAGTCGCCGTGACATCTTCACTTTCTATCGTCCACTGATACCCACCCTGCTCGATCTTCGACGAGACTCGACCCTTACTCGCAGCCACTCCGGCGCAACGAGAGTTCAATCACGTCATACCCTCGCTCGCCACACCGGGGTATCTCTGGGGATTACGCCTTTGCTGAATGTTTCGACGAAGTACTGCTCAGCGGCGCACCCCGCCTCGGCACCGTGATACAGCTTCACGATTTCCTTGGCCAGCCGTAACTTAGCATCGCGCGGATTGGACACTTGCATAATCTCCTTGATTTCCAGGAGCGGTAGGAGTGTACAATGCGAAGGAAATTGTCAATCATCTCATCCGGCTGTGCCATCACTTGGCCAAACATGTCATTGGCCGAGGTGCCAAGGAATACTCCTGTGCTTCTACTCTTGGACATGAGCTCACCCGTCTTGGGATTCTCCATCGAGAGTCGACTGCCACAACAAACTTATCTTTGCCCTTGAGTCTTCTTCAGAAGCGGTTCGTGCCCGCTAGACGCATTAAATATCTGATCCGTTCCACAGAGCTCTACATCAACCTCCATTGCGACACTGTCATACCCCTGCATGAGTGGATAGAGAAACTCATGGAGATGAACTGGCTCTCCAGCCTGGATTCTCTTTTCAAACATTTCTCGCTCGAACATCTGCTGCACTGTAGATTGGAAGCGAGACCAATCACGTTCTCAAGAAGCCAAGCATCGAAAGCCAGTCATGATTATATTTTATCTGTGGAGGATTCTCCGTATCTTCAAAATTCATCAATGGCCGAATAAGCGTTTTCCAGGTATCTCACATTTTTCAGAACCTCTTCGCGCGAAAGCTGTTGGCGCGCACGCACTTTCACCAGTTGGATCCCCAATACGACGCGGTAAAATCCCCAAACAGATACAATGACTTCGTGCACCAAGCTTTCGGAATTTTTCCAGAAGCATGATGTTTTTGGCATGACCCAAATGGAGTGTCGGAGCCAGTCGCATCAAAACCAATATAAAAACGTAGTCTTCTCCTCGCCAACAGTCCTGCTCGGAAGCTTTCTTATCTGGCAAAACTCGAAACGATGGTGCCTCGATTCAAAATTTCGTCTACTTGTTGTTCTCGGGAAAGTTCCATATGATTATTATTCTACCACCCATATTCGCTATAGGAGACATTGGTCTGAATCTTTTTGAGGACCTGCTTGATGTACGGAATGGTATTTTTGGCAATGCATCGAAGGGAAACCAGGCCAGGTCATCGCATTTTTCCGGTTCCCGGTTCTCAATTACGCCTTCCCATCGCTCGGCTATAAAAAAAGTATCTACCCGTTCTGATCCATCTGTTTCAGATTTTCGATGCATGACATGCGCAACACGCACAGCGTCCGATACGAGCGTAATACCGACTTCTTCCACTGATTTCCCGGATGAGGGCAGCTGTGAATGTTTCTCCGGACTCGACATGCCCGGCCGGTAAGGAATAACTGCCGTCATAGAATCCCGAGTTCGCGCGTCGAACGAGGAGCACCTTTCCGTCCCGTATCAGGACCAGGTATGAGGCGATGATCGTGGTCGGCACGATGCTTCCCCATACTTATATCCCAAGTTTGCGTTTGGCCAGGCGGTACTGGTCATCCGACATCTGTCCCGCTTTCTTCATTGCCTCAAGCTGGGCGAGGATCTCGCCTTTGTGCTTCTCGATGTTCTTCGGCGTCATGGCCTTCTGCAGGACTTTGTTGCGCTCCTCGGGCGGCATTTTCAGGACCCGCTTCATCGCAAAACGCTGAAACATATTCATGTCCTTGGCGCCGGGCATTGCCTCGAGCTGCGCTTCAAGCTTGGCAGCGTTTTCATCGGCAGCTTTATCTTTCTTGAAGGGATTCCATTTCATAGGTGTGTTTGTACTCAAATTCTTTTCTGACTGCTCAAACCTCTTTGTTCACCCCGAGCGAGGGAAATTTCATCTTGTACCGGGTCACCAGAAGCGCCGAGGCGATGAAGATGGACGAGTAGGTTCCAAAGCCGACGCCCACCAAAAGCGCGACCGCAAACCAGCGCACGCTCTCCCCTCCGAATAAGGCGACCGCAATGAGGACAATGATGACCGTCAGCGAAGTATTCACCGAACGTACCAGCGTCTCATTCAGCGAACGATTCACAATCAGTTCGAAGTCTGTGCCGCTCCGTGCCCGCAAGAGATTTTCCCGGACCCGATCGTACACCACAATCGTATCATTGACCGAATAGCCGAGGATAGTGAGGAGCGCCGCGATAAATGGAACCCCCACCTCGATATCAAAGAAATGCCCGAGCACGCTGAAGATACCGACCGTGATAATGATATCGTGTGCGAGCGCGATGATGGCTCCGGCCCCGTACTCCCATGAGGTCACCGGGTAAGCGACACGGCGAAACGCCCACGCGATGTAGAGCGCGATGCCGATAAGCGCCAGCGCTGTTCCCGTGAACGCTTGACCCTTCATCTGACTCGACACCGAAGCCCCGATGAAGTCGACCCGCAGCTGCTCGACATTCGGGTCGATCGCTTTGAGTGCAGCGAGTACTTTTTCATTCGCTGTTTCGTCCGAAGCGAGGTACTTGAGGAGCATGCCGCGTTCTTCGGTCGGTTGCGTCGACAGGCTCTGGAGACCGATTGGGGCGAGCTTTTCACGGACGAGATCCGGCGCCGGCACGGCGGCGGCCGCAAAACGGACCTCCATCTGTGTCCCGCCCTTGAAGTCGATACCGAGCCGGAGTCCCCACGCGGCGATGCACGCAAAACTCACGAGGGTTACGGCCAGCGAGAAGAAGTAGGCGTACTTCCGTTTCTGGATGATGTTGAGCTGCATAGGCTTAGGCTTTCGGGAGATCAAGTTTTTTCGGCGTTACCAGAATCCATGGATGTCGCTCCATCCACTCCGCAAACAGGAAATTCACCATGATTCGCACGAGGACGACGGCCGTGAAGAGCGAAAGCAGGACACCAAGAGCGAGAATGAGCGCGAAGCCCTTCACAAAACCAGTCCCCATGCCCATCAAGATGACCGTGGTGATCAGGGTTGAAAGATGTCCGTCACGAATCGATGGCCAGGCACGGCGGAACCCCTCGTGGAGTGCTTTGCGCATCGATTTTCCGAACGAGAGTTCCTCACGCGTGCGTTCGAAGATGAGCACGTTCGCATCAACGGCGATGCCGATCGAGAGGATGAATCCCGCGATGCCAGATAATGTCAGTGTGATAGGAAACGCGGTAAAGACCGAGAGTTTGAAAAGTGCCAACAACATCGCTGAATAGAGGAGGAGCGCGAGAACCGCGATGAGGCCGAGAAAGCGATAGAAAAGGAGCATGAAGACGGAGACTGCAGCGAGACCGAGAATGCCGGCATGCACGCTCTGATCGAGCGCCGAGCGGCCGAGTGAGGCATCAATCGATTGCTGCGACACCAACGCAATCGGCACCGGCAGGGCGCCCTCATTGAAACGCTTCACCTGGGCATTGGCTTCCGCCAGAGTATAGCTGCCCGTAATCACCGCTTGGCCGTCCCGGATCTCGGATTGAACCGTCGGCTGACTCACGACTTCCCCATCAATGAGGATGGCTACCGGCTTGCCGATATTCCGGGCGGTAATGTCCGCAAAGAGTTTCGCTCCCTCATCATCGAAACGGAGCGCGATCTGAGGCGACCCGATGCCCTGGCTCTGATAATCGACCGCGACACTGGTGAGATTTTTTCCTGACAATCCCGTCGCTTTGAATTGCAGGTCAGGGAACTCCTGTAGCGCGTACTTTCGAAAGAGGATATGCGCGATGTTCACCTCGCGGTTGTCGCCCTCGCCCCGTTCGTCGAGCTTTTTCAGAATGTGCCAGCCGAAGACCGTTTCGACCAAGACCGGATGCACCGTGCCTTTGGAAAATTTCTGATCAAACGCCACGGCATCAAAGGCTTCCACATACTTCCCTTTCTTGGCAAAGCCGAGCTCGCCCCCAGTCTCGGCCGCGCCCGGCTCCGTGCTCCAGGTCTTGGCCAATTCGGTAAAATCATTTCCCGCTCGTGCATTCTCGAGAATTTTCCCGGCTGCCTCAAGCGACTGCGTATTCGCACCATCAATCTCGGCCTGCGCTTCCGGGCCGGCGAGCTCGCGGAATTCCAGGAACGGCGTCTCACGGATGAGACTCTTGGCTTCTTCCACATCCTTCACGCCGGGAAGCTCTACGATGATGCGTTCCTCGCCGCCGGAACGAGAAAGCTGCACCACCGGCTCTCCCACGCCGAACGCGTTGACGCGCCGCTCGATGACATCGACAGCCGCTTGGAGTGCGTCGTCTAACTTGTCGCTCGCGACTTCCGACGTATCGGCCGCGTACTCCAGATGGATGCCACCTTGGAGATCGAGACCGAGATTGACTTTCGTCTGGGCAAAGAAGCGTTCCACCGGCGGGACGAAATAAGCCAGCTTCGGGTAGGCGATTAGTCCAGCAAACAAGGCAAGAATGATCACCCCCGCGAATTGATAGCGGATTCTCCGTATTGCGTTCATATAGCGCCTAGTATAAGGCAAAAAGTAGCCTCAGGCAAGCCAGCAAATGGCGTCAATTTTGAGCAAATATATACTGCCAGTCCCCGGGGAGGGATCGAACCTTCACCTGACGGGTCAGTGGCCCTCCGTTTAAAGCTCGTCAGCGTGGGATAGATTAGGTTTATGGAGTAAATACCCAATCATCCAAAATTCACCAATTGTCGAAGGTAAGACTAGGATATCCGCAAACATTTTCTGATCTGGAAATAAAACTGTAATGAGCGTTGCTATAATGTATCCAACTCCACCTACAACCAATATCCCGGCTAATGTTAGTGGCATCTTTACTTTTGCTGCCAGATAACCCATTGGCAATAACCAAAGTCCAAAAAACAAACCTGAAACGAACCAGATCGATTCATGCAAGCTGAAGAGATTGAATACGATGGTAGCTGATTCACCAGCAATTGATGCATTGAGAGTGCTTAACCACATTGCGGAGGCGACAAGAATCAGAACAGCATTTACCGTTCCGAATACTGCAAGTGATATAGCTGCAAAACTATTTATGGCTCTAAAGAGTTTGTAAAACCACATGGCTACCAATACCTGGAAAATCACGAGCGCAAGCTCAGCTACGATTCCGAAACGAGCCAGACTTTCCTTCTCGAGCAAATTTGTATGTGTAGCGAGCGCGTTGCCATAAATATAAATGCTACTTTTAGCATACAAAAAAACAAAAATACCGGTTACGGCCAAGCCTAAGTATAACAAACCGGTTATTCTCGTGTCAGTCAAGAACTTGTCTTTAATAATCATATTTTGACTGTAGCAGTTTACAAATTATTTTACTGTGAGGATACTTTATAAACTAATGCTGAGAACATGGGACGCTGTAGGAATTTATTATAACCAATAATATAAGGCAGTGGCTAGAACTATCTGAGTAGAAATTACTAACAGAAGCTTCTTGAAATTTGTAAATGACAAAAAAGAATAAAGGATTAGCGAGGGAAGAAATAAGATTATGGCCAATCCTGTAACAATTAGAAGATTAGGTCCCTCAGGATCATTGAAAAAGAAGAATACGAGTTTAGAAAACATGAGAGATGTCACGCCTAAGGTCAGTAGATGGATTTTTTTAGATTCTAAGTGCATATTTGTGGTTACAGAAAAAATATCTGCTGAGGCTCTGGGACGAAGTGAGAACTTGTTATTTCATGATTCATTATTTCCCCAGCCGTTCTTCGAGCCGTTTCAGACGGCGCTTCGCTTCGCGTTCGAGGCGTTTGGCATAGGCGGCATAGTCGGCAATCGACTCCAATTTCCCATCGATGAGGAGAAATGACTGGTCGAGCTTCACGTGCGACAGGAATGTTCGGTCATGCGTGACCAAGATGACCGTGCCCGGGTACGCCGTGAGCGCATCCTCGAGGGCCTCAATCGCTTCGAGGTCAAGATGATTGGTCGGCTCATCGAGGATGAGGATGTTGGCGCCGCGATAGACGAGCGAGGCGATGACAAGCCGGACGCGCTCCCCGGGGCTGAGCCGCCCGATCTTCACCGTCGCCTCATCGGGCACGAAACCGAAACGCGCGAGGAGGAGCAGTACGTCCTGGCGCTCGTACAAACGGAAACGTTTGGCGAAATACGAGAGAGCGGTTTCAGTCAGCGGAAGATTTTCCCCTTCCTGCATCAGATCGCCGAACACAGCACCTTTGCCGACGCGGACTGTTCCCACCAAGGGCGGCAGGAGGCCGAGTATCGTTTTGATGAGGGTCGACTTCCCCGAGCCATTCGCCCCGAGCAACGCCGTTCGAGAACGGAATGGCAGGCGGAGCGTGATGCTTCGGGCGATGGGGTGCCTTTTCTCATAGCCGATCGAGACGCGCGACAAAGCGATGGCCGGCGGCGTCGTCTTGGCGCCGGGCACCAGTTCGAACTCGAGCGGCGCGCGTTCAAAGGGCTTCTCATGGTCTTTGAGTCGATCAAGCCGTCCTTCGAGCGCCTTGGCGGAGCCAGTAAATTTTTTGATGGCCCTTTCTTTTTTGTAATTCGACGCGAGCTTGTCCCGATCCGGACCGCGTTTCTTCTTTGTCTCATCCGCCCATTGGATCTTTTCAGCCGCTGACGTCACCACCCGTTCCCGTTCGCGCTCCTGGGCGCCGTACAACTCCTTGGCTCGTCGGAACGCATGCGCTTTGGTCTCGGCATAGGTCGACCAGTTGCCGTTGTACACCATCACGCCGTGCTTCATGGGATCGATAGCCAGCACGCGTGTCACGACGTGATCGAGAAAAGTCCGGTCATGCGCAGCCACCAATATGGTCGCACCGGAACGGACCAGGTAGGCTTCGAGCCACAAGAGCGCCACCAGATCGAGATTATTCGTCGGTTCGTCGAGGAGGAGGAGATCAACACCCGAAAGCAAGACAGCCGCGAGGGCAAGTTTGCGTTTCTCCCCGCCTGAAAATGTATCCAAAGGCCGGTCTAGATCGAGGTCATTGAGGGCGAGGCCATCCAGCACGCCTTTGGCGCGATCCAAAAAAGCATAGCCGCCGAGTCGTTCGAAACGCTCGCGCAGCGCCTCGTACTGTTCCAGCGCCGCGGGCTGCTCGAGTATAGGCTCGAGTTCAGCCATTTCGTTTTCCAGAACGCCGATACCCGCCGCGTCGCGAAAAAATTGCCTCGCGGTCTCCTGTCCGGCGGCTACCGTTTCTTGTGCTAGATACCCAACCAGTATGCCTTTCGCCAGCGTCACAGTGCCCTTGTCTGCCGACTCGAGACCAGCGATGATTTTGAGCAATGTGGACTTACCCGTGCCATTCTCCCCGACCAAGGCTATCCGCTGGCTGCGAGCCATGTTAAACGACACTTCATGGAGTAAGCGGCGCGTCCCGAAACTTTTCCTGATACGTTTAACGGCAAGCATAGGCATGAGTGAAGGGCTATGGTAGCAGAAAAATGGCTTGATGGAAAGACTACTTTGTCAGCCGATTCAGATAATCTTCCGTGGCTCGCAGAACACGCTGAGCGTTCCCAAAGGTCACTTTTTCAATCGCCCGATCGAACGGCAGCCAGAGTGATCCGATATGTTCGTGCGAAATTCTCACTTCCGAAGTAAGCGCCGCTTGAGCCGGATAGAAATGGACCACCTTGAAAATCCACGTGCCTCGCCCCTCGCGACTGCGCCGCTCCCGTTCATTACCACGCGCTTCATAAAAGTACCGTATGCTGACTCGCTCAGGATAGACTTGCAGGTCCTGGATGCCCGTCTCTTCGTCCGTCTCGCGCCGGAGTGTCTCTATCTCCGTCTCGCCTGGCTCGACGTGTCCTTTGGGAAAATCAAAATGCCCGCTCGGATACTGCAGGATGAGATATTCGCGACGGCCGTTCGGAGCCGTCCGAAAGAGTACACTTCCCACCGAGACTTCCCAGATTACTGGGAAACCGAGAAAGCCAAGGAACCGGCAGAGTGTCTGATTGACAGGAAGGCGCATATATTTTCAGACTACAGGGAAAGCTGCGCGTTGACAAAGCGGCCGTACTGCGAAAGACTGGTGACTCGCGTGATTCCCCGAGCGCATCGGGGTCAATACCGTATAATGAAGCCATGCTCACCCTCTTTTCATTCCTGCGGTGGTTCGCACGCCAAACCACATGGGTCATCCTCATTTTCTCGATCGCACTTATCGTCGGCGGATTGTCAATCTACTATTTCGATGCGGCTGAAACACTCGACCTCGACGCACATCCGCTGAAGGAGACAACGGTGATCTATGACCGGACTGGGAAAGAGATCCTCTATGAGATTCATGGTGAAGAGAATCGGCGCGTCATCGACCATGCTGCGATTCCGGAGCCGGTCCGGCTGGCAACGGTCGCCGCTGAAGACGCCCATTTCTTTACTCACCCCGGCATCGATCCCATGGCAATCCTTCGGGCAGCAATGGTGAATGTCCGCAATCAGGGCATCTCGCAGGGCGCTTCGACCATCACCCAGCAACTGGCCCGCGCCCTCTTTCTCACCCGCGAGAAAACCTGGGTCAGGAAGGCGCGCGAGATCATGCTCGCGATCAAGATCGAGAAGTCGCTTTCAAAGGACGAGATTCTCGATCTTTATCTCAATACGGTCCCGTACGGTTCGAATGCCTACGGCATCGAAGCCGCAGCCGGGACCTTTTTCGGTAAACGGGCCGCCGCACTGACGCTCGACGAGGCAGCGCTCATCGCCGCACTTCCCAATGCGCCAACGCTCTATTCCCCCTATGGGAAAAATCAAAAAAGCTTGATCGCCCGGAAGGAGCTGATCCTCCAAAAAATGCGCGAGTTGGGATTCATCTCAGACACGGAGCTGGAATCAGCACTCGCAAAACGAACGCTCGAGACAGTCAGACCGCTCGAACGGAAGATTCAAGCGCCGCATTTCGTCTTTTTCATCCTTGACCAGCTGAGAAAAAATTACGGTCAGGCGGCGCTCGAAACCGAAGGGTATGAGGTGTTCACCTCGATCGATCTCGAGTTACAGAAAGAGGCAGAGCAGATTGTCGCGGACGGTGTCAAGAAGAATCTCGCCCGCGGCGCCTCGAACGGCGCCTTGGTCGCCATAACGCCGAACAATGGAGAGATTCTCGCAATGGTCGGCAGCCGGGATTACTTTGACACCGCAATCGATGGCCAGGTAAATGTCGCTATCGAGAAGCGCCAGCCTGGATCCACATTCAAGCCCTTCGCCTATGCCACCGCATTCACCAAAGGCTTTACGCCCAAAACCCGTATCTACGATGTGCCGATTAATTTCGGCCCCGATGGCACCGGAACCGAGTACATCCCGAGCAACTACGACGGCCATTTCCGCGGACTCATCACGATGCGCGAGGCGCTCTCCCAGTCGCTGAATATCCCCGCGGTTTCGACGCTCTACCTCGCCGGCATTCCGGACACGATCGCTCTCGCGACCGCCCTCGGCATCACCACACTCACGGAGCCGTCGCGCTATGGGCTCGCACTCGTCCTCGGCGGCGCCGAAGTGAAACTCATCGATCTCGTAAGTGCTTTCGGCGTCTTCGGCCAAGAAGGCAAACGCGTCACTAACCGACGGCATCCTCCGCGTCGTCGACCGGGAGGGGCGTGACCTCTACCAGCGCCGGACCACTCCCGATACCGTACTCGGGGCCAATGTCGCTCGACAGATCAATTCCATCCTCTCGGATAATGCCGCTCGGACGCCTGTATTCGGGCCGTCCAGCCCGATCGCTTTCCCCGCTGGCAGCGGCGTAGCGCCGCCAAGACCGGTACGACGCAGAACTTCCGCGATGCCTGGACCGTCGGCTATACGCCAGCGGTCGCCCTCGGCATCTGGACTGGAAACAATGATAATACCGCGATGGAAGAGGGTGCCGATGGCATCTACATGGCCGCTCCGATGTGGCGGGCGATGATGGACGTGCTCCTGGAGCGCTATCCGCCGACCCCGTTCGTGCCCGATACCGACGAAGTCCTCACGGACGGTACGGTCGCGCCAAGTGACATCATCGGCGGCGAACCGAAAATCGTCTATTACGACAAGAAGTCCGGGCAAAAAAATCTCGGAGAAAAAGGCCAAGAAGAAGCGGCAGAGCGAAGTCGAAGTCCGCATCGTCGATGGCGGGACGACCTTTAAGTATTCGGTCGAGAAAGGCAGCGGTGATCTCCTCTTCAAACCCTCGACTGCGACTGATCTCTTGAAGATCTATTATCCGGGCACAGAATGAGTGGTCACTCGCGCCGAAGCGCGTCCATCGGCGACAAGAGCGCCGCGCGGTACGCTGGCGCGATACCGAAGATGAGACCAACGGCCATCGGAGAACACGGCGCCCACAGCGAGCGACGATGGGGTGAAATGGAGAACGAGGCTGAAACCGAGCGACGCGAACACGAAGCTCGCCACGAAAGAACAGAGGATCCCGAGACCGATGCCAAGCACACCCCCAACGCCCGTGATGATGAGCGCCTCGAACAAAAATTGACGGAGGATACTGCCTGACGTCGCTCCCACCGCCTTGCGGAGGCCAATCTCCGGCGTTCGTTCGGCCACCGAGACATACATGACATTCATGATGCCGACACCGCCGACGATGAGCGAAATGGAGGTCAGCGCCAAGAGGAGGATTGAGAGCGAATCCAATACGGTTGAGAGTGTCGCTTGAGCCTCCTTGGTCGTCGTGACGCTAAAGTCATCTTTCTTCGGATCATCAATGTCATGCCGCTGACGCAAGAGCGCGATGATATCCGCCACCGTTTCTTGCTCCCGGTTCGCGTCACGCATCTTGACCGAGATCATCTGCACGTAGTCGACGCCGAGAATTTTTTTCTGGAGAGTCCGGATCGGAACATAGGTAAAGGTATCGAGGTCGATGAAACCAGCCGACCCGCGAGGGGCCAGGACGCCGACGATGCGATATTTCTCCCCTTTCAGTGTGAGCGACTCCCCCACCGCATTTCGATTGCCGAAGAACGTCGTCTTGGTATCCGCACCGATGACGACCACACGCTCGGCGTTCGCATCCTCCTCCTCGGTGAAGAAGCGTCCCGTGGCAAGGGTCAAATTGCTATCGACGGCGGGCGCCTCGACACCCGCTCCGAAGAGCATAATCCGCTTCCCGACTGATCCAGCAGTGGCCCGCTCCTGGCCGATACTGCCAGCATAGGCGGCCTCCACGCTCCCAAGCTTCCGTAATGCATCACGATCAGCGACTGTCAGTGTGGTGATCTGTGTTCCCTGGGCACGGGCAAAGCTGTTCTCTGAAGACATCTTTCCTGTATTCGGAACCTTCACTTCCACTTGGATGAGGTCGCTGCCGAAACTCTCCACCTGACCGACGACGTAGCCTTTGACCGCATCGCCCAAAACAGTCACGAACACAACTGCAAAGACACCGATGATGACACCAAGTAAGGCAAGCGCCGTCCGTGTCTTATGCGTCCGGATTGTCCGAATCGCGAAAAACAGAGAAGTGAAGAGTCGGCGAGTTGACCAAGTTGGAAAGATACGTTTATTCATAGCGGAGTGCTTCCATCGGACTTGTCCGCGCCGCCTTAAAGGCTGGGTAGAGACCGAAAATGATGCCGATAACGAAGGAGACAACGAAGCCGAGCACGATTGAGATGAGCGGTACTTGAAAGACCCAATTATAGCCAAGGCGGGGAATAATGAGAGAGACGAGATAGGTTACGCCGACACCGAACAGGATGCCAACCACGCCCCCAAAAATCGTGATAACCGACGATTCGAGGAGAAATTGCGAAAGGATCCGTCCCCGCTTCGCCCCGACTGCTTTCCGCAGTCCGATTTCTCGCACCCGCTGAGAAACCGAGATTAGCATGGAATTCATGATACCGATGCCACCAACCAGGAGTGAAAGAGCGGCGATAGCGAGGAGGAAATAACTGAGAATATCTGTTACCTTCGTGAGTATGCCCAGTGCGGCGGCTGTGCTTCGAACGGAGAAATCAGACTCCTCGCCTCCCTTGAGGTCATGGCGCTCACGCAGTACCCGCTCGACGGCAGCGAGCGACGGATTGATGTTCTCTGGCGCGTCCACTTTTCCACGAGTAAAATTCAGGTAGTTGATACCCAGCAGGAGCTTTTGCGCCGTTTCTAGCGGCACATAGACGACAACATCGGGATTAGAAAAGGCTGCACTGCCGCGCGCGGCGAGAACGCCGACTACCTTGAAAGGGATGCCTTTGACTTCGATGGTTTCCCCTACCGGACTGCGATTAGGGAAGAGATCCTTAGCGCGACCAGCACCGAGCACCGCGACACGGGAGAGATCGGTCTCTTCCTCAAGTTGGAAAAACCGCCCGGCTGAAACCTGGATATTCTCGATGGACGCCATCGCCGGCGAAACGCCCTGGAAGGTTGACTCGATCGATTCATGCTTCGAGGCGACTGTGGCTGATCCGGTCACATAACCCGACACGGCAATCAGATGGGGAACGTTTCGCCGGTCGCGCAGCGCCGTGAGATCATCATTCGTCAGAGTCGTCGTGACTATGCCCAAGGCGGCGGCGGGCGGGCCGTCTTCCGCCGCTGCGCCGGGGAGGATTCCGATGAGATTCGAGCCGATACTTTCTACCTGTGAAAGCACCAGGCGTTGCGCGCTCGCCCCGATTCCCATGACCAAAATCACAGCGGCCACCCCGATGACCACGCCGAGTACCGTCAGAAGAAACCGGAGACGTGCCGTCTGCAGCGAGCGGTAGACGATTTTGACGGGATCGGAGAACTTCATACGACGGAGAATCTTATTTCAGCCGCTCCCCGACAGCATACGCATTCTTGCGATCAATCACCGGATCGTCCCCAACGATATGCCCGTCGTGCATGCGGAGTATGCGCATCGCATGCTCAGCCGTCTCCCGCTCGTGCGTCACGACGATAATCGTTCGGCCAGCTGCGTTCAGGTCCTGGAGAATACGCATGACCTGCAATCCGGATTTCGAATCAAGATTGCCAGTCGGCTCGTCTGCGAAGATGATCTCAGGATCATTTACGAGTGCTCGAGCGATGGCGACCCGCTGTTTCTCGCCGCCCGAAAGCTGGTTCGAAAGATACTCCATGCGGTGGAGCATACCGACCGACTCCAGCGCGGCGCGGATTTTCGCGTGATTATCTTCTGAAACAGCAGCCGCGTACAGGAGCGGCAGTTCGACATTTTCAAAGACGCTCGTCTTGGGCAGCAGATTGAAAGACTGAAAGACGAAACCGATCCGTTTGTTGCGTAGTTCTGCCAGTGCGTCATCGGACAGCGTCGCGACATCGGTGCCCTCTAAGAGATAGCGTCCGCCGGTGGGACGGTCGAGCAAACCGAGCACCTGCATCAGAGTGGACTTTCCCGAACCCGATGGACCCATAATGGAAACAAATTCGCCCCGGTCGATCGTAAACGAGGCACCTTCAAGAGCGACCGTCTTCACGCCCTCATTGTCATACACCTTGGCCAGCTGTTCGGCAGTAATGAGCACAGCGTTCGTGGCTAGCATTATTCTGAAACGGCACTCACAATAACGACGTCACCGTCCGTGAGTCCAGAGAGGATCTCGACCGTTCCATCATCTCCCTCCAGGCCAGTCTTTACTTCGATATCCTCCGTCGTACCATCCGTGAGCAAACGGGTGGCGAAAGTTTTTTCTCCGCGCGCGATGAGCGCACGAAACGGCACGGCCAGGACATGGTCGCGCTTTGCGGTCACGATGTCGATATCGGCCGACATCCCATCCTTCAACCGCTGATCAAGATCGGCGACTTCAAAAGAAACGACGTACGAGACGACGCCCTGGACAATCGTAGCGACGGGATCAATTGCCGCTACCGTGGCCCGAAACATGTCGGTCGGAAGGAGTGCGTCAAAGGTCACTTCCGCATCCATGCCGAGAGAAAGCTTCACGATATCCGATTCGGGCACGCGCGCCTCGACGATCAGATGCGCATCCCCGACTACCCGGAAGACTGGGGATCCAACAACGGCTGTCTCTCCCGAGCGCAGATTCACGCGAGAAACCTTCCCGTCAAAAGGAGCACGAATCACTGATTTTTCCAACTGTGCATTGACTGTTCGCACGTCCTCACGCGCGGCTTCGCTGGCGAGTTTTTTGACTGATCGCTCCTCCGGCTTCAAATCGTCCCAGCCGCGCCGGGCGAGCTTCTCATTCTCTTCGACAATCGTCTGGTCAATACGGGCCGCTGAAAGCTGCGACTGGAGAATCGATCGGTCAAGGACAGCGAGAATGTCATTCGCTTTGACAGCTTCTTCTTCGGTAACAAAAACCTCTTCGACCGTTCCGATCGTCTGAAATGATAGGTCGGCGTAAGCCGCTGGTACGAGCTCTCCCGAAACACTCACCGTTTCCGAGACATCAAGACGCGTCACTGTTTCCGTCACCCGGTCCGCGAATGGGTCCGGACGAGTTGCCCAGTACCAGCCAAATAAGACACCGATGATGAGGAGTATCCCCAGCCACAATTTTGTTTTGAGTTTCATATCCGTCATTATGAAAAAAGTCTCCCCGCTACCTGGCGCGCCGCCTCATCCATCGCCCGGTTCGCCTCGGCATCCGCGACCGTATTTTTTTCCCGCGGCACATGGACGAATGTGACCGAATGGAAATCAAGCATCAGATTCCACACCTCCAGGAAAAGCGGCTGCAGTTTCGAATTTTCAATCTTGTACTCATGGTTCAATTGGCGGCAGGCGAGCTCCGAATCCATCCGGCATTCGAGCGCGGCCACTTTTGCCTTCGCTTTTCCCAAAAGCGATTTCGTCTTCTTCAGGCCAAAAACGATAGCCGCGTACTCCGCTTCATTGTTCGTTCGGACACCGAGAAACTCACCGTAGCGCTTCTCGAGCGTCTCCAGATACACACCAAGCGCCGCCGGTCCGGGATTGCCGCGCGAACCGCCATCGGTATACATGACTATCTTTTGCATACGTCCAGTATACCTTTCCCGGGCGGACTCTCACAAGCGAAAACCTACAGCTTACGGAGATCAAGCAATTTCAACTGAAGCTTCGTCTGTCCATTCCAGAAATTCTCCTCAAGTTGACAAACGATGGAGAGCGCGTCTCCTGGTCCGAGATCCGGATACGGCGCGGTCAAAGACCAGCCAACCGCATCGAACGTCCCCGACCCGGCCGCAGGGCGCAGGCTGAGTTTCCAGTGCTTGCCATCCTTACCAACTGTCCGGGCATGCATAATTTCAAGTCCGGAAAGACGGAAGATGGGCTCTGGATTGCCCTCACCAAACGGCGCGAGTTGGCCCATGACGCGCACTAATTCTCCGGAAAGATCATCGGGGTGGATCTCCGCGTCAATGAGGAGTTCGGGTCCGGTTTCGACTCCCCGCAAGCGCTCGTTCACAATCAATCGAAACCGTTCGAGAAAATTTTGCATCCGTTCATTCTTGATGGTCAGTCCTGCAGCCTGATCGTGTCCGCCAAATTTCTCAAAAAGATCAGCACACGTTTCCAATGCTTCAATCACATTAAAGCCTGGGATGCTCCGAAACGACCCCGTGCTGGTCACTGCTCCGCGCTGAAACACCCCGGTCGGCTTGCCAAGCTCACGCGCGACTTTTCCGGCGACCAGGCCTACGACACCGAGTGGATATTCCGGGCCGATCGCGATAACGAATTTCTCATCCGAAAAATGATCAGCTGCGACTTCATGGACTGCTTCCGCTGCCTTCTGGCTCACTTTTTGGCGCGCGCTATTATAGCTCTCCAATTCCAGGGCGAGCAGCCGGGCCTGCACCACGTCAGCGGTCACGAGCAGCGCGTGAGCCGTCTCGGCATGCGCCATCCGCGAGGCTGCATTGATACGCGGCGCGATCTGGAAAGCAATCATGCGGGCGTCAGGAATATGGCTATCATCGATCGGAATTCGCCCGACGGCATACATCTCGCGCAGACCGGGACGACGGGTTTTCTGGAGGACAATCAGACCATACTTCACCAGCACGCGGTTCTCGCCGATGAGCGGCATGACATCTGCGACCGTTCCGATCGCGGCAACATCCAAGAACCACTTCAGCTCGTCGACACGCTCTGGAATGAGGCGCCGATAGAGGGCCGTTGCAACCTTGAAAGTGGTGCCGGCGCCACATAATTCACGGAATGGGTACGAATCGGCCGGCAGCTTCGGATTCACGATCGCGAACGCCTCCGGCAAGACTTCGGGCACATGGTGATGGTCGATGATGATCGTCTCCATACCCGAAGCACGGGCGAGCGCCACCTCCCGATGATTCATCATGCCGCAGTCGAGCGTCAGAATAATTCGTACACCCGCTTCCCTGAAACGATCGACAGCCTTGATGCTCAGTCCATGACCTTCATCAATCTTGTGAGGGATGTGGACCAATACATCAATCCCGAGCGCTTCGAGCGCTTCTCGCATGATGACTGATGCAGTGACGCCATCCGCATCAAAATCACCAAAGACACCTATGCACTCCCCGTGCTGCCGGGCGGCATCGATCCGCGTCACAACTTTCTCCATATCGCGAAAAAGGAAGGGATCGTGGAGATCGCGGTCATAGTCCGGAAACAGGAATGTCTCTGTCGCTTCCGGTGCGATTCCGCGCTGTTGGAGCAATTCCTGAGTGATAGAAGACGGCCCGCGTGGGGCCGTATATCGGATAAATCCCGGTTTTTCCTTCCAGACGCGATCCATGAATAGTGTACTTCAGGCACTGATGATCTCGCCGCCGAAACGGCGCTGGGCAGCGTCGACCAAGCGAAGCCGGAGAACATAGCGGCCATTCACACCATCCGAGCTCGCGAAATTTTCTGGCAATCCCATATCGGCTGCGAAGCGCTTTGCATCGAAACTGTTCTGCTCGATCGCGAGGATATATTCTTGCGCTGAAAGCAGCACCTTGATGCGCGTGACAATCTCCTTTATCGGCGTCGTGTCGCGGACGATAAAGTCGTCCACGCCGAGCTCTTTCGATCGATGTTGGTCGTCCTGCCGGCCGAGATGCGAGAGAAAGATTATTGGAATCTGAGCCGTTTCAGGATCTTGTTTCAATCGCTCCACCAACTCAAAGCCATCCATTTTTGGCATGATAATGCCGCTGATGATGATATCGGGCTTCGCCGCCTGAATCCGCTCCAATCCTTCAGCTCCATTTTCTGCTTCGTCCAATTGGAATCCGGCGTCTCGAAAGTACTGACCGTAGATGTCCCGGGTGTCGGAATCGTCATCAATGAGAAGCAGCCGAATCTGTTCATTATTCATAGGGTGATTTCATACAATCTGCTCTTCATTGTACTCTAAAAACCGATGGCTTGCATTCTGCTCTAGAGCGTGCCCCGGAGGCTTTCGATCTGACGTTTCGCCTCAGAGGAGAGATGGCGCGGTATGACGATCGAGGTCTTCACGAGCTGATCGCCACGCCCGAAGCGACCAAGTTTCGGTATGCCTTTTCCGCGGATACGGAACACTTCGCCCGGCTGCGTACCTGCCGGGACTTTCATGTCCACTTCGCCCTCTATCGTTTTCACAGGGACTTTATCGCCCAAGGCGAATTGGTCGAAACGGAGCGCGACCTCAGTTACGATATCATCGCCGTGCCGAACGAAATCCGGATGCGCTTCAACGTGGACGAGGACATAGAGATCACCGGCTGGCGCGCCGAATTCCCCTGCCACACCTTCCCCCGCCACCGACAGCGCCTGACCATCTTCAATCCCGGGAGGAATGTTCACCTCCTTTGCTGTCTCTTCCTCTGCTCGCCCGTGCCCATGACACTGTTTACACGCCTGGCTATACGTCTTCCCTTTTCCCTGACAGCGTGCACACGGGACCGACTGGGCAAAGGTACCGAGTATCGTGTTGATATTCTTCATCGTCGAACCCTTGCCGTGACAGGCAGAGCAGGTTTCTTCTTTGGCCTGCGGCGCCCCGCCTTTGCCATGGCACACTGAACAGACACTCAGTTTACGGAGCCTGACTGTGCGTGCGGCCCCATGCACCATTTCTTCGAAACTGAGCGTCACATCGACTTGGATATCAGCACCGCGACTGCTCCGACGACGCCCACCGCCGCCTGTGAAAAGATCAGCAAAGAGATCCTCCATATTCGCTCCGCCGAAATTGAAATCCGTTGCCGAACCGCCTTGAGCCGAGAAACCACCAAAATCAAAACCGCCGAAGCCCGCGCCCGACGCCCCCCCTGCCTGGGAAGATGTCTGGCCGAATCGGTCATACTGTTGTCGCTTACCCGCGTCCCCCAGAACACCATAGGCCTCATTAATCTCCTTGAACTTCGCCTCGTTTCCGCCCTGCTTATCGGGGTGGTGAGTATGCGCCAGCTTTCGGTAGGCCTTTTTGATGTCGTCGGCACTCGCCGATTTCGCGACGCCAAGGATAGAATAGTAGTCTTTTGCCATAATCAGTCTTAGCACTCTCTATTATCGAGTGCTAAAAGTATCCTGTCAACTTCCAGCTCTCCCCTTGCTACGTCCGTGGGCAGACTTCAACAATCCTTACACGATGACCTCGCGCTCGGCCGGAATCTTCTTCAAAACAATAAGCCCACTGCGGATACCAACAGCCAATATGACCGTCGAGCAAGACAGCACGATGGGTACCAGGATGGAGCCGAGCGGATAGACGGTAAAAAAAGAGGAGAATGGCAAGGAAGAAAGGTAGGAACGGTACATTTCCTGAGGCCGTTGGCGTTCCACCAGAAACGAACGCAATCACTTTTTTTCTCAGCACCTCAGAGAGGATTTCATTCATTTTTTCATCCCCGCCCACCTCGCGCCCCAGAAGCCGTGAAAGCTCAGTCTTTGAACGCATGGTTTCCGCTTGACGCACTGCTTCCACGACGCTCTTCTCGAGACCGAGTGACTCGTCGCTAGATTGAACGGGCCGAACTTCACGGAGAAATCCGTCCACCGAGAGTTCGCGGTCCTGAAGCGACACCAGCGAAGGCGAGACCGTACCAATAGTTCGCAAGAGCCAGGCGCCAGTGCCTTCACCCAAATCGAAACTCGGCACCAGTCGGTCCCAGGAAAGCGTGTCGACATGAACGTAGTACTGGCTCGATATCACCAGCGAGAGCGCAAAGATAATCTGTGCCAGCCCTACAAAGACACTGCGGTACACTGAAAAACGGAGTCTCGAAGCAAGCTCGCGGCTGATACGAAGCAGTCCGCCGAACACGATGAGAGCTGCGACCAAGATGACGGCTCCATGCATGAGCGAAGGGGCAAAAAACATGCTCGGCAGGATGAGAAGTCCGCTCGCCATGCTCCGTTCCGCTATCCCCTGCCACAAGACTGCACCCGTTGAAAAAACGGTCAGAGTAAGGACGAACCAGAGGAGCGGAACAATGAACACGCTCGCTTCTTCAACCAGCACCGCCTGCATCACGGCTGAATAACCGAAATACGCCGGTGCCGCGATACCGAAGAGGAGGATGAGAGCGATCGTTTGGCGGTGTGAGGACATATTCGATCAAAGACCATGCGCGGCCCGATTCCGCTGATGCCCTTCGAAGTCTTCGGCAAAGTACGTGATCCGCGTTTCGGGATCAATGAGAAAATAAAAATAGGCGTTGTTGGTCGGATGCAAAGCTGCCTCGATCGACATGAGACTCGGATTGCCAATCGGTCCGGGCGGTAACCCCGGTCGGGCATAGGTGTTGTACGGCGAAGAAGATTCGAGGTCTTTAAAGGTCGGCTGATCCTTCGCCGTACCATGGATATAATTGATGGTTGCATCACTCTGAAGCGCTTGACCGACTGCGAGGCGTTTCCGGAATACATCACTGATGTTCTTCCGGTCGGCCTCGGTCCGGCCCTCTTCTTCGATAATCGATGCGAGCGTCAACGTCTCATGAAGGGTCAGCGCCGATCCCTCCCGTCCTGATGTGATGATCGGAACCGCTTTTTGCTTGAAATTTTCAAGTAGCTCATTCACGATGAGTTCGCCAGTCGCCTGTTTCGGGAAAATATAGGTGTCAGGAAAAAGGTAGCCCTCAAGGCTCGCGCCCTCTGGCAGATCCTTCAGAATATTAAACCGTTCGCGCCACTTCGGAAATGGTTTTTCAGCAATGGCCAGGAATTCAGCTCCCGCGAGTCCATTAGCGGTGAGCCGTTCAGCCATCTCGCGCAAGGTCCAGCCCTCTGGAAAGGTCACTCGCACACCGGCCGGCACCACTTTCCCATCGACGAAGCGATTGACGATTTCGGGTATCGCCAGTCGACCGGAAAGACCGTACTCGCCAACTTGAAATTTCTTATACAGACCTGTTTTCGCAGCATAGACAACAAAGGTAAGTCGCCCGTCGATGATACCGGCTGCATCGAGCCGTCCCGCAATCGACACGACACCTTCACCCTGACCGACCATAAAACGCTGGTTTTCAACCGCCGAACCACGCGCCGAATCCACCCGGCTGAGCAGATACCACAAAACCAGCGAACCCACCAAAATGAGGCTTACGCTCACGACCGTGACTGTTTTGAAAATCCCAATGACAAAACGCATGAGGAGACGCAATTAGTAGCCGATCACCTGGATGACGACGTCTCGATCGCGAGCACCGTCGAATTCCACGGCGAAAATATTTTGTCGCTCTGTCAGGAGGAGCAATCCCTTCTCAATCGGAACGGTCTCGCTGTTCCCGAGCAATATGGCCTTGCAGTGTGAATGGCCGTTAGACCGGCCGTCAGATTTCGTCTCGCGCCGTAACTCAAACAAATCGTGCGAGTATTGATCGTCGACCGGGACCATTTTATAGAGGATGCGCATGAAATCCTGCAGCAGCATTGCTTCATTGTGATTGATAGCAACGCCCATCGTCGTATGCGGCACATAGATGAGCGCCTGCCCTTCGCGGATACCTGACCGACTCACGATCTCCTGCACCTGCGTCGTGATGTCGATGAACTGTATCTGCGACGTACTCTTCAAGTCGATACGTTCCTTGTGAATTTTCATATGTATGTTTGCTGCCGCTATTTACCCAACCGGCCTAGAGGGCGGAGAGGACTGCTTTGAGGGCGCCTTTCTCCTGAACACCGACGAATTCTTTGACGATCTCTCCGCCTTTGAAAACTTTCATGGTCGGGATGGACATGACGCCGTACTCCTGGGCGACTGTCGGATGTTCATCAGCATTCAGCTTGCCGATCTTCACATTCGTGAGCTCACTCGAAAGCTCATCGATCACCGGTCCCATTATCTGGCACGGTCCGCACCAGGGCGCCCAAAAATCGACCAGCACCGGCTTTTCGCTTTTCAAGACTTCTGTTTCAAAATTCTCCTTGGTAAATTCCAAAGCCATAGCATTGCCTTCAATGATTTACGTACCTTCATTCTAGATTCTCGCGAGTAAAAAAGCAAAAGAGGCATGACAGTTTTCATCGTCATGCCTCGGGAACAGCTGCTGGAACCGACAGAGGGGTCAGTTGGGCCGTCTCATTCGGCCCGGCTGGCAATTCGAGCTCGGCCTCTATGGTTGAGATCGTGGTCCCATTCGTTGGCAGTTGTAACGGCTCCACCATTGGAGCCTGAGCCTGTGCGACCATGGCTTGGCCGTACGCGATGAGTTCGCGACCGATGGCTTCAAGCGTTCTTTCTTCAGCATGTTGCAAAAGCTGTACCAATCCCCGGTACAGCCTAAACTGGTCATAATGATCCATTTTGGCCTCCTGGGTTGATTGATGGGTTTGAAATTATCAAAGAAAGCCTTCCTACCCTAATGGACTCACTCTCTTTTGTCAAAATATTCTTCTCTAATGCTTCAATATCTCGAGGAAGGCTTTGGGTGGGATAGTGACACGGCCCGTATCTTTCATGCGCTTCTTACCGGCTTTCTGCTTCTCGAGCAGTTTCTTTTTGCGGCTGAAATCGCCCCCGTAGAGCTTGCCAGTCACGTCCTTACGGAAAGCGGAGATGGTCTCGCGTGCGATGACTTTGGCGCCGATGGCCGCCTGGAGGGCAACGGCGAAGCTCTGCCGCGACAAGACCGTCTTCAATTTTTCAACGGTTTTCTTCCCCTCGAGATGGGCGAGGCGCGCCGGAACCATGCGCGAAAATGCGTCGATCTTTTCTCCCGCAACGAGGATATCGAGCTTTACCACATCGCTCTCGCGATATCCAATCGGCTCATAGTTCATCGAGGCATAACCCGACGAAGCGCTCTTTAAATCGTCATGGAAATTGACGATAACATCCATCAGGGGCGCCTCGAACAAAATGATCACTCGACCTTCATCGATATACTCCGTATTCTTGTACTCAGAACGAATGGATTGAGCGAGATGCATGACGTTGCCGAGATACTCCCCCGGCGTGATGATCGAGAGCGCGACATACGGCTCGTAGATCTTTTCGATACCCGCCGGATCCGGCATGTCAGAGGGCGAATAGAGCGGCAACCGCTCTTTTTGGCCGTAGAGTTGGAGTTCATAGACTACTGCCGGCGTCGTGATGGTCGGCACCAGATCGAATTCACGCTCCAGCCGGGCTTGGATGATCTCGAGGTGCAGGAGGCCGAGAAAACCGCAGCGGAACCCGCGGCCGAGCGCAGAATTGCTTTCGGGCTCAAATGTGAACGCGGCATCATTCAGTTTGAGTTTATCCAACGCGTCACGCATATACGCATAATCCTCGCCTTCAGTTGGATAGAGACTGGCGTAGACCGCTGGCTTGATTTCGCGGTACCCAGGCAGCGCTTCGACCGCCGGTGCCTCCCGGTCGCGAGGTCGAAGCGTGATGGTATCGCCGACCCGACAGTGTGCTACAGCTTTCAATCCCGTGGCGATGTATCCGATATCGCCTGCCACCAGCATGGGCTGCGGCGTCAGCGCGGGAGCGAAATGACCCACTTCAATCGTCACGCTGTCATGCGCCCGGCCCAAGAGATGCAGCACATCATCGCGTTGCACCATCCCATCGACAACCCGTACGAATGCCACAACGCCTTTGTAGGTATCATAGACAGAATCGAAAATGAGCGCGCGGAGCGGCTGGTCAACGCTCCCTTTCGGGGCGGGGACGCGCTCAATGACGCGCTCCAAAATTGCCTGCACACCCATACCCGTCTTCCCGGAAGCAAGGAGGACATCCGATTCGGGACAGCCGAGGAGATGAATGATCTCTTTCTTCGCTTTTTCGACCTCGGCATTGGGCAGGTCAATCTTGTTCACGACAGGAATAATCTCCAGTCCCTGCTCAATCGCAAGGTAGAGATTGGCCAAAGTTTGGGCCTGCACTCCCTTGGTCGCGTCGACGAGAAGAATCGCGCCCTCCACCGCTGCCAGAGAGCGCGAGACCTCATAGTGGAAATCCACATGGCCCGGGGTATCGATCAGGTTGAGATGATACTCGTTCCCCTGATAGCGGTACCGCATCTGCACCGGCTGAAGCTTAATCGTGATGCCGCGCTCCCGTTCGAGGTCCATCTGATCGAGGAGTTGTTCCTTCATCTTGCGTTTCTCGATCGTCGCGGTCAGCTCCAGGAGCCGGTCAGCCAGAGTGGATTTGCCATGATCAATATGCGCGATGATGCAGAAATTACGGATGCGGGTCTGATCCATACGGGGTGCGCTCGTTAACAGCGGGATAAATGGCGCTTGCAGGTGTTCACCAGTCTCCTTTCTCAGGATGATCCTCAGCCAATACGACGGTCTCAGGTTGCCGGAGCAGCCGACACCAGATGAATCGCTTTACCTGAAGATACTCGGGCAATCCGAACAGGGACGAAAGTAGGATGTACGCCGCTACGCCGATCACTGCGCCCACTCCGAGTTTCATCGCCACCTCGAGAAACGTGTCGAGCCGGTCTATGGTCAACACAAAGATACTTTTCGAAAACTGCGCAATGATTCCGGCAATCAGTGTGATACCGATAATCCGGCCGATGCCTGAGAGGATCTCCCAATCCTTCCAGACGGCAACCCGTCGCCGCAACGTGGCGTACAGGATGAGGATGTTCACTACCGCACCGACTGAGAACGCAATTGCGATGCCTGCCACCGCGAAGCGCGGCAACAGTATCGGGATGAGTGAAAGATGGACGATTTCCGAGAACAGTGCGGCAAAGAGCGGCGTCTTGGTATCCTGGAGCGCGAAGAAGGCGCGGACGAACAGCGGGATGAGGCTTTGGGCGAAGAGAGAAAGGGAGAGCCATCCGAGTACGGTGAAGGTCAGGATGGTATCTTCCCAGTTGAACGCTCCAGTGCCGAGAATGACGCGGACAATTTCTGCCCGAAAGATGATGAAGAAGAGCGAGAGCGGGAGCACGAAATAGAGGATGCGCCGTGCGGTCCGCGCGAACACGGCAAAAAATTCCGCATCCTCATGTTTGGCTACGAGCGTCGCGAGTATCGGAAAGGCCGCGAGTGAAAAAGCGATCCCGAACAATCCGAGCGGAACGCTTTGGATATTGATTGCAAGCGTGAAAGCGGCCAGACTCCCGGAAACGAGTGTCGAGGAGAAAACCGTCACGATGATAAGGCTGATCTGATTGACCGCCATGGCGAGCGACCGCGGAATCATGAGGCGGGCGACTTTCCGAAGTGCAGGATCACGCGCGCTTCGCGAGAACGAAAGGAGAGAAAAGCGATATCCGGCCCGGCGAAAAGCCGGGAATTGAACCCAGGCATGAAACAATGATCCGAGCACGACGCCTGCCGCCAGACCCGCCGGCCCAAGCGTTGGGTAGAGGAAGAGAATGCCGATGATGATACCCAGATTGTAGAAGACCGGCGCGAAGGAGTACGCCAGAAACTGCTTGAATGAAACCAGGACGCCGCCGATGACAGCTGACACGGCAAGAAAGATCGGTGACACGAGCATAATCCGTGTGAAGAGAGCCACCAGCGACTGCTTTTCCGGTGAGAACCCAGGAGCGATCCAGGTCGCGATCGGACCAGCGAAGAGGATGCCCAAGAGCGCCGCGCCGCCTAAAATGACCACGAGCCACTGCAACGCCCCTTGTGTGAGACGCCAGGCTTTTTCCCGCTCATCACGCGCGACAAACTCCGTAAAGACTGGGATGAACGCCGCCGATAGGGCGCCGAGAACGAGAAAACCGTAGACGAGATCAGGCAACCGGAAAGCAGCGTAGTAGGCATCGAGAATATCACCTGCCCCAAAGGATGAAGCGAGCAGGCGATCACGGATGAAACCGAGAATCCGACTTACGACGCCGGCGAGGGCAATGATAAAAGCAGCGCCCCCGAGTGTCTCGATTGGGCGCTCGCTCCATTGCCAAAGACGCACTATCATTCGCAGCATAAGCTACAGCTCATCATTCTCCAGACACATTCCTGCTTCCGAACACGGCACCCCAATAAAAGTCCTTATTGAGCGGTCTTTCAGTCCGAAAGACCCGCTGGTACGGTACCAAATTTTCAGGGGTCTGCCAAACTAAACGGAGGCTATCCGGATACTGGATGGACGCCTTGAGCGTCACGCCTTCCGTTCCCGCCTGTTTCTGGTAGAGCGCCGAGTACGATGTCGCCGGTGACTCGTCCGCATCGTCCAGCGTAACCCGGAAGGGCAACTCGTACACATAGCGAACACTCACTGATTCACCCGGACTCACGTAGACCCAATTCCCAAACACTGTCTTGCCCGCGTCTTCAGAGATCCGAGTGCCCGTGGCGGCGTCGATGACGGTTCCTTCTTCCTCTTTGACGATATCCGGATCGCGCCGAAAACCAAGCGCAAGATAATCCAGCGGCGCTTCCGGAAATTCCCGTGTCATGCCCTCGGCCGATATCAGCTTCGACCCTTGAGGAACATAAACCCGGGCATAATCAGCGTTTACCTGGTTCCACCAGGTATAGGGCGTATGGCCTCCCGTGTGCTGGCGTGTGATGGTGACGGTATCGACGACACGGCCATCGGCACGGATATCCGCCATATGTTCGATCGTCTCTTTGATCACGCCGTCCGTCTTGTAGCCGTTGATATTCGTATGGATCACGGAGAGATAATCGTGCGGCGTGGCGAGCACCTCGCCGGACCAACCGGCGCTCCGGATCAGCCGTTCGATATCCGGATGGCGCGAATACAAGAGAATATGCCGCTCATTGAGAAGTTCCGCAAACGTGTTCCCCAGCCGCCAGGTCTCTTCCGGACGATTGAAAGACAGAAAGCGTAAGAGTAGCACTTCCATCAGATCGCCTAAGATCCGTTTGGGCTCATTCTCCTCTTTATCGTATTTCACCTCGACTTCATCCTGAATGATTGGGATGAAATTCTCCGCATCAATTGTCACGCCATACTCCGGGAGCGTCACCGGGCCGACCAGCGCGAGCACCCGTTGAAGAACGGCGGGCGTGAGCGTAATGATGCCGTCTACCGTTGGACCGCCCGTCTTCTCATAGAAGAAGATCGCTTTCTCAGCAGACGTCGGAAAATTCGGGAACCAGTTGCTGTCATGTAGACTCCAGCCGGCGCTGATCTTTTGGATCGGTTTCGGGGGAACGATGTTCTCTTTCAGCTGGCCGTCGGGATTGAATATCCCATCGACAAAGAAACGGCGGATTCGGCCTCCATTCACGTCTAAAAGCGCGTAACTCCCAATGAAGCCACCCGTCGCACGGAGCTCATGATTGTTCTGGAAGAGGAAAAGATATACGCGCGGACCGTTCGCCCCCAGGAGCTCGGAAAAAAGCGCTTGATGCTCGACATAGCCGGACAAGAGCGCGTTGGCGATTGGCAGCGCCTGCCGCACCGTCGCAAGCCGATCACGATACCGGCTCGGTACGGCCGTCGGATTGATGCGTTCAAACGCCCGGGCGACGCGGGCGAGTGCCGCGTGCGCTTCGTTGGCGGCGTCCTGGGAACGATCGAGTGATGTGATCATGGAGTCCGCACTGTGGGATGCTGTTTCCGTCGAAAGCACGCCGCCCACAATTGAGACGAGCGCCTGCGCCGCCTGTGTCCCGGCTACCCCCGACTGAAAGAGGGCTTCAGCGGCCATGACCTGCGCGCAGCCCGGAATGCGTGAAAAGGAATCTGGCAGCCAGCGGAAGAGAGACAAACGACGCGCGCCCGCTGAGAAACTGCTTTCAGCCAAGCGCAGAGACTGCCGCCCCCGATCGAAATCGCTGGCGCGAAGAGCCGTCACCGCTTCCTCCAACTGCACAATCGCTTGTTCTCCGGAATGCTGCAATGACTGCTTCAGCTCTATACCGCTCCAGACCGCCAGGAGGAGAACTACTCCCAACACCCACCAGAGAGCGCGGAGACCTCTTCGCTTCGGCCGCGGTTGGAAGACGGGGCGCTCGGTAAGAACGGACCGGACTGGCGGCCGTGCCACAGGCCGGGACTCTGCTATTCTCCGGGCTGTTCCAGTGGTCGGACGCTGGGATGGGATAATGTCGCGCATATCCCTTAGTATCGCTTTGTCGGACAACTTTCGTAAAGATGCTGAGTCTCGCGCGCCATGCGCCGCCAGGAGAATTTCGCTACCTGAGAGAATCCTGCAGCGCGCTGAGAATGGCTGACTGATTGCTGCAAGACTGCGCGCAGCGCTTGGATGCATTCCGACACACTGGTCGGATTGAAATAGGTCGCCGCCGGCCCATAAATTTCCGGCAATGAGCCCGCTGCGGCCGCCACGACGGGCGTGCCATACAGCATCGCTTCCAGCCCCGGCAGTCCGAAACCCTCGTACAATGAAGGGAAGAGATACGCGCGCGCGCGCCGGTACAAGACGCCCAGTGAAGCATCGCTGACATATCCGGCGAAGCGGATATTGGTGGCGCCTGCCATTCTCGTTTGCTCCCGGAATGCCCGATAAAAAAAATCATCTTTCCCCACGCACAGAAAGAGCTGTTCCGGAAACGCCGCTGAGACCTTCAACAGGAGTGTGAGATTTTTGTGTGGATAGGCATTCCCCACGTAGAGTACAAACGCGAGTCTTTCGGGAGCTGAACCGGGTCCACCAGAGTGTATCAAACCTAAGGATTCGAGCAGTGAGTGTTCAGCCGCCGGCGAAAGCCAAGAGCAAAATGGTTCCGCTGCCTCCAACGTCACTGATATCTTTCCGCGAGCAGCGGGATAGGCCCGCTCGATGTCATGCCGCGTGAATTCAGAGACGGCGATAATGGCCCGGGAGCGACGAACCGCCATAGCTATCACTACCCGATAGGCAATATACTTCAGCCAATACAAGAAGGGCGGAAGCTCACTCGCTTTGACGGTCGGAAAACGGAGCAGGATGAGGTCATGCAGAGTGACGATGAATGGCACTGGCACGAACAACGGCACGTTGAAGTGCGGGAAGTGCACGAGGTTCAGCTGGTGCCGCCACAACAATAAAGGGAAAAGGAGCTGTTCCTGCCAGCCATACCAAGGATAGTCGGCAATGATTTTTTTGAAATGCGCATGTTTTGGCTGATACTCATCGAAATTTTCGCGCCGCAAGAACACGACATACGTATGCTCATCGGTCGCATCTGCTTCCAGGTAGGACAGGAGTTTCTCGGTGTATCGTCCAAGCCCTTTGCCAAGCGAGCCGTAGAAACGAGCGTCGATGCCAATGTTCATAGATGGGACCGCGGATTGCTGGCACTCCCGTGCTGCATCGGCGCCTGACGATTCGTCGCAAAGACAAAAAGCGCTTGCGCGGCGAGAATCTGGAAAATACCCATTTCCTCCAGACGATTCTTCACCTGATGGAACACGATGAAGGCCGACATGCCGAGTGCCTCTTCAGGCGATCTGACAAAGGTGAGTTTTCCTTCTTCCCAGATATATTTCTTGGTGTCGAGCAAATGCCGGCCCGCTAAGGTCTGGAGCAGCGCCCGATGTTCGCCTTCTCCGACGACATACTGCTCGGCGATCGTTCCATCCGCCGTCGCGACAAAGTACAGCGCGACGCAGTCTGATTGAGCGAGCAGCGCAGTGGCATCGATGATCGGCTCATACAGATCCTGGCCGCTTTTGGAAAAAACCGTTGTCGTGGACTGTGGGAGCGACACCACCATGTTCTTCACAATATCGATGCGCCGATTCATCTCGCCGATGTACGAATAGGATTGCGAGAGGTCTTTCCGAATCTGGTTCGTTTCCTGCTGCAGCGAGAGTTTTTCCCGCACCGCCCGGAGAAAGGCCGACTCCTTGCCGAGATAGAGTAGGAGCCCGACCATCCCGAAACAGAAGACGAGGAGGGACTCAAGGTCCTCCTCGCTAAAAAAAAGCACGCCATCACGGACCACCTCGGGCGTGACGATCATGGCGACGAAGAGGATGAGATACGCCCAGTACATGTAGTCGCAAATTAGCCCGATTAGAACCGGAGCGTCCTGAGGTAGGCCCGGAGCTTGTCGCCGACTTCATGATGCTGCAATCCGAGATGAATGGTCGCTTTGATGAAATTGAACTTGTCGCCCGTATCGAGCCACTCGCCCGACAGCTTGCGGCCATACAACGGCCGGCCATTCACCAGCATCGTATCAAAGGCATCCGCCAGGCGGATCTCCCCACTCTTCCCCGCCTTCATCGTGGCGAGCACTTTGAAGACTTCGGGAGTGATGATGTATTTCCCGACCGCAACGAGATTCGACGGAGCGTCTTCCGGCTGCGGCTTCTCGACCATCCCCTTCACTTCATACGTCCACTCATCCAACTCAACCCCATCAATCACACCAAATTTTGAGACGTCCTCATGCGCTACCTCCGACAGTCCGATGATCGGATCATGGTACTTTTCATATGTCTCGATGAGCTGCTGCGAAGCCGGCACCACGGAATCATAGAGGCAATCGCCGAAGATCACGAGTACGCTCTCGTCGTCATCGACGAGGTGCGCTGCCTGCAGGAGCGCATGGCCGTCGCCGAGCGGCACCGGCTGGCGGACATACGAGAATTTGGCGAGTCCGGAAATCTTCTGTACGGCTTCGAGGAGATCATGCTTGTTCTTTTCGACGAGTGTATCCTCAAGCTCGTACGAAACGTCGAAGTGATCCTCGATCGCGCGCTTGCCGCGGCCCGTGACGAAGATTATCTCCTCAATGCCCGACGCCACCGCCTCTTCGACCAGGTACTGGATGACAGGCTTATCCACGACCGGCAGCATCTCTTTCGGCTGAGCTTTCGTGGCCGGCAGGAAGCGTGTGCCAAAACCCGCCACCGGGAGAATTGCCTTCTTCACTGGTCTCTGTCGATCATGCATAGTGTTATGTGTCACCTATTTAATAGCTATGATGCGCTTGAATTCCTGATTGAACTCGCTGAGTGCCGCTTCTATCATCGGATGGAAACGGTCCCGGAAATTCTTTTCGCGGACATGAATGCTGGCATCAAGGAGCGAGTCATGCGTGCCGACATCGAACCAGGCTCCGTCGATCACCCGGACATCGAGCCGGCCCTTTCCGAGATAGTAATTATGCAGATCCGTGATCTCCAGCTCGCCGCGGACTGACGGCGTGAGGCTTTTCGCCACAGATACGACCTCCGCATCATAAATGTACAGACCGGGAATTGCATAGTGGCTCTTGGGTGCCTGCGGTTTTTCGACGATCGAAATGACTCGGCCGGATGTTGAGTCAAATTCGACGACGCCGAAACGTTCTGGGTCAGATACGGCTTTCGCGAAAATCCGGCCGCCGCCTTCGAAGCTCTGGACCGCTTCGGAAAAGTCGCCCTCGAAAAGATTATCGCCAAGTATCATGGTGCAGGGGCCATTATCGATGAAATCTTCCCCGAGAATGAAAGCTTCGGCCAAACCTCGGGGTTCTTTCTGCACGATGAAAGAAATATTGACTCCATGCTTCCGGAGCAGCGACCCGAGTAGATTGAGATAATTGCCCGCGTGCTCTGGCGAAACGATAATGAGAATATCGCGGATGCCGGCCGAAACGAGCGTATTCAGCGGATAGAAAACCATCGGCCGATCATAGACCGGGAGGAGCTGCTTCGACGCAATGGCCGTCAACGGGAGGAGCCGGGTGCCATTGCCGCCAGCGAGGATGATGCCTTTCATACGATGGAACCGATAGTTTATAATTGACCATTCTTCATAGCACTCAACGAGGGGTGCTGCAAGTAGCACTGATCGGGATTATCGATAGACCGGAAATTTTTTGCACAGCCGTTTCACTTCCTTTCGGATTTTCGCGAGCACCGCTGCATCGCCCCGGGAACGGAGCGCGGCATCGATCCAGGATGCAATCACCT
Organism: Candidatus Moraniibacteriota bacterium; assembly: GCA_963778555.1. Taxonomy (GTDB): domain Bacteria; phylum Patescibacteriota; class Minisyncoccia; order Moranbacterales; family UBA1568; genus SSEF01. The sequence goes on along the minus strand of CAVZUR010000002.1, from coordinate 82,459 downwards.
TCAGCTCTGCTTCTTTCATCCCCCGGGTCGTCACGGCCGGTACTCCGATGCGCAGACCCGACGGGTCCATCGGGCCGCGCGGATCGTCCGGGATGACATTTTTATTCACCGTGATTCCCGCTGCATCGAGGAGCTGCTCGCCCGTCTTTCCCGAAACACCATGGCTCGCGACCGTATCGACCATGACCATGTGATTCTCCGTCTTACCGAAGAGGATGTTGAAACCAGCGGCCCGTAATCCCTTCTCGAGCGCCTTAGCGTTCTTCAGGATCTGTTTTCCGTAGCGCTTGAAGTCCGGCCGGAGCGCCTCGCCGAACGCGACCGCTTTGGCCGCGATCACGTGCATGTGCGGCCCGCCCTGAAGACCCGGAAAGACTGCTTTGTCGATCCGTTGGGCCACCGCTGCACGGCAGAGGATGAGCCCGCCGCGTGGACCCCTCAGCGTTTTGTGCGTTGTCGCAGTCACCACATCAAAATACGGGACGGGGTTTGGGACGACTTTCGCCGCGACCAAGCCGGCGATATGCGCCATGTCCATCATCGAATACGCTTTTACCGCCCGGGCGATGTTTTGGAACTTCACATAGTCGAGCTGCCGCGTGTATGATGAGAAACCTGCCAGGAGCAACTTGGGTTTTACTTTTTTTGCCAGTGCGGCGAGCTTTTTATAATCAATGCTGCCATCCGGTTCGGTTTTGTATCGGACAAAGCGATAGATTTTCGGCATAAAGGTTACCGGATGGCCGTGCGTCAGGTGTCCGCCATGAGACAAATCCATGCCAAGTATCGTATCCCCCGGCTCGAGAAGCGCGGCATAGACCGCGATGTTCGCGGGCGCCCCGGAATGCGGCTGGACATTCGCGTGTTCGGCGCCAAAGAGCTTCTTCGCCCGTTCGATAGCCAACGACTCGACCGCATCGGTAAATTCCTGCCCGCCATAGTAGCGCCGGCCCGGATAGCCCTCGGAATATTTGTTCGTGAAGACGCTCCCCAGCGCTTCGAGTACCGGCCGTGAAACGTAATTCTCGGACGCGATCATCTCGAGTCCGTCTTCTTCGCGCCGAAGCTCGCCTTGAATCATCCGAGCGACTGCAGGATCGGCCTGGGCGAGATGTTTCATAGCGTGGGCAGAAAATTTTCGAGAAATTCGGTCAGGGCTTCGGTATAGGGACGCTGCCGGGGACGCTTCGTGTTGAGGAGAACGGAAGAGCGCGGCCGCCGGGCAGGTCGGAGGAATCCCTGGCTCGCGATCGGCACGACTTCCACCCGGAGTTCCGCCTTGCGAAACAGCTCGAGTGCTGCTTGGAACCAGGTGGCACTACCTTCATTAGGGAGATGGTAGATGCCCGGTGCGGACGCGGATTCGATCAGTTGGCGCGTCGCGAGCGCGAGATCAGGAGCGTACGTGAAGCAGCTCCTTTCATCATCCACGACATCTACCTGCGTTTCGGTCTTGCCTTTGGCGAGCATGATTTCGAAAAAACTGCGCTTCCCCAATTTCGACGTCGCGGGCTCACCAAAAAGTTTCGAGAGCCGGATGAGATAGCCCTTGCCGCCGGCGGCAAGCATCACTTTCTCGCCTTCGTATTTCGAAGCGCCGTAGCGCGAGATCGGATGCGGCGTCGCATCTTCGGCATACCCGCCGTCCGCCACGCCGTCGAACACATAGTCCGTCGAGTAATGCACGAAGAGGATGCCCTTCCCTGCCGCATACTGCGCGAGATAGCCCGGGACATCACGGTTCAGAATCATCGCTTTGCGATACTCTTCGTCATCGGTCTCGCAGGCGTCGACCGCATTGTACGCCGCCGCATTGATGATGATTTCGGGGGCGAAAGCCTCAATTTTGGCAATCGACGGTTCAGTCTCCGCTAGATCGATATCGCCGATATCCCAGGCGGCCAACTCATAGCCCGCCATGCGGAACTCCCGGACCAGTTCCTGGCCCAAAGTCCCTTTTGACCCCAGAATCAGGACTTTCTTCCGTTGTTTTGACTGTGTTCCTTCCATAGTGCCTTCATTATAGCAAAACGACTAGCCAGCGTCACAGGCATAACTTCAATGCATGTTAACCTAAGCTAGGCTACATACCTAAAATATGTTCAAAGAGAGCCGCTTTCAGATCTCCGAGTGTGAAATCATAGGCCAGGCAATCCGTATTCTATACTCGAAAGCCCCATACCCAAGTATCCGGATACGAAAACAATAAATCCTATTACAAAAACCAATAAGAGTTGTATGAGGTATTGTTTTTTAGTATATGCTGTTGACCCACCCTGACGAAGCATAACTTCAAAGCTCCGTTTGTACAGAAAAGGACTGGTAATACAACAGATTATTATGGGCAGTATTAAGATAGGGGACAGGTCTGCTGTATGATACATGTACACAAATATGTATCCCAATACCAAAGTTACTCCGCTTGGATAAAATGGAACAATCAGTCCCCTCTCTCGCGTCAGGCTTTTAGGCAAAACAACATAGGTGAAATGCACAATTGGATACAAACATATGCTTAGAAACAGATATACTAACGGGATTGAACCAACAAAAATAGAGTCTGTAATCAATAATAGAATAGTAAGTAATCCATAGGATAGCATTGTATAACTGACTAATTTCACGGGAAAGGCAAGCTTACTTTCTTGGTTGACCACCCCATGTGCAGACACAATTGGCCTGAGTACAGTAGACATAATGGGGATACAAAATAAAAAGAAGGCCATATATCCAGTAACACCAAAAAACATAGACAGATAAGCCCCTCCAATCATGACGACCCCTGAAATCAGGAATAGAATCCGATCTGCCATATAACTATATACAATATTGATTTACTTTGAACATGGACAGATTCAACTGTACTATATAAATACATTCGGGCATAGTTCCCACATACTCAACCACCAAACTGCTATAGTGACTACTATTGCCCATACTGCTCAGCGTAGTATTTCTGATACTCCTCGCTCTTCACCAGCCCACGATCGCACTATATGTGGTCGCGTTTCTGGCAAGCATTTTTCCACCAACTCTCATTGGCCTTGAACCATTCGACAGTTTTAGCCAGACCTTCCTCCAGACTCACCGTTGGCTGCCAGCCGAGTTCGGACTTAATTTTCGAGTAGTCGATCGCGTAGCGGCGGTCATGACCCGGGCGGTCGGTCACGTATTCGATCTGCGCTCGTCTTTGCCCAGGAGTTCGAGGAGTTTTTTCACAATCCAGATGTTTTCGCGCTCGCCATCCCCACCGATGCAGTACGTTTCGCCGAGTTTGCCCTGTTCGAGGATAAGCGCGATGGCTCGGCAGTGGTCCTCGACATACAACCAGTCGCGTCTTTGGGCTCCGTCACCATACACCGGCACTTTCATTCCCTCAAGGAGATTCGTGATTGCGAGCGGGATGAGCTTCTCGGGGAAATGATACGGGCCATAGTTGTTCGAACAATTCGAGATGGTCACCGGCAAGCCATAGGTATGGAAATACGCCCGGACGAGATGGTCGGATCCGGCTTTGGTCGCGCTGTACGGACTGCGTGGGTCATACGGTGTCGCTTCGTGAAACGCTGGGTCAGTGGCCGTAAGCGATCCGAAGACTTCATCCGTCGAAACATGATGGAAGCGCTTGGTATGCTTCCGCGCCGCTTCGAGCAGCGTGAAGGTGCCGAGAATGTTGGTCCGGACAAATGCGTCAGGCGAGAGAATAGAACGGTCGACATGGCTCTCGGCGGCAAAATGGACGATCGCGTCGGTTTCGGCGACCAGCGGGTCCACCGTCGCCGCGTCCGCGATATCCCCCTTCACGAACCGGTACCGCGACTCCGTCCGAAGCGTTGCAAGATTCTCCAGATTCCCCGCGTAGGTGAGGGCGTCGAGATTCACGACCTCGGCCTCCGGCCGCGTTTCCAGAATATGACGGATGAAATTGGAGCCTATAAAACCAGCTCCTCCCGTAACTAAAATTTTCATACTTCAACAATACTCAGTTTTACTCAATCCGACACGCCCGCAACGCTTCGCGTAACGATTCGGACAGTTGAAGCCCGCCGCAGGTGATCAGAAATTTCATATTGTAAAATCCTCCGCGATATCTTTCAAAAGCGGATGCTGTTGGTCTTTCTCTGAGACGATCGGCTCACTCACGCCCCAGTCGATGCCGAGCGCCGGATCGTTCCAGCGGATGCCGCGGTCATGCTCCTTCGAATACGGCGCCGTACACTTGTAAGCAAAGAGCGTGTCATGCTCCAGTGCGACGAAGCCGTGAGCGAATCCGGCCGGTATCCAGAACTGCTTTTTGTTCTCTGCCGAGAGTTCGACGGCGACATGCTGGCCAAAAGTCGGCGAGCCGAACCGGATATCGACCGCGACATCGAGGACGCGACCTTGGAACACGGTCACGAGCTTGCCCTGAGCGAACGGCGGCGCCTGAAAGTGCAGTCCGCGCAAGACACCCCGTTTCGAAGCGGAGAGGTTATCCTGAACGAACTCGACAGCTATCCCCGCTTCCCGGTACCGGTCCTGGCTGTAGGTTTCCACGAAGAATCCCCGCTCATCAGTGAACGACTGAAGCTCAATGATGAGAAGACCAGGAATATCAGTTGTTTTGACGTTCATACTCTGGGTACAGTGTTAAGCGTCTCCATCCTACCCTATCTCCGGAAAACAAAAAAGGCGCCCAGATTTGGTTCTGAACGCCTTGCGACCGGCTAGAGCTTGATATCGTTCATCACGTCCTCGAGCGAGCGGGGGGCCGGTGTCTCGGGCACGACATGCTCGAACGGCTCGGCGGGTGCCAATGGCGCGGCTAGTGCGACCGCTTCGTGTTTGCGTTCGCGCCGTTCGCCACCTTCCGGTTCATTGATCTTCAGATTGACACGCGCATTGTTCCGCGCCCCGATGACCCTGAGAAGCGTCCGGAGCGCTTTGGCCGTCATCCCCTCGCGGCCGATGACCATGCCCATGTCGTCCGCGTGGACATCAAGCGTAATGAGCACCCCCATCTCGTCGATTTTCCGCTCAACTTTCACGCTATCCGGATTGTCCACCAACATCTTCACGACGTATTCGATAAATTCCTTGTCCCGCGTTGAATCGGTCATACGCATCCAGAGGTATTGTGGTTTAAATGACTACACATTTATAGTATGCCATCGGGACCGAAAGTTCAATCCATTGTCCAGCGTTCATTGCCATTCCTCCGGAGCAGTAAAGGGTGTCGACCGCCAACTGGCTGACTGGCGGCAGAGCAATCGCTCTTTCTCGATCGCCGACCGCTCGCCGACAATCGCGGCAACGATATATTCCATCCGCAAGCCCTGCGATCCCTTAACCAAGACCAGATCGCCAGGACGAGTAATGGCGCCGATACCGGCTGCGCCAGCAACCGGATCGAGAAAATGATACAGGCTCTTGTCGGGAAAATTCGTTCCACGCAGCGCATCAACGAGAAAACGCATATGCTGGCCGACGCCGACGCAGACCGTGGCCCCGCTCGCGATGACTGCGTCGCGAAGCGATCGATGGGCTTCATCCGATCCCGGACCAAGTTCGAGCATATCGCCAAGCACGACGACTTTGCGCGGCGCAATGAGTTCGCGCAGCGTAGATAGCGCCGCTTCGGTCGAAACCACTGAAGCATTATAAGTGTCATCGATGATACGGACGGCGTTGTCCCCCAGGAGAAGGCTCATGCGTCCCGGCAGCGGCTTGAAGCCCGCGAGCGCAGCGGCGATATCGACCAGATTCATCTTGAGCGCCACTCCCACGCCCGCCGCCGCGAGCGCCGCGGTGAGATGATGCCGTCCGATCACGTGCGGGAGACGTACTGGGATAGACTTCCCACCCGAGTTGAGCTTGAGCGACAGCCCATCAACGCGGCCATTTTCCTGTAAGAGGCGGATATTGTCGGCCGACAGCGTCGCCGCCGGCGAAAGGCCGAACGAGATGATTGCCGCTTTTGTCCGTTCCACTTGCCGCATCACCCGTTCATCATCTGCGTTCAGGACAGCGGAGCCGGTCTCGGGCAATGCCGCAATGAGCTTGCCTTTTTCTTTGGCGATCTGCGCAAGGTTCTCGAAATTCGCCAAATGGCTTCCCGCTATCCGCGTGAGTACCGCGACATCCGGTTGGACGATTCCCAGGAGATAGTCCATGTCTCCGGGATGATCCACTCCCAGCTCCAGTACGAGTACTTCGGGATACGCCTCCAGACGAAGCATGATAGCGAACCAGTGGACCAGAGCGGAGCACCAACGCCTGATCGATCGCCCCGGACTCGAAATTCCGAGAATGGCGGCGGGTAGTCCAAATTCATTATTATAGTTTCCAGGCGAGAAACGTACCTGGTAATTCTTCGAAAGGACGAGTGCAATCGCTTCCTTGGCCGAGCTTTTCCCGACCGAGCCAGTGATACCGACGACAATCGGCTGGCGAGCACGGAGCACCGTCCGGGCCAGCGCCCCGAATAATCGGGCCATCCCCTTTTTCAGCGTAGTAGTCTGAGTCTTCATGGTCATTTATGGCTTGATGGTTTCGGTCGTCGGTACTGTAGCATACGAGAGCAAGAATCGCATGATGGCGCCGAACGTCGGCGCGGCGCTCGATTCGGCCCACTGGACGTCTCGCGGATTGTCAAACTTCACGACGATAACATAACGCGGATCGTTGATCGGCGCATAACCGGCGAATGACCCGATGGTGATGTTTTCCTCATAACCCTGGGCATTGGATTTCGCCACCTGAGCGGTCCCCGTCTTACCCCCGACGAGATACCCAGGCACATCCGCTCGTTTCCCGTGGCCGTTGACGACAACACTCCGCAGCATTTCGCCAACCGTGCGCGCCGTCGCTTGGGAGAGTACTCGCCGCACTTCCGTGGGTTCCAGTGTCCGCGTCGCGCCATTCCGGTCCGTGATGCGTTCAACGATCTGCGGCTTCATGAGGATGCCGTCATTCGCGAGTACTCCATACGCCATCGCGAGCTGGAGCGGCGTCACCGTGATGCCTTGGCCGAAAGATGCCGTCAGGAACTGGATCGTGGATTTCAAGTTATCGAGATTGCGCAGATTCCCGGCATGCTCCGCTGGCAGTCGAATGCCGGTTCGGGAACCAAAACCGAAATTCTTCAACCCTTCACGGAACGCCGCCGGGCCGACGAGGCGCTCGACGAACATGACGCCGGTATTGATCGATTCATCGAGCACTGTAGTCATGGAGCTCCGGCCGTAGACTTTCCCTTCGGCGTTCCGGATAGCATAGCCCGCCTCGTTCACGACGCCCGTGTCGATGAATTCCGTGTTCGGGCTGACTTTCCCCTCCTCAATGCCGATCGCCATCGTGAACGGCTTCATCACCGATCCCGCCTCATATGGCAGACTGACGAGTGCATTCATGAAGCGACTGAGATCTTCGGTTTTTCCGTATTCATTCGGATTGAACTGCGGCACAGCGGCGAGCGCGAGGATCTTCCCCGTCTTCGGCTCAAGGACAATCGCTGAGGCGGCATCGGCATTGAAGCGTTCGCGGGCTTCACTGAGAATCTTTTCCACTTCGTACTGGACGACGCGATCAATCGTCAAGACAATACTTTCTCCATCTTTCGGCTCGACATGTTCCCGATCAGTCAGCGAGAGCCAACGGCCAGCCGCGTCTCGCTCTTGGGAGAGAGTGCCGTCCTGGCCGTGAAGTTCACTGTTCCAACTCGCTTCAGCACCGTAAATACCAATCTCACCGTCATCGCCCGGTCCGACGAAGCCGATGACCTTCGAGGCTAGTTCGCCAGCTGGATAATAGCGATATCCCTCGGGCAGAAAACTGACGCCTTTCAGATCGAGCTCCCTAAGTTTGGATTCCTCTTCCGGACTGATTTTCCTTTTGATGATCTCGAACGGATCAGCTCGGTCCGAAAGTCTCTCCCGCACCATCGATTCATCAACGCCGAGCACGGCCGCGAGCGTAATCGCGGTACCCGGAACATCCTCCACGAGCTTGGGGATAACGTAGACGAGCCGATATTCGCGATTCACGGCGACAGGATAGCTCTCTGCACCCTCACGCAGCGAGATGCTTCCCCGTTCCGCTCGCAACGCCTGGGCCACCGTGTGTTGTCCCTCGGCCATTGCAACCCATTTCTCCCGGCCAATGACTTGAATCACGTAGAGTCGGCCGATGATTACAAACCCTAAAAGAAACAGGGCGCCGCGGAAAAAATACAGCCGCCAGCGCGCTGCCGGACGAGCCGGACGGGAAGCTGGCTGAAGCGGAGCACGCATGGTCGGCATAAGGAGAGACTCAGCGGAAAGCGACGGCGTTCGATTGGGTATTGATAATATGACTGGTCCCCACCTTTTCCATCCGGAGTTCAAGACTGCCGGCCTCGATACGCGAGAGCGATTGGGCTTCAGCTTCATGAATCCGGAGCTCGGTATTCACCTTCTTTAATTGTCGCAATTCCTGTTCGAGCGTTCGTATGGCATAACCTTGGACCGCGCTCCGATTCACCGAGTAGACATACAGGCCCGCCGAGAGGAGCGACAGCGCCAGGAGTGCGACGACCGCGACATGGGCGCCGGCGGCATACGGCTCCCAGAGCTTCCCGGAAAAATAGGGCTTTCTTTGGATTTGACGCTCGGAATAGAGGCGCATATTTTGTTTTATTTTTGTTTCGGCGAGGCGAGGCGTTCGACGACCCGGAGCTTCGCGCTGCGAGAGCGCGGATTCGCTCGAATTTCTGCCACGCTGGGAACGATCGGTTTTTTCGTCACCCAGACTAAGCGTGGTTCCTTTGAACGGGTCTCTAGCTGGAACAGGTGCTTCACGATTCTTTCCTCACCCGAGTGGAACGCGACGATCGCCGCTCTCCCGTTGGGCAGGAGTACGGCCGGAATGGCCGACAGGAATTGCTCGAGATGGGTGAGTTCACTGTTGACGGCAATGCGCAACGCCTGAAAGACTCTGGTAGCGGGATGGATCTTGCCACGTCGGCGAGCGGGAACGACGTTTTCCCAAATGAGTTCCCGTAACGCCGTTGTTGTTGTCAGAGGCATTTTCCGACGGGCGGATACGACGGCCGCCGCGATACGCTTTGCTTCAGGCTCGTCGCCGTAGGTGCGAAAGAGATCAGTCAGTGATGCCTCGCTCAATTGATTGAGGAGGTGTGCTGCCTGGACGGTCTCTTCGGAATTGAGGCGCATATCGAGCGGTCCGTCCGTCTGGAAGCTGAGACCGCGTGACGGATCAGCCAGCTGGTCGCTCGAGAGCCCGAGATCTGCGACAATCGCATCAGTTCCTGCCCATTCATTTTCCTGAAGGACGTTTCGGATGGCTGCATAGGATGCGCGAGCCAGAATGAGCCGACTCGTCCTGAGCGCCGCCGAGAGCATGGCATCATCGGCCGCGCGGGACCGGAACCGATCGATAGCTGACTCATCCCAGTCAAACGCGATCAGCCGTCCGGCTTCACCGATACGCTCGAGGATAGCGCGTGTGTATCCGCCGCCGCCCAAGGTCGCATCGACGACTCGCATACCCGGTTGGAGATTGAGCGCGCTCAGCACTGACTCAAGCATGACCGGGACATGCTCTGTGTTTCCCTGTTCCATATTGTTGAGGTACGTATTCGAAAACTAGTAGATACCGAGTTTGCCGAGTTCATTGGCAGTTTTTTCGGTATTCTTTTCGGCGCGGTGTTTGTACTTCTGCCACTCTTTGGTATCCCAGATCTCAAGCCGGTTGTAGAGCCCGACAACGGTTACCTCTTTCTTCAGTCCCGCCTCGGTCTTGAGGTATTCGGGAATGAGCACTCGTCCCTGAGCGTCGAGCTCGACATCCGTCGCGCCCGCGAGCATCAGCCGAATAAAGCTGCGCGTACCTGTTTCACCGACCGGAAGCGCACCGAGCTTTCCCGCGAGTATCTCCCACACTTTCACCGGATAGACGAAAAGTGAACGATCGAGTCCACGGGTCACGACGACCCGGGTTCCGAGCTCCCCGCGAAATTTCGAAGGCAGCGCCAGGCGCTTTTTTGGATCGATCGAATGTTGATACTCGCCGATGAACATAAGCGCGCAGACTTAAACCCCAACGAGCCGCCAGTGCGTGCCCGACAGAGCGTGGCAAAACCGAACCGTAAACGTGTTTCCGTGAAATTCACCACATTTCACCACTTCACTGTTCTTACTACCCATTTTATGACACTTTCCAAATATACGCAAATACCCTTTTAAAAAGCCAAAAAACGCTCTCATTGAGCGTTACTTTCACGAATATTCTCAGAAATTACTCCCTAATAAAGAAAAGCGAGGGTTCAACGTTGTTGAATCCCTCTGCTCGCGAGTGCTGGTCCTTCCACAGGACCAAGTATTGGGGCGTCGGTGTGACAATAGATGGTGAGGGGGGTGGAAGGAGTTCAGCAATTCCAGTATATCAGATCGTTTCAAAGATGCAACTCTCTGTCAAGGGTCAGGATATGTTCCTATCTGCAATCTCGGAAGTCTTCGTCAACCGTTCATTTCTTATTTGAGAGAAAGCGCACGAGGAGCTGCACACCGGCGCCGATCGATCCTTTTGCCAAATGCTCGCCGGCAATACTGGTCATGCGCGGCGCGATATCGAGATGCGCCCATGGATACGCAATGAATTGTTTCAGAAAGATGGCCGCCGTGATCGCGCCGCCCCATTTCGTGTTCCCAACATTCCCGATATCGCCGTAGGACCCCTTGATATCTTCAAGGTATTCATCCCAGAGGGGCAGCGGCCATACTGGATCCACCACGGCTGCGCCGATATGCCGAAGCTTCGTCTCAAGCTTCTCATCCTCGGTAAAGAGTGCCGAGGCGCGTTCGCCGAGTGCCACCATCGCCGATCCGGTCAGCGTCGCGACATCAACGACGAGGCTGGGATCAAACTGCTTGGCGTACGTGAGTGCGTCCGCCAAGATGATTCGACCCTCCGCGTCCGTGTCCTGAACTTCGATGGTCTTACCCGAGAGGGTACGGATGATATCGCCGGGACGGTAGCTTTCTCCTGAAATCATATTTTCCACTGCCGGAACGAGCACGATGAGATGCTTCGAGGATTTCAACCGGGCGCACGCCGCAAGCGTATGAATCACACATGCCCCGCCCGACATATCCATATTCATCCCGAGTAGGGCAGTCGTCGGTTTAAGATTGATGCCGCCTGCATCAAATGTTACGCCTTTTCCTATGAGAATGACCGGTGGGTCCGACTTTTTTCCGCCGCGATACTCAAGGATGATGAAACGCGGCTTCGAAGCCGATCCCTTGCCGACCGCGATAATTCCACGCATGCCAGCACGCTTGATCTGTCGCTCATCCCAGACCGTGACCGTCACCGGGAGGCGCTGCATGGTTTTGCGCGCATGCTGCGCCAATATGGCCGGTGTCATTTCTCCCGCTGGCATCGTCGAAATATGCCGCGCGGCATTGGTTTCCTCGCCAATGACTCCCCCCCGTTTCAGGCCGATTGCAATAGCTGTGCTTTTTGCATGCAAGAGATAGACATTTTTCACATGAGGGAAACCGTCAATCGGTGCGGTTTTATAATCCTCAAACGCATAGTCGGCCAATAATAGATTCACACTCACGAGCTCGGCCAATTCTGCGTCAGCGATATCCGTCGCTAATTCTCGGAGGCGAGCGAAGTCGATCACGAGCGCAGTGATTTTTTTTGTCTTGGCCGCCGTAATAATGCGCCGGATGAGGAGAATGAATCCGCGTCGTTTCAGAACCGGCGGCGAACCAATGCCAAGTTCAAGGGTAGGACGATTGCCTGTACTCTGGTGCCAATCCTCCCCCTCTCCAGCTCGAAAAACAACCAAGACAGCTTCTTTCGGTGGCGTTCGCTCGGTCCGGATACGCATAAAAGGCAATGGGACTTACGCAGTGAGGAAGTAAACAGCACTCATTGTAGCACCTCGCTGGCCGTTTGACACCGTCGGGCGAGATTTGTATACTTTTTCCATATGCAGACATATCGGTCCATGTTGATTCGCTCGATTTTTGCCTTCTTCTTTTGGAAGAAGGGAGACCGATTTGTTTTTGCTCTTGAATGCCTATAGGAAATGCAGCTCGAGGACAAAAAGAAGCCGGTCTCCCACAAGGAACCGGTTTTTTCGTTCATTCCCAACTGAAAAGGAGAGAACTATGTTTGAAGGTGCTGATCGGAAGGATCTGAAAGCTCTAGGCATGCCGTTGACGCAATCGTCAAATCCATGCCTCCGTTGCGGTCATGACCGCTACGACAAACGCTGGGTATGCCGAGTGACCGTCCATGGTACGAAACAAAACATCTACGCGTGCTGCCGAGAGTCACTGGCGCTGACTCCCCATGTCGATCCGAACCGAATCCTGAAATGCAGCGATTCGTTCCTTTCTGACTAATGCGCGTCTCGATACGCCCTGGCTTGCCGGGGCGTTCATTTTTTTACAAGTATTTCCTCCCCCGTAATTTCTCAGGCAAGTAGTCCTGAGCCGCGGCCGCTGGATTCTTGAATTCCGGCGTATATTTATATCCTTTTCCGTAGCCGAGATCCTGCATGAATGTGGTCGGGGCATTGCGCAGATAGAGTGGGACTGACTCATTCGGGAAAGCGGCGATATCGGCTTTCACTTTGCTATACGCGGTGTAGAGCGCATTCGACTTTTTCGACTGTGCGAGGTACACGACCGCCTGGGCGAGATTGACCGAACACTCAGGCATGCCGATATACTGGGCAGCCTGATAGGCGGCGACCGCTTGCGGCAGCGCGAACGAATTCCCTATTCCCACATCCTCGGACGCAAAACGGACGAGGCGGCGAGCAATATAGAGCGGATCCTCCCCTGCCTCCAGCATCCGACCGAGCCAATAGAGCGCCGCATCGGCATCGCCGCCACGCATCGATTTATGGAGAGCTGAGATGATATTATAATGCTCCTCTCCGGCTTTGTCGTAGAGGATATGCGAACGCTCCACGACCCCCTCGACCAATTCCGATGTGATCAGCTGCCCCAGACTCGCGCAAGCCTCGAGAATATTGTAGGCCGCTCGTGCATCGCCGCCCGAAATCCCGGCGATGAAACGTAAGGCCGCGCTCTCTGCCTTGACTTTCCCCCGCTTCAATACCTCATCTGTTTCGAGAGCGGCCACGAGAAGCGAAAGGATATCTGTGGATGAATGGGGCGTTAGAACCAGTACCCGTGTCCGCGAGAGCAGCGCCGCGTTCACTTCGAAACTCGGATTCTCCGTCGTCGCGCCGATGAGGGTAATCGTGCCATTTTCAACATGCGGCAACAGGGCATCCTGCTGGGACTTGTTCCAGCGGTGGATCTCATCGACGAAGAGAATGGTCCGAGCACCGAGCCGCTCCGTCGCGCGAGCTCCCTCGACAATCCGCTGAATATCCTTCTTCCCGCTTTCCACCGCGGAGAGCTGGATGAAATGCGATTTCGTTTCCTCGGCGATAAGTCGGGCCAAGGTTGTCTTGCCGCTCCCGGGCGGTCCCCAGAACAACAGCGATGGTACTCGGTCCGCGCCGATTGCATGGCGCAAAAACGAGCCCTCACCGAGAATCTTTTCTTGTCCGATGAAGTCCGCGAGTCGTCGCGGCCGGCAGCGCTCCGCTAAGGGAACATGCAAGATTGTTTCGTCCAGAGACATGGTCTAGGCTTCGGTATCGGAAAACACGAGTGACAGTCCGATTGGGCAATGATCAGAACCCGCCACATCTGCAAGAATGATCGCCTCTTTTACATTTCCGACGAGACGGGAGTCGACGAAGAAATAATCGATCCGCCATCCGACATTACGTTCGCGCGAGCGAGTCTTCATATCCCACCAGGTATACCCGACTTCAGTCGGATGGAGGAAACGATACGTATCGGTGAAGCCGGCTACAATGAGTCGATCGATCCAAGCCCGCTCCATCTCGAGGAAACCGGAAGTGCTCGCATTCTCTTTGGGCCGTGCCAAATCCATTGCTTGATGGGCTGTGTTCACATCACCGCACAGTACGATCTTCTTCCCCTGCTTCCGGAGATGCATCAGATAGTGAAGAAATTCCTCGTAAAACTGCATCTTGTACTGCAACCGGAGCTCGCCCGAACCGCCATTGGGGAAATAGACGTTCAGGAGCGTAAAGTGCCGGAATTCCATCTCCAGCACGCGCCCCTCGCGCGAAAGAAGATTGTCCCCGAAAAACGTCTTCACCGCGAGCGGCTGCTTCTTCACGTAGATTCCGACGCCGCTGTAGCCTTTCTTTTCTGTCGAGCAGCTGAAATAGCTGGTGTAGCCGTCCGGATTCCGAAGCTCCTCGGTCAGTTGATCGGGGTCGCTGATCTTCGTCTCTTGGACGGCAACAATCGGAAACTTACCCTGCTGCATCCACGCGACGAAATCCTTCTTCCCCGCAGAGCGCAGTCCGTTGACATTCCAAGAGATGAGGTTATAGCGTTCAAGCATAGCGGGGTTTTCTCCCCTTATCCTAGCACTTCTCATCCGGGTATAACAGCAACGCTGGTGGCTCTTACGCAGCGATTGGAGCCATTTTTTTCAGAGTTTTTCCAATCAGATATTCCCTGCCCGAGAGACGCAAGACGAGGTGATCGAGTTCGGTATAGCGACGCTTCTTTTCGTGGATATCCACGTCATCGCCCATCTTGAGTGCTGCCGTGCCATGACGCGGCGAATACCAGGCAATGAAGGCCTTGTCGAATTTCACTCGATTGGCGATATCGAGTGTCTGTTCGAAATCCGCCCGCGTCTCGCTCGGAAAGCCGACGATGATATCCGTCGTGAATCGGACGTCCGATACCTTGGACCGGATCCGATCGATGAGCGCCAAATACTCATCGCGGGTATACCAGCGATTCATAGCCCGGAGAATCTTGTCGCTCCCCGCCTGGATAGGGAGGTGAAGCAGACGATCGATATTCGGATGTCGTGCGATTGACTCGATGAGTTCGTCCGAGAAGTCCCACGGATTGGCTGAGAGAAACATTACCTTTTTTACACCCGGAATCAGAGCAACCGCTTCGAGCAGATGTGGAAAAAGGGTTGGGATGCGATGACGGCCCAAGTGTTTGACCATCACTGGCTTCACGGCCGTACCGTCTGGCAGCGCATACTCCGAACCAGCCCGTATATTTTCCATGAGAAAATCCGCACCATACGAATTTACGTTCTGACCGAGCAGCATCACTTCGGTTTTCCCTCCTCGAACGGCTTCGCGCACTTCATGCAGGATCTCGGCGAACGCCCGGGAACGTTCTTTGCCCCGAGAAAATGGTACGATGCAGAATGCGCAGTAGTTATTGCAGCCGTTCGAGATGACAACGGAGGCCATATTTCCGGCACCACGCTTTGGTTCCGGCTCGAAACCGACATCTTCGAGCGGCAGGAATTCCTCATTCGGTAGGCGTGCTTTCATGCGCTGAATGAGTTTCCCCGACGGTTCGCGGGCCGCTGCCCCGACCAAGCAGCCCGTGATGACGATATGCAAATCATCAGGTCCGCGCTTCGATTTTTCGCGGAGATTCTGTACCAGACCGTAGACTTTCTCCTCGGCCCGGTCGCGCACGATGCAGGTATTCACGATGAGCGTGTCAGCCTTCTCTAGGCTCGGTGCCGCCTCGAAGCCGCGTGCCTCATAATAGCTCGCCAGCCGCTCGGAATCAGCCGTATTCTGCTGGCACCCGAAGGTTTGGATGAAATATCGCTTTCTCATATAACCTAACGATTGTAACCGGAAACACCTCTGGAATCAATCGGAAAGTACTACGCTGAATTCTTTTCCACAATGAGCTGGCCGCAGGCGGCGGCGATATCGGCGCCCATGGTCCGGCGGCGCGTGACATCGAGCCCTGCCCGGTTCAGTTTGGTTTCAAAAGCGATAAGGGCCGTACTCACACTCGTGCTGTACTTGCTTTTCGTATCATTGTACGGAATCAGGTTGATCTTCACCTTACCGACTTTCCTCGCGAACGCGACGAGTTTGTCGGCATGTGCAGACGTATCATTCACGCCGGCCAACATGATGTACTCGAAAGTCAGGTGCCGCCGCCGGCTCTCAAATTTCAAGAAATACTCCTTTGTCCACGCTGCCAGATCGTCGAGGAATTTCGGATACGACGATGGCATGATATCGGTCCGCGTCTTGGCATCGGCGCTGTGGAGAGAGATAGCAAGCCGGACGGGAGGCCACGTTTCGTCGGTGAGGAGTTTCCGGAGCATCGGGATAAGACCGACTGTCGAGACGGTCAGCCGCGTCGGTCCCATGTCGGTGTGGGCGAGGAAGGCCTGGAGCGAGGATTTCACGTTGTCGTAGTTCGCCAATGGTTCCCCCATCCCCATGTAGACGACATTGCTGATACGCTGTGCCAAATCACGATGTTCATCCAGAAAATACATCCAGTAGCGATACTGGTCGATAATCTCATCAGCCGTAAGATTGCGCGTATAGCCCATTTTGCCCGTCGCACAGAATGTGCAAGCCATGGCGCAACCGACCTGGGAGGAGACGCAGATGCTCCAGAAACCGCGGGCATTCTGCATGAGCACGGTCTCGATGCGTTTCCCATCCGCCGTTTCAAGGATCGCTTTGAAGGTGTCTTTCTTCGCGCTCTGGAGCAGCGCTCCTTCCCGCAGCGTGAGCCAGGCAGCTTCCAATGAGAGTTTCGAACGCCATTCCTTCGGCAGTACAGTCACACTCTCCCAAGAACGCCATTCTGGCCGAAACAAAGCCGCCTCCGCTTGGCGGAGGCGAAAGGCGGGTTGTCCATAAAAGATCGCAGTGAGTGTCGCGGAACGTGTTCCCATAGTGTGGTAATTGAACGTTCGGATACTCTACCCCGAATATATCAAGTCGTCAAGATTCCTATTCCTTCTTCCGAACGCCTTCAAACAAATCTCTCCCTGGATTAAAATCCGACTGATGTATTTCGCGGGTCTGTTGTAATTGTCCCAATGCATCTTGAAATTTCTTTTCTTGAAAGACGGTTTCTTTGGCAATCGTCTCAAGATACTCCTTTCGTTCCTCTACTGACCAGGTATAACGATAGAGGTCACGGTGCCACTGATAGCCAGCGAATCCCGACAGCACAAAAAAGAGAATCGCAAACAGTGATTTGTAATGCCGGATCCAGAAGTAAAGACTCCGGCGCCTGACCGAGTCAAATGAGATCTGCTTCAGGGAGAATTTCATAGGTTATTCTTTTATATACACGACCGTTTCGAAGGTGGCGTCCAGCCTCCCTTTGGGAGCAACCCGCGTCACCTCTGGCACTGCTTCTCCAAACGGGTTGAATACACCAGATTCGGACGATAATTCCTCCCCAGTCTCTGGGTGCTCTTTGATATTCAGAGCGATGACATCGAGCGCATAAGGCAGCGTTTCGAGGTGATGGAGGTATCGGACGACGGAGGCATATTCTCCCGTGACCGTGATGGTGAGCTTCAGGAATGTCTTGAGCGGCAGTTCCGTGATAATACCGGTTTCCTTCGCCCCGCGTTTCGGGGTCTCGACGGGCTCATCCAGATTGTCCGTAGCGGCTGGCTTCGCGCCCTCCTTCTTTGTTGTCTTCTCCACAGCGGTCACTTTGCTTTCGAGGAAAGCATTATCGCGCGATTCAATCTCAATCTCAACAGCATCAACCAATGCCAACCGCTCAAGCGTCTCGATGAATTCGACGAGACGCTCCTTGGTCAGGATGATGTCGATTTGATCTCCTTCCGCTTCAATCAAAGCGTGCTGGGTCTCCAGATCGGGAAGTTTTTCGAGCTGCTTCTCCCTGTGCTCCCGCGTCACAGAAAGTCGTTGAATATCATCCATTTTCCCTTTGATGGTCACGAGAAACGGCCGGATGACGAACCAGCCCGCCAGTCCAATCATGACGATCAGTGCGCTCTGCATGAGCCATGGCTTCAGTTGTGCGATATTCGGGCTGGTCATAGTGTTATAGATGGAGCAGACATTCCCGCTTCAGCTTGAAATCCACTTGAAATTCAATTTCTTTTTGAGAAAACAGGTTCGAAATCGGGACCCGGACATCACTGACACATTCCGCTCCTTTCAGGGCCGATTCGAATTCGAGAAATTGGTCGCGTGTCCCTGCCTGGCCGGAAATCGAAACCGTATAATCCTTCGTCAGGAGCTCGACGATGACGACTCCCTTGGGAGCGAGCTCCTGAAGCAGCGACAAAGAGCGCGCTCCAATGAAAGTGAGCACGCTGATAGCGATTGACTTTTTCCGTCTGAGCATTGATTTGCTTGAATTCTTCCTGATATTCGCTGAGTTTTTTCGCTTCTTCGCTGTACTGGTCAAAAGTAATGAGTGATTCCGTTCCCACCTCAGTTTGGTAATTCAGTATCATATAGATTCCCCCGAGAACAGCCACATAGTACACCTCGAGGAGGAGTATAAGTACTGTCTGCCATAGGAAAAACCGGGAGCGGAATCGTCGAACGATTCCGTTCCGTTTCTCTTCCGGCAAGATATTAAGTAAGATCCTCATATTCATCCAGGCCGCGCAGCGCGAGGCCGATGGCCGTTGAGTATTGGACCGAATGTCCCCGATCGATTGGTGGGAGTGTCCGGCCGAGCTGGATATTGACCCAGGGGTTGCCGAACTCGACCGATTGGTTCAGGCGTTTCGTCATATACGGCAGGAGCCCTTTCATATTCGATCCGCCGCCGCAGAGCACGATGTTATCGATCGCGTTCGAATAGCCGAGATTGCTGAGATAAAAATTCGTCGAGCGTTCGATCTCGACGGCCAGATTCTCGAGAATCGGCTGGGCGGCCTTGAAGAGCGGGCTTTGCATGGCGAGCGATCCCAGTCCGTACTTGATCTTCATGGCCTCGGCTTCTTCGAATGAAATGCGCATCTCCTTCGAAATAGCATCGGAAATCATCTGGGAGGAAAGCGGAACGCTCGATGTGAAACAGGGCGTATGGCCGATTGCGACCAGAAAGCTGGTCCGCCGATCGCCGATATCCACGATCATCCGCGTCTTATCCTCGTCCTTCTCAATGAGCAGACTGCGCGCCTGGGCGATCGACTCCGTCTCCAGCCCGACCACTTCCAGTCCGGACTTCTCCAAGACCGCGTGAATCTGGTCGACCATGCTCCGCGCCACCGCCACCACTAGCACGCTCAATTTGTTTTTTTCCTTGACGAGTTTCTTATCGAGAATCTGATAATCGTAGTACACTTGGTCGAGCGTGAGCGGGATATTGGCCTCGATTTCCCATTTGATCGCCTCCCTCACTTCGTCGCTCGGCATTTCGGGCAATGAGACGACTCGGAGAAACGCTTTGGTTTCCGGCAATGAACAGATGACCTTGCGTGTCTTGACCGGCCGCGGTTTCGTCTTCTCGAGCAGGTCTTTGATGGCCTGCACGACCACGTCCTCCTTTATGATATCCCCGTCTACGATGCTGCCGATGGCGATCGGAACCGATCCGAAACTGGAGACGATGTCCTCCTTCCCCTCGCGCTCCAGCCAGACCGCTTTGACCGAAAGATCGGACAGATCCAGGCCGAAGGGCTGAGGGAAGAGATCAAAAATCTTTTTCCGAAAAAAACTCATAGCGGCATGTTTGTTTCGTTTCTTTTTTCTTCACTCATCATCATACCACGCGCGACTAGAGCTCTTCCCAGAGATCGAGTTCGTACTGCGTACCCGTTGGAAAATACGGCGGCGGATAGTAAAGAAGATTATTATCATAGTAGAGGTTGCGAGTGATATAGCCAGTCCCGTCGGTCCAAGCAAAACCGTAACGGAGATTGGTCGCGATGGCGCCATAGACCGTGATAACTGACTTCGAATCCGGTGAGTAGCCCTTTGACGTGTAGTGCTCGCGGCCGACTCGTCCCTGCTGCGCCAGAAGCGCAGCATCGATGCGCAGATCACTTTCGCTGGCCCACCCGATTTCGATATTGTTCTGACCGATGATACCGATGACATCCCTGCCATCCGCATTAGTATAGCGGATATCATTCAGGATATAGACTGAGGGCGCCGCGCCGCCGAGAAGATCGGCGGCCACGATCGTCACTTTCCGATCGTTGATGGTACCCTCTATCCACGCGTTATCTTCGACGAAAATCACTCCGTCATCCGGTATCGTATGATTGCTCAGGCATAATCCCGAACAAGCGGCACACGTGCTTGAGCTAGAAGTCCTCAGATACCGCGTTATGGAATAAGCCGTATTATAGGCATTTACCTTGCAGGTATCATAGGTCCCGTTGGATTTCAGGATAACCCGCGTCCCGAGATTGCCCGCACCTGCACCGCTGTAGTACGAACTGGTCGACTGGGCGGCTGTCTTCATCAGGCTCAAGTCACCGAGCACGCCATTGAAATCAATGGTGGCAACCTCAAGCTCCCGTCCTGCCTCAAAGACATCGGTCCGGGCCGGAGGCAATGCGGGCGACACCGGCAACGGGTCGACTGGCGTGTCATGCGTATGCACGCCGAATTCATCGCCGCCCGTATGGTCGGGATCATTATACTTATACACGGCGCTCGACAGGACATTGTGGGCAAGCCCGTCGAAGCGGATGCCATAATTGGAGTGAATCTTGCCGAAGGTTTCCGTCCCCGCACCGAAGCGCATGAAGTCGTTCGCCAGCACGGCGTTTTCGCTCCACGACGGCCGACGCAGCCGGACCTGAAGCACGCGCGTGACCGCCGGGTATTTGTACGTCCAACCGGTCGATTTCACCATTGCAATCGTTGAACCGGTCGCCGGAGGCGTAACTTCGAGACGATAGCGGCCGATGACTCCGCCGCTCGGATCCGAATAGTCCGATTCATAGGCTGTCCCCACGCCATATGCGCTCCCGTCGTCCCAGAAGCTCTGGATCTGCGACGCGGTCCTTCCCTCCACATTATGCGCGAGATACCAGCGGTAGAAATCGATTCCCGCCTCCGCAATCTGCAGCGCTTGTTCGCGCGAACGGATATTCAGAGTGTACTTGATGTTCGTTGAGACGATATTCGACGATCGAGACCAGCACAATCTGCACGACCGTCATGATGACCAGAGCGTACACGAGCGCGCTTCCTTTTTTCCTTATTGCGGAACTAATTGCCATATGATTCGAGATTACGGAGATCCACGAAGGATTCGACGTTGATATTGTTCGGCGCTTTAATCGGGTCGATATTCATCCGGAGCAAAATTCTCACTAGCCGAACATTTTCGATCGCGATGGGCGTCGGAATCGGGTTATTCACCGTATCGCCTGGATAATTCTCATTATAGTAGTAGAAAACCGGCTGAGCGGCTTCGTTGACAATGTACTCGGCGAGAATCCTGGTCGTACCATCGCCAGATGCATAACTCGGAGGGACCGCCGACGAAGGTTCGCGAATACCCAGCATCAACCAATCATTGACCGTATCGAGCCAATAATGCACCCGCTCTGTCACCCCGTCATTATCGATATCCAGGTAGACCTGAATATCAAAATCATCGCCAGATTCGATCGGATAATCGCCATTGTCGGCTTGACGGACTTTGCGAAGATTATTGATAATCTCGCTTGAGGCCCGATTTACCCGGACTGCCGTGGTACCCGGTCTCGAGTATGAATTTATTGCTTTTCCAGCTGCTTGAAAAGAGGAGGGTAGAAGCCGAGCATCCCCGCCGACATGATGAAAATAGCAACTAGCATTTCAACCAGTGTCAGACCCTTCAGCTTCTTGGTTCGACGAATTGGGAACGGATATTGCATCATGATGGATTCAGGCCAATGGTGGTTACTTCCAAACCGGTGGTCACCGTGACCGTGCCGGTCTTAGTCGTATAGCCAGCGGCGACGATCTCGTAGTCATAGGTTCCGGCGGCCAGTCCCGGCGTGGCGCTCGCGGGGAAATAGACTTTACCATAGATGTTCGCTGTCACTGTTTCATCGTAGGCGAGTGTTGCATTGGTCAGTTGCACCGACGCGCCGTTGACGATCGTAGCATCGTCAGCATTCGTCACCGTGAAGAGCACTCCGTTTACCGCTTCATCAGCGAGGATCATCTGGACTTCCTGGGTGGTATCGGGCGTCAGCGTGATAAGATTGGCGCCCGAACCTGACTCGGGAGAAAGCCGGATGAACGCGTACCCTGTCTCACCGGCGTCGAGCGTCCAGATATAGCTCCCGTAACTCCGATTCGCGTAATCATGCTCGCCGCTCGTATCGGTCGTTGCAGCCTCACCAAAATCGTAGACGGCAACTCCTGTACCAGACTGCGTGCCAATCTGACGGCCGCCATCGATCCGATAATCGATATCCGGTATCGCCACACCGAATGAATCCTTGGTTCTCAGGTGAAGGGTCGAGGATCGATCCATGACGAATGACGCCGGATTGACGGTCGCATTGACGACTGAGGCATGGACGTCGGTCGGGATGAAGGCCGTCGTGGGGTAGGGCGCATAGGTCAGGCTGCCAAAATACCCGCTCTTGGAGAACGTCACATGATATTGCTGCGAACTGGCTGGCGCGCCAACCAGGAAAAGATTACCGGTTGAGTCCGTGGCCGTCGTCACATCGATCGTCGGGCTCACGGCGCTATTCGTAATGTGAACCGTCGCGCCTGAAACCCCGTTTCCTTGTGAGTCAAGGATGTTAATGGAGAGAATGCCTCCACCCGACGGATTGCTCGACTCCAGGTGGGGCGAAAGTCGAGAAGAGCGCGACTTTCTCGGATTCGCTCTCCGCTCCCCAGGCAACTTCAACCCGCGCGCGCTTGTAATCGTTCGGCACCAAGTCGTTCGGACTGTCCCCCAGCCTCCCATCGAATACGTCGTCTGCGTATTGGATAAAGGTGTGGACCTGGTACAAATTATTATTCACCTGCACCGATTCATCCTCCGTGATATCGCCCGCCGGAATGCCGGAGATTGTGCCGATATTGTCGTAATCCAGGCTCCGAATGA
Source organism: Candidatus Moraniibacteriota bacterium (assembly GCA_963778555.1). Lineage (GTDB taxonomy): Bacteria > Patescibacteriota > Minisyncoccia > Moranbacterales > UBA1568 > SSEF01. The sequence continues at coordinate 59,519 of CAVZUR010000002.1, read as the reverse complement.
TTTCCATTTTCTGGTTAGCCAGCGCTACCGCACCCAAACGATACTTCGATTGCTGGACGAGCGCCGTACCGTAGGCAAACGTCTGGAAGAAAACGGTCGTAATCAACACGAAGAGAAACAGCATGACCATCCCTTCGACGAGGGTGAATCCCTGGAGTGATCGCCGTTCGGTAGATCTCTGCATACGGGAAATCATTACTGGATATTTTCCAGGACGCTGTACATCGGCTGGAGCATGGCCACAGCCATGAAACCGACCATGCTGCCGATGAGGAGCATCAGGATCGGCTCGATGATCGATGACATATTCTTCGTGATCTGAGAAACCTCCTCCTCATAGAACTCCGCCAAGCGCTGAAGGACGTTCTCTGTCTTTCCGGTCTCTTCGCCGACCTGGATGATCTGGGTCACGAGTATCGGGAAAATCACGGGGTATTGTCCGATGATCTTGGAAAGCTCTGTCCCTTTCTGAATCTCTTCCACGCCTTTGATCAGGGCTTCCTTGTAATAGACATTGCCCAGAGTCCGAGAAACGATGGTCAGCGCGTTGATAACCGAGACCCCGCTCTTCAAGAGCGAGCTGTAAATGCGGGCGAAACGCGCGCAGTTCACTTTGATGACGATATTGCCGACGATCGGCAGCCGCAGCACCAGCCAATGGAGAAAATAACGGCCCGCTTCAGTCTTGGCGGCGACGCGGACGGCCACCATCGATCCGACGACGATCAGGACGCGACAAGAGCCAGTGAGTGATAAGGAAACTTGAAAGCCCCATGATGAAGAGCGTCGTGGCGGGAAGCTTCACGTCCATATCGACGAATGTCTGCGTAATCTTCGGCAGGATATAGGTGAGCATCAGCGTCGCGATGCCGATCATGGCGACAACGATGACCGCTGGATAAATCAGCGCTCCGCGCACCTTGGAGAGGAGTTCGTGCTCCTTCTCAAGCTGAAGCGCGAGGATATCGAGCACCTCCTCCAGATTTCCCGAGACTTCCCCGACCGAAACCATGTTGACGAACAGATCGTTGAATACGCTCGGGTATTTGGCCAAACCTTCAGAGAGTTGCTTGCCTGCCTGGACATCATCATGCACGTCGTTCAGGATCTTCTGAAAGCGCTTGTTTTTCGTCTGCAGGGCGAGATTATGGATGGCGCGTGAAATCGTCAAACCCGATGATGTCATAACCGCGAGGTTTCGCGTAAACATCATCTTTTCCTTCAATGGCACCGACCGGAAGCGGTCAAGGAACTTTACCTGGACGCCTTCCGTCGCTTCTTCTATGAGCTTGAGGGATGTGACGAGATACCCTTGACCGCGGAGATCCTGACCGACATGGCTTTCATCCTTGCCGATGATCTCCCCGCCTTTCGTCTCGCCCGTCGAGATATTTCTCGCTGTATACAAATACTTCGGCATAGCCGTTCTCTTTTGCTTTTCTTTTTCCCCATTATAGCACGTGGCAGGCGTGCCTAGAGCGAAAGACTCGCGATCGAAAGTTTTTCCTTGAAACGTTCGAAAACCATCGGTCCTTTGGGATGCGGGAGAAAGATAAGCGCGTCGTCCGTCGCCACGATGAAGGCGCCTGGCGCGCGCGATTTCGGATTATTCATGATTTTCATTTTCTGCCACCGCGCCAGCCGAGCCTCCAGGCCATTCCAGGAACAGAGTCTTTCCAACCATCGCTGGATCCATCGCTGGAAATTCCTGGATCGGCGCATCCAGAAAACCGGCAGGTCCGCCGGGCGGAACGCCGGTTTGATCTTGACCATCCAGCGATTGGCCAACTCGAAACGACGGAACGTCTCCTCCCCGACGATCGGGTACATGAATCGATACTCATGTGCCGAAAAAAAATCCTGTAGGACGATCTCGAGGCTGCCATCCGTCACGAAATGATTGAGACAGGCGCGATTTTCGATGGCCCGCCCGTGGCGGCGCTTGCCCATCAGCTGGAGGATGAGCGATAATGCCGTCCGGCCGCGCCAAATCGCCCCCTTCTGAAGCACGACGAACAAGTCCCAATCGCTGTGCTCGTCGCCGCGCTTCATCGAGAGACTTCCTGTCAGTCCGATCATCCGGACAAAAGGTACCCAAGCGAGCGAGCGAACGAGCTGCACGGCGCGCTTGATTTTTCTCACCGCGTGTTTTTCGGAGCGGATACGCGGTCGGAACGAGCAATTCCCGACCCGGCAGTACGACAAAACCCCGGAACAGCGAGGCCGTTCCGCTCTGAATGAGCCCTCGAGCGCTGCGTTCGTCTCCCCGAGTGTTGGACCGACTGTCAGTGCCTCGCTCGGCTGGATGAGATGCTTCCACACCTCAAACCCAGTCAAAGGATATTCGAGGGCGTCATAGTAGGCAATCGTCGCGAGGATAGCCTTTTTGAGCATACGCGGCGTCGGACGTTTAGAGATACTTCCCGGTAAAACTCGCTTTTATTTTTTTCAATTTTTCAGGTACCCCGGCATAGACGATCATGCCGCCGCGGTCACCGCCATCCGGTCCCATATCGATGACCCAATCGGAGGCCTTGATCACATCGGTATTGTGTTCGACGACCAGGACCGTATTCCCCTTGTCCACCAGCGCGTTGAGCACCTCCAACAGACGCCGGACGTCTTCGAAGTGCAGTCCGATTGTCGGCTCATCGAGAATATACAGGGTCTTGCCTGTCGATTTCCGGGCGAGTTCAGTCGCGAGCTTGATACGCTGCGCCTCTCCGCCCGAGAGGTTAGGTGCGCTCTGGCCCAAGACGAGATAACCGAGACCGACTTCTTCGAGAACTCGGAGCTTCTCTTCGATCATCGGTTGGTCAAGAAAGAAGTGCCGCGCCTCAGCGACCGTCATGCGTAAAACCTCGGAGATATGCATACCCCGATACTGGATTGCGAGCGTCTTCGCGTTGTAGCGCGTTCCATTGCAGACCTCACATGAAATATAGACATCCGGGCAGGAGATACATCTCGATTTTCTTCAATCCACCGCCTTGGCAGACTTCGCAGCGTCCGCCGCGCATATTGAAACTGAAATATGAAGCAGAATACCGTTCCTTCTGCGCTTCGGGAGTCGCGGCAAAGACGTCCCGGATGAGACTGAAAATACCGGTATACGTCGCGGCATTGGAACGCGGCGTCCGCCCGATCGGATCCTGCGTGACGGTGATCACTTTGTCGATGTGCTCGATGCCCTTGATTGCTTGATGTGCGCCGGGCTCCGTTCGGGCCTGATAAAAATGCCTGGCCAGCGCCCGTGAGAGGATATCGTGCACCAGGGTCGATTTGCCAGATCCCGAAACGCCTGAGACCGAGACGAATTTCCCGAGCGGGATATCCACGGTCACATTTTTCAGGTTATGTTCCGTTGCGCCCTCAATCGAGAGGACTCGGCCGGATCCCTGGCGGGGGGACTCCTTTTTCACGACCGAACGCTTGCCGGAGAGGTATTGTCCCGTCAGCATTTTTGATTTCATCAGCTTCTCCGGGGTGCCGGAGAAAATCATCTCCCCGCCTTCTTTCCCAGCACCGGGTCCGAGATCGATGATCCAATCCGCTTTGCGCATAATCGAGACGTCATGCTCGACTACGACGAGTGAGTTATTGGCACCGCGGAGCTCTTCGAGCGCGCGGATGAGCCGGTCCGTATCGCGGCTATGCAGCCCGACCGACGGCTCATCCAGGACATAGATGATGCCCGAAAGGCCGGACTTGATCTGGACCGAAAGCCGGATCCGCTGAGCTTCGCCGCCAGAAAGGGTATCCGCGCTCCGCGACAGCGAGAGATAGCCGAGACCGACCTTATCGACGGCCGTGAGCCGCATCTCCATCTCGTTGAACAATGGATCAACGAGCGATTTCTCCTCCCCGCTCTGGAGCAGCGTACCCCGGAGCTTTTTGAAGAATCCAATAAGTTCTTCAATAGAAAGATTGACAAAATCACTGACATTCCGCTCGCCCACAAAGACCGAAAGCGACTCTCGGCGCAGCCGCTTCCCGAGACAATCCGGACAACGCTGCATGAACATGAAGGTTTCGATCTCCGCTCGCAGGTGATCGGACTTCGTCTCGCGATACTTCCGCTCCAAAAGGCCGAGAACACCCGGGAAACCGAATTCATCCGCCAGATCACGCTTTGCATCCCCACGGAGGATATACTCGCGCTGCTTCTCAGTGAGTTTCTTGACCGGGATATCGAGCGAGATCTTCTCGCGTTTTGCCATCTCCCGCAAGAGTGCCATCGGACCGTTGCCATTTCCCCGATCGCTGTTCATCTTGCTCCATGGACGGATAGCCCCTTCGGAGATCGACAGCATATCGTTCGGGATGACGAGCGCCGGGTCGAATTCCAACGTCACGCCCAAGCCGCTGCAGGTCGGGCAGGCACCCTCGGGATTATTGAACGAGAAGTGCGCCGGTGAAAACTCCGGGAGCTCGACCTGGCAGACCTCGCAGCGATAGCGCTCATGGTAATTATGAAAATGCTCCCCGTCCGCCAAGAGTCGCATCACACCCTGACCGGTCTGAAAGGCGGTATGAATCGAGTCGAGCATGCGCTCTTTATCCGGTCGGGCAGTATCGAGCGCGATCCGGTCGATGATAATCAAACACTCGGCCGGAGCCGTCAGGTCGACGATCGTCCGCAGCTCAGAAAGCAAGACCGCCGCATCGCGGTACCAAACACGCACAAAGCCCCAGTCATCGACCAGATCGATGGCCTGCTGCCAATTCTTCCCGGCGAGGAGCGGGCTTTCCGCCGCAAAGACGAGGTTCGATTCGTTCGGCAGCGCCAGAATTTCATTCAAGATGGTTACGGCGGTCTTGCGCGAGAGCGTCTGGCCGCATTTCGGACAGTGCGGCTTCCCGACCTTGGCAAAGAGGAGACGGAGAAAATCGTAGACTTCCGTCATGGTCCCGACCGTCGAACGTGGACTCCGTGAGACGCTCTTTTGGTCGATCGAGATGGCCGGAGAAAGATTTTTTATCGTATCGACATCCGGCTTGTCGTAGCCCTCCATGAAGTTCCGCGCATAGGCCGAGAGTGATTCGACATAACGCCGGTTGGCCTCGGCGTACAGCGTATCGAAAGCGAGTGATGATTTCCCAGATCCCGACAGTCCGGTGATAACGACGAGACAATCGCGCGGAATGTCGATGTCCACGTTCTTCAGATTGTTCACCCGGGCTCCGCGTATCTCGATGACACTCTTTTTTCCAGGCATAGTCCGGACCAGAAAGACAACTAGAGAATTGAGGAATGACCGATAGAAACAAGTTGCTTCCCAGTGTACCAGGTTTCCAGGCGTGGGTAAAGTATCGCTCCATCCAGACGCGACCGGATACAATCAAAGATCATCAAAACGCGCCCGTGCAATAGATTATTTCAGCCTTGAAGAAAAGATTCGCGTTTCTTCTTCCGATGGAAACCAATCGCGAAACGATGCGCTTCGGCATTCGCGAAGAGGATGTCTTTTTCAAAACGTTTCACGAGTCCGCGCGGTCCGATGATTCGATCAGGCTGGTGCTTGGAATTTTTCACTACGCCGACAACGGGGATTGTCAGACCTTTTTTTTTCAGGATCCGCGTCGCGACATCTGACTGCAAGAGTGGCCCATCAACCACGATGAGCTCAGGCAACGGCCATTCGCCGTGCGCCAGACGTCGCGTCAGAATCTCCTCAAGCGCCGACAAGTCGTTGCCGCCATGAGCGTTGCGGAGCGTGAAAAGCCGATATTCGCTTTTCTTCGCCAGCGCGTACTGCACCACCGTCATGACACCGACCGTTGCTTCGCCTTGGAGGTGCGCGGTGTCATACGCCTCGATCCGCGCCGCTGAACCTTCCTCGCGATCGGCCTTCATCAATGCGACATCGCGGATATGGCCGAGACTAAACAAGAGCTTCTTGATCTCATTCGCTTCCTCGAATCGCAGTTCCTTGGCGGCAACTTTCATTTCACGCTCGAGATTTTTTACGAGATGCGCTTTCTTGCCGCCGAAGAAGAGTGCAATGCGCTTCACGGTCTTTCGATATCCCACCGCCGTTACCGTTCCAGCGCAGACGCCGGGACAAAGTCCGATCTGGGCATGGAAACAAGGCCGCGATTTTTTCCGCTGCTCCTGCGTGAGCTCTGCATACGGGACGCATTTGTCACGATACGGAAAAATCTGACGCACAATCTTGAGAGCTGCGTGGAGCGCTTGGCCGCGCGTGTAGGGACCAAATGTTTCCCTGATGGGAAACGTGAACTTCCCCGTCTCGATATCGCGTTCGCGCACGAGCAGAATGCGAGGATACGCTTCTTTGGTGATAACCACGAAGTTGTAGCTCTTGTCATCCTTGGCATCCGAATTGTAAGCTGGTTGGTATTTTTTTATCAGTCGGCCCTCCAACAGGAGCGCTTCGAGCACTGAGTCGAGCGCAATCCAAGCAATCGCGATGGCACGCTCGCGCATAAGGATCAGCTTCGGCCCGCGTGTCGCTTCGAGGTCCGGGCCGAAATAACTCTTCACCCGGTCGGCGAGCACGGTTGCCTTGCCAATATACAAAATCTCATCCCCCGCTCCCAGGAAAAAATAGACCCCTGGAATTTCGGGCAGCGTGTTTTCTTTCAGAAAGTGTTTGAGACTGATTTTCTTCTGCCAAAGGTGGGTCATGAATGGGTATCATACACTCTTTGATCCCGTCGGAAGTCACGGTCACAGTATGGCAAACCAACCACGTGTGTCCAGTGGATACGTACGCAGGCCCATACTTATCGCAGATGACAAGACGGGCCGGACTTACTTCTAGCGGGGTTGACTTTATTATTTAGATGGTGTATAGTATTAGCATCGTAAACTTACAAACCACTGGAGGATACTGTGTCTCTGCGCAATCACCCTGAGTACTACTACACGATCCGCGATGCTGTCATCGCGCGGATGGGGCCGGTCTTCAACGTTAGCGTGTTTCAACAGGTGTTTCCCAAAGCGGCTCGACCGCACCAGGTAATCCCCTTCACGGACGGCTACTTGGCACATCGGCGAATCATTCAGGATCTTGTAAAGTCCAAGATGCAACGCACCCGTGTGGCCGTACCCAAGGAGCAGCTCCGGCTCCCCATCTAGTTGTTTATCTGACCCCACTTCTCGGGCCCATATTGAAAAGTATGCGGCCCGTTTTTATTTATTTTATATGCCCCGCTCCCTTCGAGCGCCAGCATAGACGCAGAAATCGCAGGTAGGAGCCGCATCCGGCGCCTGGTCTGCCATGAGGCACTCTTTTGCGCGATAGATGACACCTTCGACCCAATCGTCATTCCCCTCATACGCGATGAGATGAATATCGAATTCGAGCCGCGCATCAAACGCCTCGTGGTCCGTCCCCGCATTGCAGTAGACGAAGTAGCCCGTCGACGAAACTGTGTGGCCGTTCGCCCTGAGGAGCCATTGATAAATCTCCATCTGACGACGATACGCGTGATGCCAGCCGTCGTTCAATTTATCAATCACTTCATTTTTGCTCGTCGCTTTGTAATCAACCACGATGTACTCGTCTCGCGAATTGATCCACAAATCATCGATCGCGCCTGTGATGATGAAGTTAGTTGGTAGATGATGGAACTGCACGCCCTGGAAGTTCTCGCGCCAGATATCGAGATTCTCGTGAGCCGCCGGCCGTGCATCGACGCCATACTTTTCGAGGAGCGGATGCTGTGTCGAAGCAGCCCGATGAATATCGAATTCTTTCTTCAGAAGCGTGTCGACCGCCTTATTCAGGTTGAAGGGAGGTCCCTGAGGCTGCCCCACACCGAGCCGCCGGTCTAGATAGAAGCAGCGTGGACAAGACAGGAACTGCTCGATCTTGGAGCGCGAAAGCTTGAACGCTGACTCACTTTTCGGATCAAAGATGTTACGAGAGCGAAGTACAGCCATATGAAAAAGTATAGCACTCATAAAAAAAACCAACCGGGATACAGTTGCTCCCTGGCTGGTTTCTCGCTCCGTGTTCGGACTGAAGTCTAACACTTAGCAGCGGCTTTGGCCGTGGTTGGTTTTGTTCTGGCCGCGTGGATGGCGGACAGCGCGCGTCGCGCTGCTTTGACGACGGGATTGGTCCGAACGCCGTGAAAATACGTATCCGGCACGAGACTCACGGCTCTGGTGGCGGGATTCCTCCGATAAAGAAGATAGTGCTCCCGCACATGGAAGTCTCTGGACTGATGCACTTGCCACATCGCCCCGATTGTCACTGGCCAGACCGGAATCTTCTTCCTGGGACCGAGTTCCAGATGTGTCATTTCGGCGTCTGAATCGCCTAGATTGAACGCTTTCAAGAGCAGCATTGTGCTCGCTGATGTCATTTGCCCGATCGGGTGGATGAAAAAATCATGCTTGATACGCGCGGTGAACTGCGACGGCTTACTAACTTTCGCGACGGTCATGGAAGACCTCCTCTAGTGGTGGGTTGCGATTGGGAAACAACTTCGAAAACAGTGCTGCTACGGTAGCACAAAAGCGAGAAACATCAAGGCTTGGACTGTTCAGGAATGACAATCATCGCCTTGCGCTGGCCTTTGACGGGCAAATGTTTGCCCGTCGGATACTCGCGGATGGCGGCATATAAAACATCTTCTGCGTAGCGATAACCCTCGCCGTTGCGCGTACCGGGATCATTGGTGATGAATTCTTTGGCTAGCGGATCGTACCCCACGATGACGAGCATATGCTGGAGCGGTCCGGGCCGGGTGAAGTTGGGATTCTTCAAAGTCTGACCGTTCGTCGGTACAATAATCAGCCCCTCCGCCAACGCCCGCTTCAGATCATCCAACGAAAAATCATAACTCAGATGATAATCCGTAATTGTAAAATACTCCCCGAGAAGAAGCGCTGCCGTGTCATTCGCGTCCGTGTCGACTCCTTGGCCGATCATTTTTTCTTGGAAACGTGCCATGGCGACCAACTCGCTCTTTGCTTCATCCTTCGAGTACGTCTTCCCTATTCGCCAGGCCGAGACCATCAGCGTTGCAGCCTCCTCACATCCGTTCTGGAATTCACTCCTCCCCCACTCCCCCGTCGGTGCTTGAACCATGAAGGGGACAGCTGGCCAGGATTTCGGTTCAGGAACTGCTAGAGGTTCAGGAGCGATTTCGGAAATCGGGACTGGTTCATCATGAATCACACGCACTTCCTCAACGATCGGCAGTACAGGGAGCCCTTGATCGAATGTCATGCCCTCATCCGCTCGCTCGAGCATGTAATCCCAAGAAAAAAATACGCTAAGTATCAGAAGCGCCAGGCTGCCAATAAATAAAATAGTCTGCTTTACCATACTCTGCGTATACTATACATTTCTGAACAAATGAAAAGCTCTCGATGCCGGTACGGCGCCGAGAGCTTCAAAAGAGAACGCATGTGGTCATCCTCCTTAGGTGCGAATCAACTGATCGCGCACGAACAATGCAATGCCTCCCAGCGTGCCCCGGCCAATCCAGGCATACAGATGGCGAGAACGGCTGTAATTGCTGAATCGCTGTCGTGCATTCGACTTGGCCGGCGGCCGAGCCAGGCGGTAGCGGACATTGATGCGACTGCGGCCTGCGTATCGGTCCTGCGAGCGGCCAATCGCAAAATAGTCGCATTCCACCGCTCCCTCATCGGGTACGATTTCACTCGGAAACCCGTGGAGGTGATGCAAAATCGCCTTCAACACCAACGGCCTTACGAGGTCATTGACGGTGGCCATCGGCGTTTCAGGCTTGATGCCGGCTAGCGGGATTCGTAGCTCGATGTAATTGGCAGGGGGAGTCGGAATCCCCCGCTTCCGTTTCCGTGCAGTCATGGCAAACCTCCGCAGTTGGTTGGGAAAGAAGTACCAGGAACGTAGCACTGAATCGTCAGTTTGTACAGCTTTAGCGGCCGGCGGCCGAAATGGCGAGTACCGGGACGAACCGTGGAAGAGGGACGACGAACCGTCCGCATCGGCTTCATTTCGCCGGCCGGAACAGTACCGCCCGTGACTGGCAAGGTGATACGCATAAGTCGTTCGATATCGCGGACATTGCCTTTCTGGTCAGGCGTCGCAAACGAGATGGCGCGACCCTCGCGACCAGCACGCGCGGTTCGACCAATGCGGTGCACATAGTCTTCGGCCTTTTCGGGCAAATCATAATTGATGACAACTTCGATGCCGGAGACATCGATACCACGCGCCGCGATATCCGTTGCTACCATCACGCGGTAGCGGCCCGCCTTGAAGCCGTCCAGGGCTTCCCGACGCTGAGAGAGCGAGCGATTCGAGTGAATCTCCACCGCCTGATGGCCTTTGTTGCGAAGCGAAAGAGCGATGCGCTTAGCAATGAATTTCGTCCGGGTAAAGACGAGCACGCTTCCCTTGTATTCGCTGAGGAGTTTTAAGAGGAGGTCGAGCTTTTCCATGTGTGGCACGAAAAAAAGCTCCTGAGCGACTTTCTCGACGGCCGTCCCGGGCGGGGCAACTTCAACGCGGGTCGGGATTTTGAGATAGGACGTAGCGAGGCGGATGACTTCATGGGGCATGGTCGCGGAAAAGAGCATTGTCTGGCGCTCTTTCGGCACATGCTTCACGACCTCCGCAATCTGCGGCGCGAAACCCATGTCGAGCATATGGTCCGCTTCATCAAGAACAAGGATGCGCACCTGATCGAGTCGGACTGTCCGCTGTCCGAGATGATCGTTCAAACGGCCCGGTGTCGCGATAATGACGTGCGGATTGGCACGGATTTGGCGCTTCTGCTTTTCCATCGAGTCGCCGCCGATAAGAACCGCCGTGCGGATGCCGAGTTTGCGGCCGATTTTTTGAAATGTCTCATCAACCTGGAGCGCGAGCTCGCGCGTCGGCAGCATGATGAGTCCCTGACGGGTCTTGTCTTCGAGAATGCGTCCAAGCATTGGAATACCAAATGCGAGCGTCTTGCCCGTGCCGGTCTGCGCGATCCCCATGACATCTTTGCCAGTAATAGCAATTGGGATGGAACGTTCCTGGATAGGCGTAGGTGTCTTGAACCCGAGTTCATCGATAATGGCGAGGAGTCCGGGGGCAATACCGAGGTTATGAAAACTCATGCGATAAAGGTTAGTACTGAATCAAGCTATCTTGGCACGTTTCGGTCGATTAGTCAATCTTATTCCCAGATCTGAAGCCATTTCCCAAGATACTCGACCACCACGTAGAGGAAGAAGAGGTAACCGAGCACACCGGCAATCAGAGTGACTAGTAGGCCATTCAGGACGCGGCGGCGCTCCCGCTTCGCCTGGTCGAGCGTGCAGATACCCTGGCGTCGTAAATGATAGATGTAGGCGCTGACGAGGGCGAGCAGTCCCGCCAGTCGAAAGAACCACTTATATTCGCCGTAAAACGTACTCGAAAGCGAGGCTGCAAAACTGACCGAAGACAAGCCCAAAAGAACCAGAATGACCGGCGAAAGGCAGCATAAAGACGCGATGATGACTGGTATTGAAGCGACTTTAAACGCGTCTTTGAACTGCATTGGGCACAAAGTTTATGATTGTAGGAAAAATGCGATCCGATATGAGGCGAGTGCGACAAGGCCCGAGAGCACTGTTCCCCATACGATGTCGACAATCGTGACAGTCAGTGGCCAGTCCCGTAGAGTCGCCAAATTGGTGAGATCATACGTCGCATAGGCCATGAAGCCAAATAGGGCTCCATTCAGGAGCGCATGTTTCCAGTCACCCGATTCGAGCGCCGGTGCAGCTGCGAAAAAAAGGATGCCAATAATGAAGACTCCGTAGAAAATCCCAGCTGCGGCCCAATTGAACTCCGTTCGTAAGAGCACGCCGAGCTGAGAACGATAGAAATCCTTGGCGAAAAAACCGAGCCAGAGCATGTCAATCACGAAAAACACCGGGATAGTGAGGAGGTAGGTCTTGATCCAAAGCATAGAAGGCTGACTCTACCATTAGTATAACATCCCGCCTGAGATTACCGGATCGCTTTGGCGACGGCCGGTACGACGCGCCGGTCGAACGTATTCGGAATGATGTTTGCAGCGGTCGGTTTAGCGATGAGCGCGGCGAGATTCTTGGCGGCTTTCACGAGCATCGCATCTGTGATCCGCCGCACACGGTGATCGAGCGCCCCGCGGAATATACCCGGGAAACCGAGTGAATTATTGATCTGATTCGGAAAGTCCGACCGCCCCGTCGCGACTATCCGAGCGCCGGCTCGAAGGGCCGCCTCCGGCATGATTTCGGGCACCGGATTGGCGAGCGCGAAGACAATCGGATCAGGCGCCATCGTGCGCACATGGTCTTCCGTCAAGACACCCGCCTTCGAAACACCGATGAAAACATCGGCCCCAGTGACCGCTACCGAGAGATCGCCATCGATGCCATCCGGATTGGTTTCGGAACGCAGTGCCTGTTTGTGCTGATCGAGATCACCGCGATTCGGACCGAGAATGCCGTGACTATCGACGATGACGATATTCTGCACTCCATATATAATCAGAAGTTCTGCAATCGCCTGTCCAGCCGCACCGGCGCCCGAGATGACGACCCAGACCGATTCTTTTTTCTTCCTCACGACTTTCAAGGCATTGATGAAGCCGGTAAGAACCACCATCGCCGTCCCATGCTGATCATCATGCATCACGGGAATATCGAGTTCCTCTTGGAGCCGCCGTTCGATTTCGAAGCAGCGCGGCGCAGCGATGTCCTCCAGATTGACGCCACCGAAGCCGGGGGCGATCCGCTTCACCGTCTCGATGATCTCTTCGGTGTCTTGGGTCGCCAAGACGATCGGAAACGCGTCGACACCGGCGAGAGACTGGAAGAGCATCGCTTTTCCCTCCATGACCGGCAGTGCTGCAGCAGGCCCGATATTGCCGAGACCGAGTACGGCCGAACCGTCAGAGATGACGGCGACCATATTCCCCTTCATCGTATACTTGTCCGTCTCCTCCGGGTGAGTGGCGAGATAGCTCGATACGGCGCCGACGCCCGGCGTATACACCACAGCGAGATCCTCTTTGTTTGTCACGGGGATTTTCGGTACCACACTCACTTTCCCACGCAACTTTTTGTGCAACGCGAGCGCGAGCTGGCCATAATTCTTTTTTGTGACCAATCGTTTCTTTGCGGCCATAGACAGAAATAAGATAATGCAGCACTCTCTCATTCTACTCGTTCGAGACAAAAAAAACAGGGTCCTTGTGCGAAGACCCTGGAACAGCGAACTGCTGATTCGCCCTCTTTAGTAGTACGCTCCCTCGATATCGACGATTGAACCGTAGACGTAGTCAGAGGCATCGCCGGAAAGCGAAATAATCAGGCTGGCAATCTCTTCTGGCTTTGCCTGCCGTCCACTCTTGATCTTCGGCAGCTCAATCGCCCAGTCCTCGTCAGTGACTGTCTTGTTCATCTGGGTATCGACCCAGCCGGGAGCCACTGCATTAATGTGGATGCCCGATGACGCATAGTAGTAGCTCGCGTTCTTAACGAGTGCTTCCTGGCCTGCTTTCGAAGAATCGTAGGGCGCGGAATTCGAGCTGAACGTCCGGCGGCCATTGATCGACGTCACAACAACGATACGACCCTTGATACCTTTGGCTACCATCCGGTCGCCGATAGCGCGTGTCGATACATAGCAGCCGATGAGATTGGTAGCGAGCACCTTGGCCCAAAGTTCCGGCGTCTGGTCCGCGAAAGGCGTATCAGGCGAGTAGCCGATATTGTCGGCGACAATATCGATCTCCTGGCCGTTCGCCGCCACCGCAGCTTCAAGCAGTTGTTCCACCGCCATCGGATTCATGCGATCAATGCCCGAAACAAAGACCCGCACTCCTTTCGCGCGTAATTCTTCGGCGAGCGCCTCCGCTTCAGCCTGTTTGCTGTTATAGGTAATGCTGAGCGCTGAAACACCCGCATCGACATACTTGCGCGCCACCGCCTGTCCGATACCGCCGCTCGCTCCGAGAACAAGCGCGTGTTTGCCTTTAAGGTACGTACTCATAAGACTGCTCCTGGTGGTAATGGGTTAGGTTCAACCGCATGAAATTCACCCCTGCATTATACCCCCCGGGGGTACTAAGAGTCAAGTGTCCGAAAAAGGTCCGTTTTGGGCCTAATCCTTGCCTCGGATGCGGAAGATGCGGTCATCAAGTGGCGCGGGCTGGCCGCGCCCATCACGGTTGGACGTCGTGAAATAGATATTGCCGTCCGGCCCTTCCACTACCGCCCGGATGCGGCCGAGTTTGACCTCGCCCAGTTTACCGTATGCGGCCACCTTTTTCGCATCAGTCCCCTCCAGTCGAATCCGCATGAGTCCTTCGCCTTTAAGCGCGCCAAAGAACAGATTGCCCCGCCACTCCGGAAAGACCCGACCAGAATAGATCATGAGCGAGCCGGGCGCTTCGGCCGGCGTAAAGACGACCAGTGGCGAAACGAAGCCTTCGCGCGAGTTTTCATGCGAAACCAGGGGCCAACCATAGTTCCCACCCTTCTCGATTCTATTTACTTCATCTCCACCCGCTGGTCCGTCGAAAAGCGAAGGACCATGTTCCGTTTCAAACAGAATCCCAGCTTCCGGCTGCCAGGCCAGCCCCTGCGGATTGCGATGGCCGAGTGACCAGACTGCACTTCCGACAAAGGGATTGTCAGTCAGGTATCGTCCCATCTTTATTGAGGCGGAGAATTTTTCCGGCAAGCGATGCCGGATCCTGAGCGAGAGTCTTGTCCGTCGCGTCACCCGTCGTGACATAAAGCTTCCCGTCGGGACCGAACGCGATCCGGCAGCCAGCATGGAACTGAGCGGCTGGGATACGATCAATCACAGTAAACGGTTCAGTGAGCGCATTTCCGGTATCGATGAAACGCATGACTTTCAGCCAGAGCCGATCCGCTTCGCCATACGCGATCGCGGCGTAGAGGAAATGATTTTCCGAATATGCAGGACCAACTGCGATCGACATCAACCCATCCTCGCCTTTCTCTACGACTTCTGTAAAAACATGGAGCGGCGTTTCGCGCAAAGTGCCGTTTTCTAGGACGCGAATCTGTCCCGGCCGTTCCGTGATGAGAATACGGGAAGGCGACGTGAAAACCAAATCCCACGGCGTATCCAAACCGGAGGCGATTGCTTCGACCAGAATGGGCGGATTCTTGTCCGGCGTGCGTCCCTCGGGATCGGGAGCATCGCGGATGATAATACCAGATTCATTCGACGGCTGTTCAGCAACGAAGGTCACTTCCTGGCCCGGATTAATGGCGGGATGGAACCAATTGAGCCAATAGACCCCGATGAACAGTCCGGCTGTCAGGAGGAGGAAAAAGAGATACGAAAAAAATCTTTTCATTTTTTTGTCTTGCTGCCTCATTATAGCGCATTGTCCGCTGCAGCGACCTAACGCGGCTTCCCCTTCACGTGCCGGTCAAAGAAAGCGAGAGTGCGGCGCATGACAAGTGGCCAAGCGTCGATGAACTCATGCGGCTCGCCCGGATAGACTAGATACTCTATGTCCTTGTCGGCATCCTTCAGCCACCCCTCGAGCTCATCCGACCATTTCAACTCGACGGACTCATCCAACGTACCGTGATGGTTCTGGATCGGGGCCGTGATACGGTCGAAGTAATTCTTCGCCGAGATGGCATTCCAGAAATCCGGGTTGGCTTCTGGCGTCCCATAGCGTTCGATGATTTGCTTCCCGGTTGCGCTCTCGCGTTTCGTCCAGCGTTCATAGTTGCGCTCGTAGTTGGCCGAGACGGGAGCGAACAGGACCGCCGCATCGACGAGCGTTGGCGCGACGACGAGTACATTCAGGGTCACGCCCCCGCCCATCGAGTGGCCGAGCATGCCGATCCGCTCACTATCGAGATACGGCAGCCGGGCGGCTCGGACTGCATAGATCGCATTGACGATATCCTCGGTGTAGCCGAGCCGAAAATGCAACTCATTTTCCGGATCCTTGTCGGATTCGGCATGATTCCGGTAATCAGAATGAATCACCGCGTAGCCATGGCGAGCGAAATAATCCTGTTCGCGCTTCAATCCGCGGCCATTGGTATAGATAGCTGTATCGATATGCCCATGATTGAGGAAGAGAATCGGCCAGCCGGTGATGGGCGGTATCCCTTTTGGCACATTCATGATTCCCGAAATGGTCAGATCACCGCTTTTGTACGTGATAAAGGTCCGTGTGTAAGCGGCGTTGTCGTCGAGCACTCGCCCCACCCGGAAATCACGTCCATCATAATCCTTAGCCATGAGCGCCGGGAGCGAGACTGGGTTTGGAGCATTCACGGTCGGAAGCCCCTCGGTCGACGGTGCATCGCTATCGGCGGGTCGGTACGTCGGCAGTGTCCCGTCAGCTCCGGAAGACCAGTACGACCAGAGAATCACGGTGCCGATTAGAAGTGCCCCGCTGCCGTATTGAAGTAGTCGCGACATAAGTGGCAATGAAAGCGTGCGAGTCATCTATTTTTTGCAGTATACCATTCTCCGCAAACGCGAGCGTGTTGACTTCCTTGGAAAAGTGCTATACTCGAGATGGAAAGCCTTCAGAACGGTCTCACGAAAAATTGAAACCCACCTGGTATCAGGGAAATGATTTTTCCGACACTATCATTTTTGGGATTCAGTCGTCTGGCCCGCATTGAGGGCTTTTCATTCAACTGCAAGAATATTGAAACCCCGGCGCTTGAGCGCTTTTTTTATTGACCCGAAAAATCTGGCCGGCCAATAGCCGAAAACAGAGTTAAGCCTGGAATTTCCGGGAGGCTACGCAATCGTGTCTTGGAAATCCGGGTCATCATCGTAACGTGCCCTCCACGCAGCATAACTGACCAAAGCGTAGAAGATAATCGTCACGCTGAGGAGCGCGACGTGCTGCTCTTGGGTCATGGTTTGCGAGCCGACAATCCATCTAGTCAGCATAAAGGCGAAGAGCGGGGTGATGATGTCCGAGGCCACATTGATCCGGGCTTCGCGGATACGGAAGCGCATCTCGACGAGTTCCCACAAAATGGCGATGGCGAGCGTGATGAAAAAAAACGGCACCGCGGGTTGACCGAAGACACTGCTCATCATCGCGACGAGCGTACCGAGGAGAAAGTGCGGCATCGACCAGTAATCGATGAGGAACGCCAGCTGCCGAAAGGAAGGTTTGGATGCAAGCATATGCTCTCACTGTATCACAAGAGCTGCAGCGTAAAGCGAATCACCGCGCCGACGCGAAGGCCTTCAGCCTGACGGACTTTGGCCTTCAGTGCCAGGAGATAGGGTCCTTCTTTTGTCGGAAACAGGGTCGTCCGCCAGGTCGTCTTCCCTACCTTCGCCTCGACCGGCACATACTGGAAACCAACGGTCTTCGTCCGGGCCGCCCGGATTGCCGCGGTCGTAACATCATCGATATAGACGAAGTACCAGCTCGCCGGCTCGACGGTGTAGCGGAAAATTTTTCCACTGATTTTAAAATGCTTCTTTACCGTCATGGTCTGCATGATTACCTATCCGCCACCCTGCCTGATATCACCCTCCACCAGCGAGTTTCTCACAACTCGCTCAGTATCTCAAGAACGGGCGGCAAGAGCGTCCGCTCGACGATGATCTGATAGCCAGCTGGATTCGGATGGATGCCGTCCATTAGGGTGTAGCGCGGATCGAGCGCCACGCCTTCAAGAAAGAATGGGATCAGAGGGAGACCGAGCTGTTTCGCCAACTTTGGATACACCGCGTCGAACGCCGAACGATAGGCTGCGTCAGCATTGGCTGGCGCTCGCATACCAATGAGGAGAATCTGGGGCGAATTATCGCCAGCTCGGAGGATCGACAGCGCTTCGGAAAGGTTCCTTTCAAGCTCAGCCGGGGACAGCAGACGGAGCGCATCATTGCCACCGAGACCGAACAAGACGAGGTCTGGTTCCAGGCTGCGGATGAACTCCGCCCGACGCACGCCGCCAGCCGATGTTTCACCAGATACGCCTGAATTGATGACTTCGACCGACCAGCCTCGGTCGACGAGCGCCCGTTCCAGCGCCGCTGGATACGCCTCCTCGATCGGTAGATTGTAGCCCGCGGTCAGGCTATCGCCAAAAGCGACGATACGGAAACGCGGAGACATCGGTGCGGCTGCAGGCGGAGGAGAGGCTTCCTGCGCCGGTAACTGAAACCGAACAGCGAGCCCTATCCCAAGTGCGACCAGGAACACGAGGCCGCCAATAATGATGGCGCTAGTGGTTTTCCTCATAGGACAGGGCGTCACGTAAGTTTCGTTCACCCGTGCGGAGAAGGACGAACGCATAGAGGAGCAGCGCCAGACCGAGGCCGAGAGTGATTTCGACAAGCTTCATATCGTACCAGACCGGTGAAACGCCCTCGAGCACCCATTCCGTCAGCGCAAACACCACCCCCTGAGCGAGCAGAACAGCAACCAGACTCACCACGAACACCGTCAATACCGTCTCGGCGAGATAGAGGCGAACCGTCAGTCCCCGCGTCGCTCCGAGGACACGAAGTCGGAGCGCATCACGTCGCCGACCGAGGAATGTTGAGGCGATGAGCGTGATGATGAGGAGCGTCGCAAGTAGAAGCGGCGGTAGTGTAATAACCGAAAGAAGGGTCAGCACGATCCCCGTCACTTCGCGCACCGTGGCTCCAAGCGCCGTGGTATCGAGGACGCTCACATTGGGGGCCTCCACGGCGAGCGAGCGCTCCATCCTCCGGAGCGTCTCGCCTTCCACGTTCGCATAACCAAAGTAGCTCGCCGGATACCGGCGTACATCATCGGGATGAAGGACGAAATAAAAGAACGGCAGACCGCTCGTGGTATCGGTCGTTCGAAAACTTGTCACTCTCACAGTCATCGTCACTCCCTGGATGAAGAACTCGATCGTCGAACCGAGACGGATACCGGCCCGCTCCGCGAAATCCTGCTCAACCGAAACCTCGCCTGTCTGGACCCCCTGCCACCGGCCAGCGGCGACCGTTTCGCTTGCGAGAAGCTCCGTCCGAAAGGTCAGGTTAAATTCTCTTCCCAGCTCTCGATCCTCCCCTGATGCCTCATCGCGAAGGCGCTCCTGGATTTGACGCTCATCGATGCGCTGAATGCGCGCGCGGATATTCGGAAAAAGCACCGCGTTCGGGACGATACGTTCGATAATTGGCAATTGATCCGCCTGGACGTCGATCACGTAAGCGCTCGGGATCGTTGTACCGATTCCGGTATCGAAGAAGCGTTCCAGGCTGCGTTCTAGGAGCGAGAGAGCGAAGATGCTCGTGAGCGCGATTGCTAGTGAAGTCGCTGCGACGGTGCCGAATACGCCGTCGGAATACTTTTCTGCGATGATCGTTCGAAAGAAGAATGGGTAGCGCCGACGACCTCGGTAGAGAGCGTGGATACCGGCTCCGACCAAATATGAGAGACAGACAAAGACCGCCAGCGTGCCGCCCACTGCAAGACCGGCCTGATCGACACGGCCGATGAGGAATGACGCGAGTGCAAACAACGGGAGGAATGACGCGAACGACATCCCGATGATCAAGAGTCCGGACTGCTTCGTGCGGTCGACATCAGAGCCAGCAAGCAGGAGTGTGGGCTTGAGCGAAAGGAGGTCGCGGATGGCCGGAAAAGCCGCTGCCAAACTGGTCGTCAGCGTCCCGACAACCACGAGGGAGATCGCAGCCGACGATACTGTGAACGTGAGTTCGATGCCGGTTTCGCGTCTCACCCAGGCATAGAGCCAACCGACGAGTCCGAGTCCGATAACGGCACCGAGCAGAGCGGCCATGAGCGTGATCGCTCCGATGATGCCAAGCACGAGTGCAACAAGCGAGCGCTTTGTCGCGCCGAGTACTAGGAAGATAGCAAAGCTCCGGCGGAGCCGCGTAACGAGCGAAAGTGCATTCGCATAGACGTTCACTGATGACAGCACGGCCCCGATAAGCACCGTGATAAGGAAAAAACGCTCGACATTAGCGAGCCGTCGAAGAAAGCCAGATTTACCGTCGCCGGCAACCCGTGTCTCAATGCCAGACTGTTCTGCCCGTTCGACTACCGATGCGAGCGTCGCCTCAGGAACTGGGATACTAAAACGATAGCGGTATTCATATTCGCTCCGACTTTCAGAAAGCGTGATATTGGCGCGGCGCAAACCAGCTTCGGAAAGGATCAGTCGTGGAGCGATGCGAAAACCTTGAACCAATGCATCCGGCTCGCGCGCGATGATACCCTTGATTCGATACGGCACCAACCCGATACGAAGTTCCTCACCGACCGAAAGCTGGAGCCGATCCAGAACAACCCGTTCCGCATATACCTCATCATCGGCTGGAAATTGGTACTGTCCCGATTCGATTCCGACTTGACCGTAGAGTGGGAAAGCGGCGGTGATCGCCCGAGCGGCGACCCCAGACACGCCGGCGGAACTTCGGACCGCCAATGCCAGTTCGATCTCACGGTCTTCAGCGACCACATACGACGCGAGCTCCGCGGTAATCGGAGCGACATTGACCGGCGTTCCAGACTCGAGCGTCAGATCGCCACCGACAAATTCTCGTGACCGACTTTCCAGGTAGTCACGAGCCCCATCGACACCGACCAGAACCACCGTGAACGTCACGCTCGTGACCAGGAGCGAAAGGCAAGCGAGACTGTATTTCGGCCACTCGCGGCGAAGCAGTCGTGCGCCGAAAGTGAAGATATACCTAGACGAGGACATGGAGCTGTTGGTCGCGTAATTCAAATACTCGATCCATCTTTTCCGCGACACTCTGGTCATGCGTGATGATAATGAGCGTCGCACCAGTCTTGGTCGACTCCGCAATGAGGAGGTCAATCACTTTTGCCCCAGTCACCCGGTCGAGGCTCCCCGTCGGCTCATCAGCCAAGAGGACTGCCGGACCCATGACGAGTGCGCGAGCGATAGCAGTTCGCTGCTTCTCTCCTCCCGAGAGCGTTCCGGGAAACGCTTCGCGGCGCTCGTCGAGACCAACCGAATGCAGCCATTCATCAGCTGCTCGGACATCGCTGGCACCGGCGATATCGAGCGGCGCCCGGACGTTTTCAATCGCCGTAAAGGGGGCTACAAGCTCGAACGATTGAAAGACGATACCGATCGTCGCGTTGCGGAAACGGGCCATCGAGCGTTCATCGAGCGTGGCGAGATCTGTGCCGGCGACCGTGACCGTGCCTGTATCCGGCGCATCGAGTCCGGCGATCAGCGAGAGGAGTGTCGTCTTGCCCGATCCCGACGGACCGATAATCGCGACCTTCTCCCCTTTCTTGAGCGACAGATCAACCGATTTCAGGATTTTGATTTGTTCCGTACCCGCTGAAAAACTTTTTGAAACGCCCCTGAGTTCGATCATAGAGATAGCGCTTGATTACGAAAGGCTGCCGAGCGGCATATCCCATCCTAGCACGGGCGCTACTGAATGACCTGCCAGAACTGCTCCGCTAGATTCGCAAAACGCCCGACATTGCCGGCGAGCATGAAGAGGATCGCCCCGTACACCGCCACATTGATCAGCGTGTCATCCGAGGCGAGCTTGAGCGCGCTCCCCAGCGCTTTGTTCGGAACGAACGGCGTGCCATGGAAATTCACCGCCGCATACAACTCGTCGAGAATGAGGTGGCCGACATAGCCGGCCATCATCGCTACCGCGAGGACAAAGGCTTCCATATCTGTGAACGAGAGGTGAGCAGCGAGAAAAAAAATTACCAGCCCAGCCAAGAGCGCCGCCGGCAGCGAATGCGCCATGCCCCGATGCCGCGTGAAACGTTTGAAGACATAGCCGACAACCAGATAGATGAAGACGAACGTGCCGCCCGTCCAGAGCAAGACGCGCTCCCAGACGAGTGGCGATTCGCGGTACAGCATGATACCGACGAGTGCCGCCGCGACGGTCGCGAACGAACCGAAAGTGATATGGAACGGCACCCCCGAATCGCTGTCCATATCCGGCATGATCGAACCCAGTACGGCCAACACAAAGACGATCGCGATGAAGCCGAGCTCCGCCGAGAACGCGAGCGTGACGAGACCGACAGCGCCGAGAATGCCGGAGGCGATGCCGAGCGAGATATGGGCGCGGAAACTGGCCATAGTTAGGATGATTGGACTAACACATTTTTTTCAGCCCGAGATAGCCGCTTGATACGGGCTTCTTCGCGCGCGGCATTCGAGCGGGTCCGAAAGCGCCGCTGATATACCAGTGCCACCGGTCGGCGGCCGCGGGTGTACTTCGCGCCAAGCGTTGACGCATTGTGTTCCGTCACACGCCGCTGCAGATTTGTCGTGATCCCGGTATAGAGTGTGCCATCGGCGCAACGGAGGATATAGAGATGATACATCAGAGTCTAGGCTACGAGTGATGTGCCAAGCTGTCGCAATGCCCGTCGGCGTTCACGATAATCCGGCATAGCTCGCTCCATGAGCGTCCAGAACGCAGCCGAATGATCAAAGGCGCCCAGGTGGCAGAGTTCATGGAGAATGACATAGTCCGCGAGTTCGGGCGGAAGGAGCGCAATGCGGTAATTGAACGAGAGGGCGCCACGCATCGAACAACTGCCCCAGCGCGTTTTCTGATTGCGGATGCTAATCCGCTGGTAATGGAAGCCGTACTCCTGATTGAGCTGCGCGAGTCGCGCTTCGGCCAGTGCTCGCGCCGCGTCTTTGAACTGTGCGTATTCGCGCTGGCCACCGCGTGCCAGCGGGTGTGTCCCCCGCGTTTCGAACAGCCGGATCTTCTCCCCGATCCAGGCCGCATGCGCAGCCAGAAAACGATCGATCAATCCGCCGCTCACCCACGCCGGCGCCGAGACCGACAATCGGCCACCGGATGAGACCGTGAGTCGAAGTCGCCGGGCACGGAGGCTCTTCCGCAGCGTATAGGGATAGCTCGTCGCGCCTAATTCGATGGTTTGAGGCATGATAATTCCGTTCCAGGGTATTTTACCACCCCGCTGCACAGGAGGTGTATACTAGTGGCATAATCGTTATCAGCAGCGACTATGACATCACCTATGGAACAACTGCCGCTCGACCTCGGCATACCCGCGGACCCGACCGTGAAGGAACGACCGCTCGAAGACCTCGAAGATGAGGAACTCGCGCTCCTCTATGCCAACGCCGTGGGAATCAACCCGAAAAGCCGCCTTTTTAATCGGGAGACGATGATAACCGGCATCCAAAACCCGGCGGCCGAAAAGGACCGTTTACGAGCAATTGACAAGGAGGAGGACGGGGTCGGCGATCCGTGGAGTGGAAAATAGCATACTCTAACCTGCGACGCAGGATCAGATATTACTTGGTGCAGCGATTGAACCTGGTGTTCTTTTTGGTTTTCCCGTTGACAAAACTGGTTCCATCCCGCATACTGGATTCGCATTTGGAGGCATTCCGTCTCCAGAGCACCCACTGTTCCTTCGAAAGGGGAATTTTCATGGCAAAGCACCTGAACCACAAGACCTCGAGCGATCGTCGCACGTCGCACGTTTCGAGCAAAGGCAATCTCGGCTTCACTATCCCGCACCACTCGGAAACTCACCGCGGTGGGCACACGACTGCACGCCAGCCCAGCGCCGTCGGCCAAGGCAGGCCCTACAAGAAAAAGTAACCGGCGACAATGTCACCGGAAACACCAGCAACCACCAGGCCCCTCTCGGCGGCCCGGTTTTTTTTTATTTTCATTCCGGCTTCGGGAATCAGTGGGATGGCGCCCGCATTCGTCGGCAGCATCAGTTGGGCGCTCACCGTGTCACAGCTCTGGCCCGCTGCATGTTCCTGCCAGATCGAACTCGGATCATACCCCGTCGGCGCATTCATGGCCTCGACCGGCAAGGCGAAGGTCGCACAGAGTTCGAAGTCGCCGACGCGGCCTGAGCCCTGAACGCGCGTAGGCGTCACCACCCGGTACTCATAGGCTTGGCCCGTCTCAGGATCAGACATGTACGCCACGCAGTAGCCGTACTGGCTCGATTGGCGCAGCTCCGTCAGCGCAGTCGGCAAAGCGCCAAGATTCGCCGCGTACTGCTCGACGCAATTCGCCAGGCTCGACAGGTGGTTGGCGCGAGTCGCATCGAAGGAGCGGTTCCGCTCGGTCGTCGGCGAGCCGCCGACGAAAAATCCGAGGACAATGCCGAGGACAACGATGGCTCCCACCCCGCGCCCAAAATATTGGAAAGTGCTCCGCGAGATATCTTTCTGGTACTGGATCTTTTTGCGCTCGAGATAGTAGAACCCGAACACCGCCCCCGCGATACCGAGTATCGTCAACGCTTTCAGGAAGAACCGCGCCGTGATCTCGCCCTGGAGCAGGGTGAAGACCGTCGTGATGAGATCGCCGACGATGGTCACCGCCGTGACGAGGAGCACGAGATAGGTCAGCCATTTGGAAAGTTTGGACTCCGTCCGGCCTTCATCCTCGCGGAATTTCCGGAACCACAGCCGCAGCGCGAAATAATACAGGGGAAATCCGATGAGCAGGGCTGCGATGGAGTAATGGATGGCGCTCGAATACTGCGTGACGCCGTACCAGCCGGCATTCAAGGGATCGGGAAACGACGCATTGATGATCTGGAAATACAGCGTCCCCAGAGCCGTCGCGACCGTACCGAGCAGAATAAATGAGAAGAAATTGATCACCACATCAACCGTCGAGGCACGCTTTGACATGGTCGGACGATTGCCCTCAGTCGGAACAGGTGCGCCCAAAGCGATTACGCCCGAGCGGAACGCGGCTTCAGCTTCATCCTCCGTCCAGCCGACCGTGACGAGCTCTTCTTTCACCTCCGCCTTGGCGGCACCGGAACGGAGGCGGCTGACAGCATACTCCCCGAGTTTCGCAGTATCCATACACGAAGCTTAGCGATTACGCCCCCAGTATACCACCCCACTCATGCATGGGTGGGGTGGTATACCACTCCCCGTTCTCAGCGTACGGATGGCCTCGCGATCCAATCCGCGAGAACAGACAGTAAGGCGAGATTCTGAACCAACGCCAAAGGTATGCCGAGAAGAAAATACCATGTCCGGGTCTTGTGCCGAAACGCGAACATGCCGAGGAAAACACCGAGTGCTCCGAATGCCGTCGCCATGAAAAACAGCAGTCCCTCGGAAATCCGCTCGGCACCCGTCCGCCGCGCCTGCCGCTTGTCCCATCCCATTGCTACAAACGCAGCGAGATTCAGTCCGAAGAAAACAATACCGAGCACAGGAGACTGGTCGAACATACGGCCAATCAATATATCCACGGAATAAGCCGCCGGGTCCGCGCCGCATAGGCCGCGTACTCAGGAAACCGCTCGGCGAGCCAGCGTTCTTCAGAGCCCATTTTCACTCTGAGATCGATACCGAGCGCGAACCAAGCCAGAAAAGAAATCACATCGGGACGATTCAACACCCAGGCCAGGGTGGCGAGCAAGACGGCCGTGTACATCGGATGGCGAACGAAGCGGTATGGACCGCCGGTATACAAGCGCTGATTCGCCCGGACCTCTGGCAAGACGCTGAAGCGAAAATGCATCGTGCTGACGGCCCACGCACCAATCAGACCGGCACAGAAAAGGAGTGCGTTAGGTAGAGACGCGCCAAACCATCCCCCATACCACCCGAGGAAAACAATGAGTGTGAGCTGAATAGCGACGATACCATATGAGCGGAGCATGGGTTCATTCTACACCCGGAAAAAATCGGATGATCAGGAAAGCCCCTGATTTGAGTCATATTAGGGCGTGTAAGATTTCACCTCAGCCGTGCGACTCAACAAGTAGGACACATTAACAATCAGCGTATTTCCCCGATGCAAACGTGGAAAAAACATCCCCGAAGCCGGCCCTTTTCTCAGGGGCCAACCCAGGTCGATACAGTCATAATATTCATTCACTCATTATCAATTCTCCTATGAAGCAATTTCTCAGTCTCGTGCTCATCGCCGTCAGCGTATTCACCGCCAGTCCCGTCTTTGCCCGTGGTGGCAGTTCAACGACCGTGAGTGTCCCGACCACGTCTGGTCCGTGCGAACTCGAATTCGTGTTTCTCCAGAATTACTCCGATGCCAACGGTTCGGTCTTCGAGCATATCTATCCTCTGACGAATGAGAAGTACCCCGGAGGTGTGAACGTTGATATTGTTGCAACGTATTCATCGGTTACCAATGTTCAGAATATCTTCGCAAAGAGCATCTGCCTCGATGCAGGTTGGACCGTGAAGTACCAGACGGTAACTGGAGGGTTCCAAGCTACCTTCATGTACAACGGCACCAAGGCAATCGAAATGACCTACGCCGCAGGGAAGACGAAGAATCAAGAATATCTAACACGCGTTAGATCAAAAAAACACTCCCTTTACGGAGTGTTTTTTTATTCGCGCGTAACGTGAACCGTCACTTTCCTGGATACCAATCCGCGAGGACAACATCAATCGCTGGATTGCCAGCCGCTACCAGCGACTTGAATCGGCTGACATCCGAGAGTCCGTTTTGTCCTCGATAGTGATAGGGGTAGACATGCTTCGGCGCGAACGCGAGCACTGCGTTTGCTGCCTCATCAACGTCCATGGTGAAGGGCAAATTCATCGGAATGAACGCAATATCAATCGCTTCGAGCGCGCGCATCTCTGGAATACCGGCGGTATCGCCCGCGACATAGACCCGGTAGCCGGCTTGTTCGATTACATATCCATTGCCGCGTCCCTTGGCATGCCGACTGTCCGTCGTTTCCGGCAGATTATACATCGGCAACGCCTCGATCTGCAGCCCATGATTCGTCAGCGTCGCGCCATTTTTCATCACCACGGACTGTGCAGCCAGACCAGCCGGCAAGAGATCTTTGACGGCCTGGGGCACGATCAGGGACGCATCGCCGATGACAGCACTCAGGGTCTCAGCACTCAAGTGGTCGCCGTGGATATCTGTCACCAGAATGACATCCGGTGCCGGCTGCCCCTGGAACGCCACTGCCCCGCCGACCGGATCAGTATAAATGACTGTCTCACCCCATTTCAGGACCATGGTCGCATGGGAAATCGGCTTGACTTCGACTGGCCGGATGTCCTCATCTGCCACAGCCATGTTTCCAGTTTGGGTGACCGCAATCGGCTTCGAATCCGATGCCCGCTGACTCAGCCATTTCGCGCCTCCAATGAGCACTAAGACTGCCACGATACCAATAAGAATTTTCGCCACAGGGAGAGTCGTGAAGGATTAGGGATGTCTGTCAGGAACTATTTCTTCTTCTTTGGCGCTTTCTTCACTTTGGAATAATCAAACCAGACCGCTTCGACATTGCTGCCGTCCGCGTCCAGAACAAACGCCGCATAGTAGCCCGGCCAGTAATCCGGCCGATACCCAGGTTTGCCATTATCCTTCGCCCCCGACTTCATCGCTGCACGATAGAACGCATCCACGGCCTTCTTGTTCTTGGCTTCGAACGCGACGTGGCCAGGGAGCAGGCGCTTTTTCGCCACGATCCAAAAACTCGTCTGACCGCCTTCCATGAAGCCAGCCGCTTCGCCGTATTCCATGTTCTGCTTGTAGCCCAAAGGCGCCAGCGCTTTCTGATAAAACGCTTTCGCTTTCTTGTAGTTTTTCACCATGAGCCCGGTATGTGCAATCATAAGCGTTGCGTTATTTTTTATAGTTCCAGTATAGCATTGGCGGTCTGCTCGAACGGCTGTGTTTCCCCACACGCGCAGCGTGGAAGCCACGGCAAACGAGTAAAAAATATACCATTGACAATTTCATACGGCTGTTGTATAAGGCGATGGCACATTAACAATCCCTTTCCTCATCCACCACACCGTCAGAGACGGAAGGAGTCCATCATGTCCAAACGACATGCCACTGAAAAATGCGTCCTGTATATCACACCCGAAATCGCGCTCCTCATTCCAAAGCTCTTCCCGACGTATACCGGCGGGCTCGGCTATCTCGCGGGCACCTATGCCCATGACGCGCCGGCAGCCGGCCTCCATGCCGTTGTCGCCGCGCCGCTCGGCCGCTACTACCGGCAAACCACCGTCGAAACCGCGGAAGGCAAGCGGATGGGTGTCGAAGATGCTGCCCTGCATCACGAAGGGCTTCTCGAACTCACGAACGCCCAGGTTTCGCTGCCCGTCAATGGCACTGATGTCCATATCCGTGTCTGGCGCTTCCCCGGCGAACCCAATCATTCCGCCGACGTTCTGTTCCTCGATACGGATTTCGATGAGAACGACGCGACCCATCGACTCATCACCCGCTACCTCTACGGGGGTTTCTCGGGCGAAGCCGGCGGCCATGGCGGCAGCGATTGGCGGCGCCTCACGTTCGCCTATGTCCTTGGCGTCGGTGCGGTGCTCGCCGCCCGGGCACTCGGCTATCCGGTGTCCCTCTATCATCTGAACGAGTGCCATGCCGTCTTCGCTGCGATGGAGCTCCTTCGCGAAGCGCGCACCCAATCAGCCTCGCTCGATGAGGCGATCGCAATCCGTCCGGCGGCACGTACTCTTTACGACGCATACGCCAGTGCCCGCCGGCATCTGGCAAGCGCCGCTCGACCAGGTCGTGGCGATCACGGACCGACATTTCCAATTCGGCCGAGAAGTATTCGCGGCGTTCGGCCAAAAGGACAATGACTTCAACCTCGCAGTCGCGGCTCTCCGGCTCGCCGGTATCACCAATGCCGTCTCGCAGCGCCACCGCATCACGTCGGAGCGCATGTTCTCCTGGGTCAAGGATACCGAGGGACGCGAGTATCCAATCACCAGTGTCACCAACGGCATCGCCACCCAGTTCTGGCAAGACGAGCGCTTTCAGGGCGTGACGACACCGGCCGGCCTACGCCAGGCGAAACGGGCCAGCAAGGAGGAAATGCTCCACCGCGTCCGGTCCCTGACCGGACGGCTCTGGAGCGAATCGGTCTGCACGCTCGTGTGGGCCAGACGTTGGACGGGCTACAAACGTCCGACGCTCCTCCTCGATCAGTTCGAAACCGTCGGACTCGAGCGGCTCTTGCGGCACAATCAGCTCCAGGTGATCTTCACCGGCCAGCCCAATCCCGACGAAGGCGAGATGGTCAATGCCTGGAACGAAGTGCTCCGACTCAGTGAGCGGACGCCCAATCTCGTCATCCTCCCCGGCTACAGCGTGGAACTCTCCGGCCTCCTCAAGGCCGGCGCCGACCTGTGGCTCTTCACCTCGGCGGCCAATAAAGAAGCCTGCGCCACGTCACCCGCGGGCGCCATGGTCAACGGGACACTCGTCATGGGTACTCCCGACGGCATGCTCCAGGAAGTCGACCCGCAGAACTGCTTCCTCTTCGGCCACGATTCCGAACGGGAGTGGTACCGGCAGCGCAACTATGACGCGGCCGCGTTCCGGAACACCCTGACTGGTGCCCTCAGCATGTTCTATGACGAGCCGGACGTGTTCTATGACAAAGCCTTGGCCGCCATGGCCGAAGGGATGGAACACTTCTCGGGTGTGCGGATGATCCGCGACTACCAGGCGCTCTATCACGAGCTCTGGGCGAAACACTGAAGGCCTCGACCTTCTTCACCGGTTCGCTGCAACCATTGCTGCGGGCCGTTTTTTTATCCAATTTATTCCTTACCAGCGCGGGGTGCCGTAGCGCTTCTCCACATACAGGATCTGCCAACATTTCCGCCCCATGAAGAAACCGAAAAGAATTCCGGCCACCGACAAGAACTTGCCACCGCCGCCATGAAAGAGCCGCCAATGCTGCCACACATAATTCGTTGCCATCGCATCCGGATCAGCTGTGATGAGTGCCAAGGTCGGGATCTCGACCGCGGCATGGACGAGCATGCTGACGAGAAGTCCCAGGAACATGAACGCCCCAATGTAAAAATATCGTTTCATAGCTCCATTCTACACCCAGACAACCAAGTGTTCGCAACCAGAAACCCATTGACAATGGACGGGTTTTTAGCGAAAATGGCGCATCTGCTTCAGTCGCGAGGCAGAACGCGGTAGTCCTTCGACAACCTGAACTTTTGGAGTCACTATGCCCTTCTTCATCCAGCCTGTTTTCGATCCTGATGATCCCACCAGCAATGCGCTTGAACTCTGCGAACTGTTCCTGCTTCAGAACGAGACTGAGGTCCCCGTCGATTCTTTCGTCATCGTCTCCGACGGTCAGGAGCACGCTACCATGGTCGGTCCCGGCACCTACCAGTCGGCGCTCTTTCTCTTCTACCTCCTGACCAAGACGGGCAGCCCGATGTTCGACCTCACCGCTGCGCTCCGTCCCCTCGTGGGCGAATACTTCGGCCGCGATCTCATCGCGGCGGCCGCCCACCCGGCGACCCGGCACACAACGGTGCGAGCGCTCCTCGGGCAAACGGTTTCAGTCCGCCTGACGCTCAAGCCGGGCTATCGCGCTAGCCTCGCCGACGGCCGGAGCTTGAAGGAAATCATCGAACGCGCCTGGGAGCGCTGCGAGACCATTCACCCCTGGTCAAAAGAGCCCCTCCTCCGCCAAGCGCTGCAGGAATTCTTCGAACAGCTCGAGGCCAAAACGCTTTGCGTCGAGAACACCGGACCGGACCATTGGCCGACGCCCCTCTGGGCCGACCGCGCGCTCGTCCTCGAACGCCAGCTCGCACCCACCTAGTCCCCGGGCCGCCACGCGGTCACTCCATCCCGGCATGCCCACCAGCCTGCCGGCTTTTTTATTCCATCGATAGCCCCGAAATCACCTCACCGGTTGAGCCAAGTAATCGTGAGCTGAAGCACGGTCGCAAACGAGACCCAGAGGAGATATGGGATATTGACGACGGCGACCCACGGGACATACGGTCGGATCACAAACAACGCCCAGACGAGCGTCCCCAGGACGAGGAGAATATCGAGTGAGGCAAAAAGATTGTTTTTGAGCCCGAATTGGATGGGGGTAAACGCGAAGTTGAAAACGAGATTGAGCACAAAAGGCAACGCCACGATCCATGGAATCTCTCGAGAGAATGCTTTATAAACCACTGTCCCAAAAGAAACAGCTATGATCACATATAATACTGTCCACACTGGTCCGAAGAGCCAGCTCGGCGGAGCCCACTCTGGTTTCACGAGGGTCGCATACCATTCCATTGCATTTCCACCGGTCAGTGAGAGCCTGTCCATACAACTATTCCGTCGTTACCCCATTGAACAAAGGATCGTTCGCAATCGCTTCCGCTTTCGTCGCACGCACCATGCCGTCCTGGTGATGCGGCGGCGCATAAATGGTATAGAGCCGGAGTGGTTCGGTGTCCGAGGTATTGATGACGTTATGCTGCGCCCCCATCGGAATCACGACCGCATCACCATCCCCCACCTCATACTCAGTCTCGTTCACGATGACCTTTCCCGCTCCCTCTTCGAAACGGAAAAACTGATTGATATCCGGGTGTGTCTCGAGCCCGATCTCTTCGCCCGGGAGGAGCGACATGAGGACGAGCTGGCAGTCTTTGGCGGTATACAGCACCTGTCGGAAATTCGTATTGGCGAGCGTCAGTTCCTCGAGGTTCCCCTTGAATCCCTTTTTCATATGGTTCGTCTTACGAATTACGCCCTCAGTATACACCCGAAGAAAATCAGGCTTCGACTTCGACCGTAAAGCCACCCATCGCCATGCGTTTCAAATCGAACAGCATCGGCATTTTCTTTCCCAGCGTACTGTTTATCATACTCCGCCATCACGAGCTTATTGATACGGTTCCGATCCTGTCTCGATCGAAAGACGACGAAAGAAAACCAGACCTCCTCGTCCGGCTTGGTCCGCGCCATTTTCGGGAACGGGAACATGCCCGGCTGCCCTTTCACATCGTCCGCCCGACACTCACGGTATTCGAGCGCACCCAGCTTCATCCAGAACGCTGCCCCTTCGCGCGCCATCTTCCGGTATGCAGCCCGGTTCTTCTTTGGTATCGAGAGTACATATCCGTCTACATATGTTGCCATAAAAAAATGATTGAGGGATTACGCTATTATTCTACACCTGCGAGGAGCGCCTCGAGCTGACTGAGTCCCATCGCATAGCCGGCTTCCATGCCCATCGCGAGAATAGTCTCGAGCTCAGCCCGGCTCGCGTACGTGACGGTGGAAACGAGCTTGGTGCCGGTCCCTTCGGGAAAAAGTTCGGTTTTCCAGCGTGAGACGGGCATATCGGTTTTCTTCTCACCCTGCTCATCACAGAAATAGTCCTCACCGATCGTACTCCTGCCCACTTCGATTGTGTCGTACGTCTGCGTGCAATAGTGCCGTTCGCCATCCGGCCCCAGCATATAGTAGAACCAGCGCCCGCCCTCGCGGAAATCCATCTCGACGGTCACTGCTTTCCATGGGCTTCGGCGCCCACCACTGCTCGAGCCATTCGCTCTTCGTATGCGCCTCCCACACGCGCGCTAACGGCGCATCAAACACCCGCTCCACGACGAGCGTCGCGTGCTCCAGATCCTTGGTAAATTTCGCTTCCGACATAATAAAATTGAGGTAGATAGATTACATATCCCTATTCTACACCCGATCACGATCGGTGATGGCCGAAGCGTTGACGAGCCCACATGATACCCCAAGCGCTACCGGCAATCAGAGCCGATCCGGCAAATGACTTCCAATCCCGGGCCAAGTAGCGATCCGCCGCGATGAAAAGAAAGGCGAAAAAAAGCACCATTGGGACGAGATGCGCCAGAAAAACACCGATCGCCCAAACCGTCCCAAGCGACCACAGCCTTGGATCATCCTGATGGCCATTCATGCCCCTATTCTACACCTCGGCGGCGAAGCCGAGGGCTGGCTTCTTCTCGAAGGATTCTGAGTACTCCAAGTCTTTCAGGAGCTCGGCGTAACGTTGGACGAAGGAAGCTGGCAGATGATTCCGCGCTGCCTCCAAGATGCCGCGGAAGTAGATGAGCTTCAGCTCCTTCGGCGCATTGAACTTCTCCCACATCCCGCACCGATATCCATGACCACTGCCGCCAGCGACTCCATATTGGCGTACGCATCGCAGGCCTTCAGGACACAGGCAACCGGATTCGGCTTCACATGCTCGATCGCTGCGACCTTTCGATTGATCCAGCCCGGGATGGTTTTGTCCTCGGTAAGGAGGAGCACGAGCTCCGCGACCTGGTCGCCAAAGTCCTGTCGCAGTTCCCGTTCGGTGTACGCGGTATCTTCGAGCGTGTCGTGGAGGAGCGCCGCGATGACGATGTCTTCGTCCGTGGTGTAGAGCGCAGCGAGGAGACCAACCCGCAGCGGATGATAGCTGTAGGGCGAGCCGTCCCCTTTGCGGGTCTGGCCCGCATGCAGCGCCATCATTTTCTCGATGGCGAGATTCATTTTCGATATTTCCATAGAATTGTTCTTCAATTGTTACGAGCTTTTTTGTCAGCATCGACCAGACAAACAAAAAAGCGGGTGAGAGTTTTGATCCAAGCCCATGCCTGAATGAAATCTCCCAACCGCCTGTAGCGACTAGTCATCTCTCCCATCTGGCTCCCGGCAGATTTCCCCGGTGGCCTACCCGGTTTAGGATCCGGGAGGAAGAAACGGTGCTTTAATCAAAGCACGAAACTCGAATTATTAACGCTCTCACACCCCTATTATACTCCTTTTTCAGCCAAAAATCAATGGTTAGTAGTAAGAGACCGAGGGATTTTCATTCACGACATGGACCTCCAAGAGATATTCCTTCACTTCGTACAGCCCTCCGATTTCATCAATCAAACCTATCAGTACTGCCTGTTCACCATCAAAGACCCAGCCACCGGCTATATCTTCTGTACCGTTTCCATTTCAATCTTCCTATTCTCCGAACGGTATTCACAAAGATACCATGAGCACTTTGGAGTTGAGACATTATCAGCTTTTCCTCTTCCGCCGTCGTCGGCCGATCGGGACTGAGCATATCCTTAAATTTCCCCGTTGAGTAGAGATGATATTTCAAACCCTCTTTATTGTTCTTCTCCACATTATCGAGGTATGAAATGTACACTCCAATACTCCCGATATCCGAAAGGGTTGACGCAAAAATACGGTCGGCGCTGGTGATTGCCCAGTAGGCCGCGGATGTACCCGAGGACCGGACATAGGCCATGACCTGCTTCTTTGAGCGCTTGATACATCGCTCGATCTCCTCAGCTGCCAACGGGTAGCCACCGGGCGAATCCACTTCCACCACAATAGCGTGGACATGATTGTCCTGATTGGCTTTTTCGATCTTCCAACAAATCTCTTCCGAAGCCGTCTGTTCATCATCCGAGGAGAATACCGACGGATCAGGAGTGATATGGGTACGAGTGGCCCCTGTAGCGACATAATAGCCACCTCGCAACTCTCCGATGTCTCAGGTTCCGGTGTCGCTGCGCCGACAGGCTTGGCAGCATCTTCCTCGGTCTCAAACGGGTCCCTGGCCGGGGTTGCCGGCTGTTCGATTTTGTTGGTCACTGTCACATTGATCCCCTTCGTTACAGTCAGAAAGAAGAAATAGAACACCGTCCCGGTGAGCAGCGAGGTGAGGAGTATCGTTACAAAGGTAAAACGATAGATGCGCTTTATCCCGAATTGATCAAAAAACATGCGGATTTTTTTCCTCATATCGACTCCCTCAGATTGTTCGTTCTGATGCGAGTTGAACTTGTACCGAAGCAGTTTTTTCAGTTTTTCCCGCCAACCGTTGATTTCCATAGGTTCGGTCCACTCCCGAACTCGTATTTCCCCTACTTCCCCATTTGGTCAATGGAGCCTAAGTCATCCGGACAGGCGCTGGAATACCGCCCAGCTACACCAACTGCTTATCGTATTTATTTCCAAAATCCCAGTATCGTTGACTAGCATTAATCACCATAAGGTTTTGCATTGTTCTCGTGATGGCTGTATAGATTTTAGTATCATCTGAGGTATGAGAATTTTGAGGTATTAATATAATTATATTTTGTGCTTCCCATCCCTTGAAACTGTGAATGGTTGATATTTTTAGAACATCGTTTCTTACCGTAAATGCCCGTTTTTTTTCATGAGTTCTTTTTTCTTTTTCATTTTCAAAAACATGCTCTACTTTTATATTTCTCTCGGATTCGAAATACTCTACACACTTAAGCCCATATTCTATACTTGGCAGCAATATTGCAGTCTGAATACCCACCTTAGTAGTTACAAATTTTTCTATTTCTCCGTATGCTTCTTTCACTTTTTCTAACCAATCAGCTTCTTGGATATTCCACCATAAAATATGTGTCTCGTATTCATGGGAATAAACCACCAGACCTAAAACTCTTCCTGATAAATCTCTCGGGTTCGACATCGTGATTCAAACAATATTCATTACTAAATCTAGTGGAGAGTTCCGCGATTTCACGTGGTAGACGATACATTGTCTTGAGTTCAATCCAGTCTTCCTTAGATTTTTCCAACTTACCAAGTTTTTTGTCCCTTCTTTTGTCAAGCCATTCTGATTCTCTATCGTAAATATTTTGTTTTTTATCACAGACAATGACTAATTCATCTCGAGTTGTTAGAAACTTGCACATAGTTTCATACCACTCTAAACAAAAATCCTGGCCCTCATCAATTAGAATTGCATCATATTTCATGGGTTTATTATTTTCTACTACCTCAAGCATTTTTTCTGAGACTTTAACATCGAACACAGACTCATCTTTACCGGAAGGCCATGGGACTTCGTATCTACGTAATATGTCAGCACAAAAACCATGAAAATGATTAACTGTAATTAATTTCCTGTCATAACCGTATGGAGCCAATCTTAAATGCTTACGGATAAAATGCTTGAGAGTTAAATTATAATAAAGAATAGAATGCGATTTCCTTTCGATGCCAAAAGAGCAGCTCTATGGCATAACGCCTTAGTTTTTCCACTCCCTGCAACTCCCCGCACCCTATAGTGTCCAGGTTGAAATTGAATAATTTTTTCTTGCCCGCTTGTAGGTTCGATATCTACGCCTTCATCGGCTCTATGAAATGGTGGGTTTATCCAATCTATAAATTGTTCATTCCAACTCTTATCCCAATAACTATCCTTCCTTCCATGATCAGGTACTATTAACTTTAAATTTCCTGGTTGCAAGGAGTCCGTCCCAAATACAGGAAACACGTTAGAATCAACGATGGAATCTGTAAATATGTCTTTTACCTCAGAAGTAGTCCTAGTATGAAAATATAGTGCTGTTTTAATAACTCCGAATGCTCTTTTATCTTTCGCCACCACTTCTCCAATTTCCGGAATGAGAAATCTTAAAATTTTGTCCTTATAGCCCTTGACTTGTTTATCAGGGGATAATATTTCTTTTATCAGTGTTTCTTAAAACAACTTTGAGTGTTTTACGATGATTATATTCTTCGGTTTCAAAAATATAGCTATCCAGATTCCAATCCTTTACCTCGAAAATCTGTATCCCAACGGAAGGATTATAAATTATAATATCCGGACGACAGTTATCGAGCTCACACTGAACAAATATTAACCACCCATTGTAATCTACAAGATTACCGCTTTTAACGATTGTCCCAATCGAGGTTGTCATCAAGGAATTTCTTTAGAGACTAATCTCCCCTCTTCTTCCAGAGGTTCTCTAAAACTACGCATCTCTTCCCAAGATGGGATTACTCTACTAAACATATTTATCAATAATCTCCCTTAGACGTATAACTTCTTACCCTTCTATTGGTATGGTCTCGTTGAACTGTTTGACTATCAGCCCCAGCGCGGGCGGCGTGCTTTACTATAACTACATCATTAGAATCTATGTCGCTCTTGCTACCGTGAAATAAGTTATTCCGGACAGTATACAAATAATCTATATAGGATTCATAATCATCTACGTCCTTAATCTCAACTATTCTAATTGGAGTACGAACATTGTGAATGATTCTTCCAACATTAAGGATAAAACGATCCTTTTCTTGAATTGACTAAAGATAGGAATGCTTGCTTTAGCTTTTCATATTTTTTAATACTATTAATCACCTCGCGATCTGAACCCGCCTCTCGGACAGACATGTACCAGCAATTGAATGCGACCCAATAATAGATGAACTTTGAAAAAGGATCTTGCTCAATATCTCCCTTTGTTATCCATGATTCAATGATCGTTCTTGCTGTACTTGGGCGTGACATACTATTTGAGATTGACTTCTTTCATTTCAAGCTCGGTTTTGCTCGGTTGCTTCAAATTGAAAACCGGGTAGGAGGTCATTTTTCACCACTGAAATCAAACTTAATATCACTGCTCCATGAGCCCAACAAGGACTGACTTGATGTACTCCTTGTTCATCCAGAAACCTTTCTTCCCGGATTTCGAGCCGTCAGGAAGTTCATCAACATCATTGCCATTGTGAGCGTGCGGCCTAACATGGGAAATTCCATTGTAGCTAGCACCTGGTAAATTATCTGCCTGACTGCGACGCACTAGCCCCACAGCTGTTTCCCCTACATTTTTCTCACCGGACCATCAAGGACTGCTTGTGGCATTGTCCAAAAATATCCACCCTTAAAAACCATTTCGTCACCCAGGCGACATTTTTGATTGTCACATTGAAAAACTATAAAGAAGAAGCGTTGCTCTAACTGAGCTCGTAGTCCAGCTGGTATCTCCCCAATTTCTTCATCTGCCTCCCATTTCTCATTGATTATTTCTTTATACTTGAAATACGGGAAAGACATGTGTTCTTTGGGTGTTCCATCATTCTTCAAACGAATCGTCTTCATTTGAATACCCGCTTTCTCGAACTCTGCAATCTTCCTTGCGGTTACCCCCAGCATCCTTTGCGATAATGCAGCACAGTAGTCCTTTGCAGTAGGATTTAGTCCTTGACCAACAAGCACATGAATCTCACTAGTAGTCTTCCCCTTGAAACCCTGAAGTCTTTTTTGAACAAGTGCCTCGAACGAGTTAGCCTCACTCAGCTCCCTAGCATCTTTTATGACAGAATCCGTATCTGTTAGATTCGAGTAGAATAGGGCTGTTATAAATCTTGCTTTGAAGAAATAGGCTCGCGGCTTTGCCTCCACCCCATTCGACTGGGCACGCAGCTTCTTATTGGTCGTAGATTTGGTACAGGCTCCCAAATATAAGGTATCTCCTTCGGAGAGCTCATGCGCAAGCCCCTCTCTTAACTTCAAATTCGGTCTCTTTCTCCAATCCTGTTCTATGATTCGTTTGTCCTCATCCGGAATGTCCTTCCACGAGAAAAGTCAGCAACCTTCACAGATAAATCACCAACTCCCCGGCCATCAACATGCAGATAGGAGACAAGCATTATCATTGAATTCTTATGAATAATGAACTATCCCGAAAACCCTTTTTCGCTTCCTCGATGTAGTTAATGATATTCAAAACAAGTTTCTCTTTCGCAACATATCCCGACTTGCTTTTCTTGACCGGATTAGATTTCAGCTCAACTCCTGCCTCAGGAAAATCTGGTTTCGAGGTATTGGGTGGGTTTATCCCATAGTAGTACCGCTCGAGTAAGGTGCCAAAACCCGCTCTATTCCTGCCCCCGATTGGTAGGAGCAATTTTTCCTCAGGAATGGCAACTTCCCCGGGAAGAGAGCCAAGTGCTCTGTTTATCAACCGCTTACCGTACGCTTCTATTTCCTGAGGACTTGAAATATCGTAGTTTTTGGGCATAATTGAGTATCAGGACCATTATATCATCGTTATGAAATCACAGAGCAGAACGGAAATTCTTAAGGTAGTAGAGCTTTTTGGGGCGTTGGTGGATTCCATATCGGCCTTGAACGTGCCTCAAGAAAGTCAAGATTGAAAAAATTTGAGACTGTCTGGGCAAATCAGTGGGAACCAGCAACGCCAAAAAACCAACATGCGGCCATGGTCTATGAGTACTTCCTAAGCAATAAAAAGGATGGACATAAAAAGACAAAACTAAAGCAACGAGGATATCTGGGAAGTGGTTGGTAGGGATAGTGATTCCTGGGGAAGGCTTGGGTCCATCGATCAGCTCAAAAAAATCGATCTCCTGACTGGCGGTTTTCCCTGCCAAGATTATTCAGTTGCTCGACCATTGAGTCAGGCTGCTGGCCTCGAAGGGAAGAAGGGCGTGCTTTGGTGGAGCATCTACAAGATACTTCACTATGCTCAATTACATGGTACGAAAAAACCTGTTCCATATATATTCCTTGAAAATGTTGACCGACTACTGAAATCACCAGCGAGTAGAAGGGGCCGGATTTCGCGATCATGCTTTCAAGTCTGAGCGAGCTTAACTATATCGTTGAGTGGCGAGTGGTCAATGCTGCTGACTATGGTTTTCCTCAAAAACGTAAAAGAACGTTCATTCTTGGCTATCACAAGACTTCACCCATAGGAAAGGATCTTGCGCAAGGGAAAGCGGGGTGGTTCAACGATAGGTTCGCTACAGGACTGGGTAAAAAAGAACGGTGTACTCGCCCACGCGTTACCCGTATCTGAAAAGGTCCAGAAGTGGGCTTCTTTCGAAATAGCCGAGGACCCATTCGTCATCACCAAGGATTTCCGGATCGAAGGAAAGGATGGGGAGCGCTGATGATAAAGACCCTTTCATGAATGCCGGAATCATGTGGGATCTTTCCGTGTATACAGCAAAAACGATACCAGATCACATTCCAAAGAAAATGGATCACCCCACCACTTTGAATGAGGTCATCTCACTTACTCCGGAAAATAAAGTGCTGGCCGAATATTATATCCACCCAACCAAAGTGGAGGCTTGGAGAGAACAGAAGAGGGCACATGACATTCCAAGGGGGAAATACCACTATAAGGAAGGCGCGATGCAATTCCCGGACAATCATCTTAGACTGTCCATCCCGGACGATCATCACAAGCGAGGGAGGAAGTTCTCCTTCAAGGTTCAAGCACGTGGTTGACATCACGAAGAAAAAGGGATGGGAAAAGGAAAGAAAGATAGATGGGGTGACATACAAATATCGAAGACTTATACCGGAGGAACTTGAAGAGCTTTGCATGTTCGATCGTGGACACACACGATTCATGCTGAGTGACGGTAAAGAGATGGGGGTCTCACCGAACAAACTAGGCTTCTTCATGGGAAATGCACTTGTCGTTGGAGTGATACAAGATATTCGGCCAAGTGCTATTGAAGCGAGTCTAATAGTCTACTGATTCTTCGGACTGGATTTTCTGGATTCTTCTTGACTCCATGTTCCCATACCACAATAGATTTCCAGCCAGACTTCTTTAGTTCGATGATTTTCTTTTTATCACGAGCCTGGTTCCGTTCAAACTTTGATTTCCAGAATTTTCGATTGTTCTTAGGCAACGGAAAATCACATTTTTGACAATGATGCCAGTAACATCCGTGGACAAAGACAGCTAGCTTCTTTTTCGGACAACAACATCCGGTCGACCAGGTAAGCCAACTTTGTGTAGACGATAGTTTCGGAGACCACCAGCGCGAAAAGCCTTTCGAAGAGATAATTCAGGTGAAGTATTCTTCGATTTATTCGCACTCATTACCTGTGAAACAGCAAAAGAACTAGACACAGGAGACCGACGGTCTCTTTTAAAACCACTTATGAGAACTATCTTTTTGGACCCCAAATCTCCCACACTCTGTCTTTTATCCACTTTGTCCTTTTTTCAGATCTCGCTTTTACCCCAATCATCCTCTTGCGCGAAGTATGAATACCAAACTTACCCAGTCTGTACCTATCCACTTCCGTCCCAGCTTTTCAGCAACAGCAAGAGTGGTCCCTGAACCACAGAAGGGATGAGCTAAGAGGTCACCCTCGTTTGACGATGCTCGTATAATACGTTCGAGCAACCCCTCTGATTTCTGTGTTGCATACCCCGTATTCGTGTTGTCCCACGACAGTATGTTTCTTACCTTATTGTCATTCCAAATGCTTTGAGCAGGCATACCACTCATTTCATCTAAGTAACGTTTGTATCGAGGAAAATTATTTTTCGTCCAAAATATTTTTCCTTGGGCATCCAACTCATCAAGTCGGTGTTTTGGATACCTCCACGCCCGAACTATGCCTTTCCATTCATATTCCTTATTTACACCCTTGTGACCAACTAGGTCGCTGGACATAAATCTTCTCCCGTCTGGGTCTTTATAGCGATAGTATGTTTCTGCATACTCTTCATCATATGGAACATACTGCGTGTTGTAGATATAAGAATCTAGATTTTTTTTATAAAAATAAATTGTGTTATGAATTGAACCGTACGTTTTATTATTAGCGTGAGCAGATGTAGATTTCCAAATAATTTCAGTATCGAAGTGGTCCGCTCCAAATATTTCATCCAAGATTAGTTTTATGAAAGCACTTACTCGATAGTCACAATGAATGTACATGCTTCCATCTTCAGCAAGTAAATCGTGCATCAGTTTCAGCCGTTCGTAAATCATTGCTATGAAGCTATCAGTGCCCTTACCCCACGTATCACGGTAGGCAATTTCTTCGATAACCGATGGTTTTTTAGTGAAATTCTCAACGTCCTCACCTTCACCAATTTCAATATCCATTGAGAAATCCGCCCCTACATCAAACGGTGGGTCAATATAGATAAGCTTGAGTCCACCCTGAGCCTCGATTTCTTTGCGCATCGGGCCATTCTTGAGTGACGAGAGAATCAGTTTGTTATCGCCCCAGATAAGTTTGTTGGTCCAACCTGCGATCTGCTTACCACTCATATCAAAAAGCGTCCCCCGAGCATCACCGAACTCTTTCCCCTCTCGAGGTTCATCGATTTGCTCAATTACCTGAAACGGTAGTACCACATTGGTCACCTCATTACTCTTTCCATTCCACACCAGTTCAACTTCTCGATCATCTTTGAATAGCAAGAAACGATACTTTTCCGGAAGTGGTTTCCCAGCCTCCAGAAATTTAAATATATCCCGCTTTTCGTTCTCCGAAAGTTGCATATCGACATCAGTAATCTAAAGTAATAGCTTTACCCTACTCCGATTCTACCCAATTTCCAAGCCATTAACGGGCCACCCATCGCCATTGACAAAATGTCTGACAAAGCGTATTTTATAGGTGGAAGTGCTCCCGAACCAAACTGTGGCGTTTATCGCCGCGTTCCCGCAAGGGATAGGTCCGGGAGCTTTCTTTTTTCTTTCCGCTATTTCGGCCACACCTGAACAAAAATCTCCCGGTGTGCGATAAGACGATGGTAATCTTCAGCCTTCTTTTTCTGAGAGACATTTCGATGTATCACCCCAGCGACATAATCGGCCAACTGAAGAAGGTTGTTCGACTCTGAACGTTGCATCTTCACCTTCTCAATAAGCTTTGATCGGGTGTTTATCTTCCGGCGTAAATACTGAGCTAATTGATTACGAAACTCAGCATCCCCGCTCTTGTCAATCACGACGGTTGCGCAGTCAAGTTTCGATTTCGCGTTTTCGAATACTAGGCTACACGCATACTTGTAAAAAGACTTCTTATCCCGAAACCCATCACCCCAGAGCTTCGTTGGGTCTTTATTAATAATGATTCCGTAGTAGAAAAAGTTATACTTCGCAACTGCTTCAAGGAAGGCCCGGCGTATCTTTTCAGAATTACGCTTAAAGTGAAACTCGCTATCAGAATTCCAGCCGACCTCTTTCTTAAGCAATTTAATCCGTTGATCGCAGGCCTCTGCTTCATCGTTATCTTCAAAAATAACAAGGCTCACTGCAAAAAATCTGCTAGAGCCATCACCTATCTTTAGCCCTGGATCGGCCTGATTCATCAACAAATACGAGCATAAAAATTCATTTCTCTCCACTCTACTCCCCCCTATTAGATAATGCAATTCTAACAGGGCAAGCATTTCCCCCATTTTCAAGCCACGATACCACCGAGGCCGGGCTACGTGGCAAGCCATAAAGAAAGAGCTGCCCGCTGGGACAGCTCTTGTGAATTCGGGGCTATTTCGCGCCTTTCGGAAGGCTCTCGCAGGCATCACCGTCCTTGTTGCCATCGAGGCGGTTCGTATCACCCTTTACCCCACCAGCATTGGTGAAGAACTTCTGGGCTTCCGACTGGGTGCTGAAATCATCGCAATTGTATTCGTCGGTGTACTTGGCGCCGGTGGTCCCCGCCGGGACGACATTGCCGCTCTTGTCACGGAGGACTTTGGACTGACTGATTGACTTCGTCTCGATCATTTTTCCCAGGTCATAGTCGGTATTGGTCGCCTCCATACCAACGCCCACCATGAGGAGGGCGATGAGGCCGAACATCCACAGCCTCGCCTTCTCGAAGAAGAAGGCGACGATGCCGGCGATAATGATGAGTACCACGAGGACGCCGAGCCGCACCCTTTTGCTGTTCCGCCAAGACGGGCCAGCAGCGGCTTTTCTGTTTTCGTTGACCAGCCGGCTTCTGGGTGCGCTGCTTTCGGTTCAGGCACAGTCACTTTTTCTATCGGATCCATAGGGAGGAGTAAATTAATGGC
This sequence comes from Candidatus Moraniibacteriota bacterium, assembly GCA_963778555.1. Classification (GTDB taxonomy): domain Bacteria; phylum Patescibacteriota; class Minisyncoccia; order Moranbacterales; family UBA1568; genus SSEF01. Next base: position 16,129 of record CAVZUR010000002.1, on the reverse strand, counting down.
TTCACCCTCACTCTACCCTGTTAGAAGCAGAATGCCTAGCGGCTTGCCATGAGGATATAATGCCGTGCTAATGGGATGAACGAATGCGAGGTTAAATACCTCTTGTGAGTTTCTAACGGGGCCTACTCTGCTCGGCGGCCGGCTTTCAAGCCGCTCCCGAGCGGGAGTCGGCGCGGCCGGATGACGTAGAACCAGACATAGAGCCCGGCGAGGAGGATGAGATTCGGGACGAAGATGATGGGGTCACCCCAATTGTGGCCATTCACGTGAAAATCGGACACGGGCCAGAGAAACGGTGTCGGGAAGAATTTCTCGGAGTGGGTCGGGATATCGACGAGGATATGCAAGGGCCAGCCAAGCATCTCATAGAGCGGCTTTTTCCGGGTGAGCCAGACGAGCCCGAAGACGATCGCAAACACCACGAGGCTGTGCGTACCATTGTAGGCGGCATTGACGAAACTTGGCATCGCGGACGGATCGGGATGCTGCCCCGACGTCCAGTTCGGGTGCTCGACCACGCCGATGAGCGTCAGGACGAAATAGATGCCGAAGGAAAAGAGATCCGGCGCCATACCGAAAAAGAACGCGAGCCAGTAGCTCGGCCGGCTCTGCCGTCCGAATGCCACGCCGCCGTAGAGTCCGTGGGAAAAGATATCCATAACGCCTTGAGCTTATTCTCCGGGTATGGAGCGTGTGTTAGAAGAGATAGAGGAGCGCAAAAAAGGCGACGCCCGAGAGGACGGAGACGGTCCAGGCGTAGAGAAAGACCGTCGTCAGCCGGCCGATGCGCCGCAAAGTAATTCTCGCCCCGGGCATAGGCGCGCGCAGCGGTCAGGAAGAACACGATGAGCGACACGAACATGAGGAGCGAGAACGTCCCGTGGAAAATAGCGAGTGCGATCTCACCCGCGGGTTCCGTCCCCTCGCTCACCTCGCTCACATGCTTCCCCGCCCGCGACACCATGTAACTGATATTGAAAAGCACTTCGTACGCGAGGACGCCGAACGCGAGCAGCCGCGAGAAACGCCCGGTTGTCGCGGCGCGCCAGATGACGAAAAACACAACTGCGGTCACACCAAGTTCCGTCATGAGTGTCACCACGCTCCAGAACGGCATAGCGGTCGCGAGAAATGATTAACTATCGGCACCGTCGACGCTAGCGATCCCCACGTTTCCCCTTGCGCGGCTTCCCGAGGTTTTTAATGCCCATATTCTTCACCTTGCCTTCGAGCCGGGCAGCCTGCCACATGGTTGGCATCACGGGCTTGAAGGCAGCTTTGGGGACGACAGCTGGTTTCTTGGTACTCGACATAGAATAAATTTATTAGCGATTATCACCCCTATACTAGCACCAATTCTCATTTTCTGATGCGTGCGATTCTCGACATGAGAACTTGACTGATTTGAAAAAGTATGCGATTATATTATGTCGGTACATTCGCCGATACATCCAAAAAGGAAGTACTTTGCCACAACAAACTCACATCACCTGTCCGACCTGCAAGGACACTCACCTCGTCGCGAGCGGCGGCGGGAGGAAATACGAGTGCCCAGCCTGCCAGCTCGATCTTGATGTCGCGACCGGCGAACCGCGCCGTGACTTCATCAACACTCTGCCCGGTGAACTCGTCGCCGACCCCCAGCCGCACGCCGATTAAAGGCTGAAACGCACCGCCGCCCGACCCTGAGAGCCACGCTCGAAGGGTCGCTTTTTTTTATCCGGTTGACGGAAAAACTGAACGGACGTACAGTCGCAGAGTAAGTGTCACCCCACCCTTTACAACCGAAGGAGTGCCTTATGCCCGACACGCTGCTGTGCCCGCTTTGCCACGGAGCTCGGACCGTCATGTTCCGCTGTTACCTGTTCCTCCTCCGCACTATCGAATGCCGGGAATGCGATGGTCTTGGCCAGCTACCCGGCCCGCTCACCCATGCCGAGGCCGCCGCAATCGTCGCCAACTGGCCGGATGATGATGCTGACGAAGAACCGCCGATTTTCAACCTCGCGACACTCTCTTGGGATTTGATCGATGCGGCGGGTTACGTCGACAAAGAGGGTGTTTTTGTGAAACCCCGTTTCTCCGTTCCGTCGGCACAAGTCCTGGCAGCCAGAGAAGCGCTCATCGAGCGCTGTCGCCTCGATGGTCTCGTCACTGTCGCTGCCTGATACTACGTACTTTCTATCACCCCGCGGCCCGAGAGAAATTCTCTCGAGCCGCATTTTTTTACTGCACGACTGGATCATGAAGCGCGCTCGTTACGCTATACTGAAGCCATGCAAAAAATATTGTTGGTGATCATCGCGAGCGCCCTCGTCGGCGCCGTCTGGTACGGGTTGTACTGGCGGACGCATCGCTATGATGCGCCCGCCAACGTCACGCCCGCGGCCGCCGATCTGGCGACGGCCTACTTTGCCGGCGGGTGTTTTTGGTGTACCGAGAGTGATTTCGAGAAACTGCAAGGCGTCACCGAAGCGATCTCGGGCTACTCCGGCGGGAACGACAACTGATCCGACCTATGCGAGCGTTTCAACGCAGATGACCGGACATCTCGAGACGGTCGAAGTCCGCTATGACCCGAACCACATCAGTTACGAAACGCTCATCCGGTATTTCTTCGCGCATATCGATCCGACCGATCCCCTCGGACAATTCGCCGATCAGGGTGACAGCTATCGCTCCGCGGTATTTTACCAAACCGAGGCCGAGCGCCAAGCAGCGCTGGCCGAAGTCCGGCGTCTGACGGAATCGGGCGCGTATCCGCAACCAATCGTCACGGCGATCCGGCCGTTTGAGCGCTTTGTTCCCGCCGAGGCGTACCACCAGGACTACGCGAAGAAAAATCCGGTCCGGTATCAGTACTATCGCAGCGGTTCCGGCCGCGACCGCTATCTGGAACAAGCGTGCCGATGGCGCCAACAAAAAAGCCTGTCTTGCGAGACGGCTCCGGAACGCTAAACGCTGGACCTTTATTTTCCCGTCCGATGGTAGTAGCCGATGAGATCGGCTTCGACGATGACGTTTCCCAAGAGCGCGTTCCGGAGCATGAGATCGGTCGCCTCTGCCGGGAGATGGAGCGCGTGACGGAGCGCGTAAATGCGGAACACATAACTATGCTCGCCGTGCCGCGGGCACGGTCCCCCATACGCAGCGTGGCCGAAACTGTTGATTCCTTGCATCGCTTCTTTGGGGACGGAGTCTTCATGGATGACGGTCGTTGCCGGAGCGATATTCCACAGCCGCCAGTGAATCCACAGGCCGCCTGGAGAATCCGGATCCTCCAGGATAAGCGCGAGACTTTCGGCGTCCTCGGGTACGTTCTCGATATGGAGCGGCGGATTGACGTTCTTCCCATCGCACGTGTAGCGCGCGGGAATCATTTCGCCATAGGCGAAAGCGGGGCTATGCAATCGGAACGGCGGTTTTTCGACGATGCGTTCCATATTTCGTTTCACCCCTATCTTAGCATGGCTGCAGCGCTGGCCCGGCGTCTTATTTCCGACGCAGCACTTTCTTCAGATAGTCGCCCGTGTGCGAGCCATGGGTCTTGGCGACCTCTTCCGGCGTGCCCGTCGCGACAATTTTCCCGCCGCCCGATCCGCCCTCCGGACCGATATCGATGACATAGTCGGTGCTCTTGATGAGATCCATATTGTGCTCGATGACCATGACGGTATTCCCCTTGGCGACAAGTCGGTCGAGAATCTCGATGAGGAGTTTCACGTCGGCATAATGGAGGCCGATGGTTGGCTCATCGAGAAGATAGATCGTCCGTTCTACTGCTTGGCGGTAGAGCTCGGACGAAATCTTTACCCGCTGTGCCTCGCCGCCCGAGAGGGTCGTGGCCGACTGGCCGAGCTGGAGATAGCCGAGACCGACTTCATTCAGCGTTTTCAGTCGGTCCGCAATCGCCGGGATATCGTTGAAGAAGACATGCGCCTCCTCGATGGTCATCGAGAGGACCTGGTGGATGTTCTTACCCTTGAAGGTCACTTCGAGCGTCTCCTTGGTGAAACGTTTGCCGTCACAGACATCGCACGGCACATAGACGGTCGGGAGGAAGTGCATCTCGACGGCGATGAAGCCGTTGCCCTCGCACGTCTCGCAGCGCCCGCCGGGACGGTTGAAGGAAAAACGTCCGAGTTTCCAGCCACGGACCCGCGCCTCTTCGGTCGATGCGAACAAGTCGCGGATGTGATTGAAGGCGCCGGTGTAGGTCGCCGGATTGGAGCGCGGAGTACGGCCGATCGGGCTCTGGTCGATCATCACAACACGCGAGAGGTATTCGGTCCCGGCAAAGCTGTCGCAGTGTTCGACTTGATTGGTCTGGTAGCGGCGGTCAAGGCGGCCCTGGAGATTCTTGTGGACAATCTCGTAGAGAAACGACGACTTACCCGAGCCCGAGACGCCGGTCACCGCGATGAAACGGCCAAGCGGGATGTCGACGTTGAGGTTCTGGATATTGTAGATGCGCCCGCCGCGGATCTTGAGTGCGCCTTTCTCTTTGCCGCGCCGCTCGGGTATCGGCAGCCGCTCTTCGCCGCGCAGGTACGCCAGAGTCAAGCGAGCCGGACGGATTCGTTTTGGCCGTGAGCAAGTCCTCGAGAAAACCCGACACGACGACTTGGCCACCATGCACGCCCGCGCCAGGACCGATGTCGACGATGTAGTCCGAGGCAAAGATGGTCTCTTCGTCATGCTCGACGATAACAATGGTATTACCCAGATCCCGGAGTGATTTCAGCGTCTCGATGAGCCGCTCATTGTCGCGTTGATGAAGCCCGATCGTCGGTTCGTCGAGAACATACAGGGCGCCGACGAGCTGGCTGCCGAGCTGGCTCGCAAGCCGGATGCGCTGCGCCTCGCCGCCCGAGAGGGTGTTCGCTCGCCGGTCAAGCGTCAGATAGTTGAGGCCGACATTGAGGAGAAACGAAAGCCGGCTGCCGATTTCGCGCAAGACTACCGCCGCGATCTGTTCCTCGCGCTTCGTGAGGTCGAGGGTAGCGAAGAAATCGAAGGCGAGGGCTGTCGTCAAACGCGTCAGGTCGACAATATTCTGGCCGCCGATCTTGATGTGGAGCGCTTCCTCGCGCAGCCGTGTGCCATTGCATGTATCACAGGGTTCCGATCCGAAAAAATGCTTGGTACCGAGACCGTTGCAGGCCTGGCAGGCGCCATAGGGCGAATTGAAAGAGAACAGGCGTGGCTCGACCTCGGGATAAGAAAAACCATCATACGGACAAGTGAACTTCGCCGAGAGGAGAAAGGTCTCGTCACCAATCTTGACCTTGACGATGCCCTCGGCCTCCTCGAGCGCTTTCTGGACCGCTTCCGAGAGCCGGACTTCAGTATCGTCTTTGTATTGCTCGAAATCCCGGGCGAGGAATTCATCGACGATGAGGTCGATATCGTGCTTGAAGTTCTTCTTCAATACGACCTGTTCCCGAAGGCTTTTCCGCACGCCATCGAGATGGATAGCGGTGAAGCCGCGGCCGAGCGCATTGTAGAGCATCTGATAGTATTCGCCCTTGCGGCCGCGGACAACCGGCGCGAAGACGATGACGGGCGCATCTTTCTTCTGCGGATGCTTCAGGACGGCGCGGACTTTCGTCTTCACTGTGTCGAGCATTTCTTCCGTGGACAAGCGCGAGATCTCGCGGCCGCATTCGAGACAGTGCGGCCGGCCGAGCCGCGCATAGAAGACGCGGAGATAATCATAGATCTCGGTCACGGTGGCGACCGTTGAGCGCGGGTTGCGGCTGGCGGATTTCTGATCGATGGAGATGGCAGGCGAGAGGCCGGTAATCTCATCGACGTCGGGCTTCTGCATCGTATTCAAGAACTGCCGGGCATAGGCTGAGAGGCTTTCGACGTAACGGCGCTGGCCTTCAGCGAAGATCGTATCGAACGCGAGCGAACTCTTGCCTGATCCGGAAAGACCGGTAAAGACGATCATCCGGTTCCGCGGCATCTCGACGGTGATATTTTTCAGATTATGCGTCCGGGCGCCTTTGACGACGATCCATTCCGAGGGACCGGTCGCATTCTTTTTTTTCAGGGTTTTCTTGTCTGTCATAGGTTGTCAGCTGAGAAATGGCGCTGAATGAATGCGAGCTCAGGCGGACGTTCTGGGTGAACGACGAGTTCCACCGTTTCCTCGACGGGAAGTGATTCAAGAGCACGGAAGAAGCGGTCTTTCCCATGCACCCAGTCGAGGCTGACCAGATAGGACGAGGTCGCGAGTCCGGCTGCTAAATACGCTCGACGATCCGTCCGCGCCAGCTGGTTGAGGATATGGCCGATGGCGGAATGATGGAGTCGGAGGAGCATCCCCCGACGGCCGAAGCGGACATACGGTACGCGGTATTCTTGTGCCAGTGCGAGGAACACGCGAAAGAATCCCGGGAAAAAATGAATGTGCTCGTGACTGTTCAATCCGTCGGGAGCGCGGCCAAAAAGTATCTGAAAACGCTGAATCTGGGCTCGCCACTCAGACGCCACGGCATCGGCCGAAATATGTCCCAAAAAACGCCGGGCCGCGAAATGCAGACCCCGCCGGAGTGTCGAGTGACCCGGTTCCGCTCCTCGGCCCATGAGAGTGATCAGGTCCAAGTGAATATCGATCTTGACGCCCGTTGCGGCCAGTTTTTCCGCTGCTTCCGGCGAACAATAATTCACCATCACCGCAACGCGCTGGAGCTGACCCGACTCAGCCAGTGGCAAAATCCGCCGGACGGTGTCCCGGATACCATAATCATCAGCGCTGAGTATGAGGCGCGCCTTGGCCCGTTCGGAGATATGCATAGCAAAACCTGAGGATAGCAAAATTTCCCTACTTCGGAAAGACCGCCCGTCCGTGCACGAGCTTCACGCCTTCTCGGTCAAGACGTCGAGCCTTCGCTTTTGTCCCACCGAACGCATACTCGCCGAGCGTGCCATCCGCACGCACGACGCGATGGCAGGGCACATCCCGATACCGGTTCAACGCCAGCGCTGTCCCGACTGCGCGCGCCGCTCTCGGAATGCCAACCGCTTTGGCTATTTGGCCATACGTCCGCACGCTCCCCTTCGGGATGCACGCCACCGCGTGATAAACCCGACGGCGGAATGAACTGAGTGTCAGTACCTTTCTGTAACTCGCATCGGGTGGGAGGCGCATAAGAGAACGAGCGTGTCGGACCCAATTATCTATCAATCGCGAGTAAAAGCGGCTTGAAGCTTCTCACTCGCCTGGTCAAGTCCCAACTGAAACATCGAAATCGCTGCTCTGACGCTCTGCTGTTGCGTTTCCTCCAGCGTCTTCATTTCCGCTGCGATGATTGCGGCGGAGCGCGTATCAGCAGCGAGTTTATTTCGTCCGGACTGAAGCGCGGCTTTGAGATCCCTGACGAGCACTTCTCCCGTAATATCCTCAACGCAGTCTGCTTCGATCTTTTTCATCGCGGCTTCGAATGAGTCTACAAAGGTATCGCGCGCGGAGCGCATGCCGGCCAAACGCCGCAGCGCCAACGCATCAACGCCCTTCCGGAACTCAGTAATCGCCGCGTCGACGGAGTCGCGACGATCATCTACCGCCTCCTCGATGGTTTGCTGATACTTCGCCACAGCATCCTTCTCTTCGTCATTCTCAGCCTGCTCCATGAGTCGCGCGTACCCTACTGAGCGCCGCTGATCGGCTTCGGAACGCGCCTCCTCGAGCTTCGCGTCGCGGCTGTTACGCTCGTCCTCAAGCGTTTGGGCGAGTCCGTCGATATATTCGGAAACATTCTGTTCCTTGGACGCGACCACCCCGTTCAGCCTCATTTTCGTCTCACTGAACGCTGAACAAAAAGCTTCGCCATTCGTCCGCTGCAATGATTCCGGCAGCTCCGCAATCCGTACCGTCTTGAGCTCCTCGAACGTTTTTGCTACCAAATCGAGCGGCAAAGCCAGCGCCGTCCCAGGAAGCGCAAGCAGAAGTACGGCGAGAGTTATGAAACTAGTTGCTGATTTCTGCATAGCTTTGACCCAGTTGTTCCATCACGCCAGTGCCGGCCGAAAAACGCTCGCTCTCGCCAGCGAGCTCACGCTCCAGTGCCGTATCATCCCCGCCAGCATTCTGTTCGATATCACTCACGATAGTTTCGAGTCGCTCCGGCGTCCCCTCCGGTTTCCCAAAATTGGTATCCGACTGACCCGGTGTGTCTCCCGACGGCGTTGCAAGCGGCGGCCCGCTCAATTCAGCGGGCGATATCGACGACGGTCCCGATACCCAAAAATACGTCACGGTCGCTATCACGCCCAAGGCGACAATCCCGACAGCAATAATGAATTGACGTGATTGCATACAGTCTCATTATACACTGCTCGTCAGTCACGCATGAAAAACCCCGCTTCAATACGGAGCAGGGCTTCCGGCTTACACTGTGGAGTCCGACATCAGTTCGAGGTGCTCTCGTTCGAGAGCTCGAACTGCAATTTTTCCTTCGCTGTCTTGACGGTCGTCTTGAACGTCTCAATGGCAGCTTCAATCGCCTTCTTGCGCGTCTCGGCCAACGTTTGGATATCGTCTCGGACCTGATCGAGTCCGGCCCGATCATCCTTCAGATTCTCGCGCGCCGTCTTCATCGCAGTGTTGAAGGTCGAACGGACAGCCGCCGGATCGGTTCCGGCGTCGCAGTCGGATTTCGCTTTGGCGATCGCTACCGCCGTCGCGGATTTGAATTCGCTGTAAGCGCTCGCAGCGCCGTCTTTCTTCGATGCAACCAGAGCATCAACAGCACTCCGGAAATCATTGATAGCCTTATCGACCGCTCCGCGACGGGTTACGACAGCCGCATCAATCGTCGACTTAAACTCCGCCACCGCGGCTTTTTCTTCATCAGTGTCGGCCTGTTCATCGAGCTTCGCGTACAACGCCATGCGACGTTCATCCTGCGTATCGCGCTTCCCGTCGAGCCACTCGTCGCGAGTATCGCGGCGATCTGTGCGCTTCCCGACGCGATGCTCAGTCCGATCTTTGATGGCGCTCGCCCGATCCTCGAGCCGGCCGTTGACCCGATCGATGGTTTCCGTGAAACGCGAACAGAACGCTTCCTGGCGGTTCTCCTTACGGTCGTCCTGCCGCTCCTCCCGATTGGCCTGCCGCTCCTCCATCCGCGACTTCGCTTCCTCGGCCCGCTGTGTGAAGCGGGTATTAGCTCCGTCATTCTCCGCCGCCGCGAACAGCGGCACCGCGAGTGCCGTGGCGAGCGAGAGCGCTGAAAAGTATCGCTTATTGGTTTTCAGATTCATCATAGACGGTGTTAAGACTATTTATGGCGGCACTCCCCTCGGCAGCGTCGGCGGCTTCATCCTCGGCGAACGCGGAAAGATCATCCCGATCCGCAAGCGCCTCATCGATGAGATCGTCCGCCGCTGTGTCCGGCGTCACTATCGTGGGAAGCGGCAGAACCGCCGCGTCTGAAGACGTCACCGTCGCACCTGAACCCCGCTCGACCTGATTGCCAGCCGGCATCACCGGTACCGCCGGCATGTCGGATGGATTCAGCTGACGCTTCATCGCATACAGCGAGGCGATGACCGCCAGTATCACGAGTATGAGGAAGAGGGCGAACCCAAAGCCGAGTATTCTTCTCGGTATCAACATAATGTTTATATTTACTTATGACATTCGTGCACGCACTCCGGAGATCCGGACGTGTTAGTTTCAGTATACCACTCCTCTTACTTCCTCCGCTGGCCAGCGAATTGCGCCTCAAGCGCGCGGATCTCATCCCGGAGTATGGCCGCCGTCTCGAAATCAAGGAGCTTCACGGCCGCCTTCATCTCGCGCTCCTTGGAACGGATGAGTTTCGCCGGATCTTTGGCGAAACCCTTGGCGTCGAGCGCCAGCGACACCGAGACTGCCTTGTCGTGTTCGCTCTGCAACCGCTCGGTGATGTCGTGGATATTCTTGCGGATGGTCTGGGGCGTGATACCCTGCGCCGTGTTGTGGGCCAGCTGGAGCGCACGCCGCCGCGCCGTCTCGCTCAAGGCATACTCGATGGAACCCGTCTGGCGATCGGCATAGAGAATGACCCGTCCCAGGACATTCCGCGCCGCCCGGCCGATGATCTGGATCAGAGACGTCTCGGAACGGAGAAACCCCTCCTTGTCCGCGTCGAGAATGCCGATGAATGTCACCTCAGGCAGATCGAGCCCCTCGCGCAAGAGATTCACGCCGACCAGCACGTCGAACTCTCCTTTCCGGAACTGGGTGAGGATCTTGATCCGATCGATGGTCAGCACATCGCTGTGGAGGTATTCGGCTTTGATTTTCTTTTCTTTCAGATACTGCGCGAGATCTTCGGCCATCTTTTTGGTCAAGGTCGTCGCGATGACGCGGCCGCCGCGCTTCACCTCGCTCTCCGTTTCACGGATGAAATCCCCGATCTGGCCCGGATATTCCTCCGTCGCTCGGATGGGACGGACCGCGACCTCCGGGTCGAGGAGTCCTGTCGGCCGGATCACCTGCTCCACGATCTGCGTACTCACTCCCCGCTCATAGTCCGCCGGCGTCGCCGACGTGAAGACGACCGGACCGACGCGCTCCAGGAATTCCTCGTAGCGTAAGGGCCGGTTATCAAGAGCCGAAGGCAAACGGAAGCCGAAATCGACGAGTGTCTTTTTGCGGGCCTGATCGCCGTTATACATGCCCGCGCAGCTGCGGCAACGTCACATGCGACTCATCAATGATCGTCAGAAAGTCCGGCGTGCCATCCGGATGGTGCGGGAAGTAAGAAAGCAACGTCTCCGGTGGCTCACCCGGTGCTTTGCCAGAAAGGTGGCGCGAGTAATTCTCGATACCAGAGCAGTAGCCAATCTCGTCAATCATGGCGAGATCATAATGCGTCCGGCGTTTCAGCCGCTCTGCTTCCAACAGCTTCTTTTCCTGGTCGAATTTTTCCAACTGCGCCGCAAGCTCGACGCGAATCGTCTCGAGAGCGCGTTCTTTCTTGTCAGCATCCGTGATGAAGTGCTTGGTCGGAAACAGGATGATCGCCTCCTCTTTTCGGAGGATGGATTGCGAGACCGGATCGATCTTCGTGATGGCTTCGATCGTGTTCGCTCCGATCTCAATCGAGTAGACGAACTTCTCCGAAATCGGCATCACTTCGATGCGATTGCCGATGGCGCGGAAGTACCCGGGAGTGATGTCCGCATTGGTCCGCTCGAAAAAGATCGCGATGAGCCGCCGCAGGAGCGCCTCGCGTGTCATCGGCTCGCCGACCGAAAGCTTGATATTCTCGCGGAGATATTCTTCCGGGCTCCCCAAGCCATAAATGCACGAGACCGAAGCGACGATGATCACGTCTTTCCGGGTCAGGAGCGACTGGGTCGAGGCGTGGCGCAACCGGTCGATCTCTTCGTTGATCGACGCGTCTTTCTCGATATAGGTGTCCGTGATCGGCATATAGGCCTCCGGCTGATAGAAATCGTAATAGGAGACGAAATAATGCACCGCTGCATCCGGAAAGAATTCCTCGAATTCCTGCGCCAGCTGAGCGGCAAGCGTTTTGTTATGAGCGATGACCAGGGTCGGTTTCTGCCACTGCGCAATGCAATTGGCCATCGTAAAGGTCTTGCCTGAACCCGTCACACCGAGGAGTGTCTGGAATGAATCGCCACGCTCAAGACCGGTGACGAGCGCGGCGATGGCTTTCGGCTGGTCACCCGCGGGCGGCCAGTCAGATTTCAGATGGAAGGGAGCGTGCAACATAGGTAAGGAGGGAGTTTGCCTGGGGTGGGACGCGATAAAACCGTTCAGCGACGGAGCCACAGCATCAGACGCCGGAAGAGATGCAGTCCGTGGTGGCGGTGTATATAGAGAAGTGCCAGGAGCACGATAACTCCGACCGTTGTGAGAATGCCGATACCCAGACGAATCCGCTCAATATCCATGAAAAAAGCCCGGAGCGCGCGGACACCGGAGTAACCGGCGAACGCATAAAACAGGTCTTTGCAGAAATTTCCGATATACGACGCTGTGAGAAAAACGCGCAGCCGGATTTTCACGACGCCGCTCGCAATCGACACGACGATTGTCGGAAAGAATGGGATGACGCGCAACAGAAAGATAATCGCTCCGTCGCGCCACGGACTGCCGTTGAAATGCTGGCCAATTTTTTCGACGTCCGCATGGTTCAGCCCGAGGTAGCGCCCGAAGCGTCCCACGACCACATCCTCCAGCTTATCGCCCAATGTGTAGTAGATGAAGGAGCCGATGATTTTTCCCAGATTGCCGAGGACGACGAGCCAGACCAAGAAAAATGTCGTCCGCCCATCGAGGTGGGCCAAAAAACCCGTTGTCGTCATGATGAGCATGGAAGGAATCGGAGCGACGACCTCCTCCGTGAACGCTCCGAGAAACGCAAACAACTCCAGCGGCACAATCGCCGCGAATTCCCGCACTCCCTGTTCGATATGGTGGACCCAGACAAGCATTGCGAAATTCCCTGAGTGTTCGAGACCCTCAGGGCCCTGTGTTGGAGCAGCGCATTGACTGACGTTATCCAAAGAGCCCAATTGGCTCATAGAACTATGAAAGCCAGGACTCGAGAGCGTGCTTCAACACCTGCTTGTACTCGCATCGGACTGAGGTTCCTCCGTCCGCTCCCCGAGCCGTGTCGATGAACTTCTCTGGATCGCCTGAATATGCTTTTCTGAAAAATTCCCGAACTCTCCTCTCCGTAACCGCCGGAAGAAACCGACGGATGTGCCGTTTATTCATCCCACTCACCCGGACCATTTCTGCCGCGCAAATGAACACGGTCATCCTCCGCATCCTCCTCCATATCGGCAGAGGCTCTGATCACCACTGCATTTTCCAGGCCCGGAAATAGTAACGAGTGCCATACACGATGCTATAAAGAAATTATTGATGCTCCGATTCGATTATATCACTCCCGGCGCTTTCCATGGACAGACCGGTCCTTTTTCCGTATACTCGGCAAAGATATGGCTTTTCGGGCCGTTAGCTTAGTTGGTAGAGCGCCGCGTTTGCAACGCGGAGGTCGCCGGTTCGAATCCGGCACGGTCCACCCCTTGATTGTTTCGGCCGACTATTGTAGGATTCAGGGGCTTTTTCAGCGGGTGATTAGCTCAGGTGGTTAGAGCGCGACACTGATAATGTCGAGGTCCATGGTTCGAGTCCATGATCACCCACAGGAGCAGTCTCCATCCAATCAATACAGCGGGGTAGAGCAGTCTGGCAGCTCGCTTGGCTCATAACCAAGAGGTCGGTGGTTCAAATCCACCCCCCGCAACAAATTAGGCCATCAGCAGGTGACAGATACTGTGGCGTCTCTCATGTTACCGCTTAAGTTTCCGCGCCATGCAATACGCGGAGGCCTCTTGTTGCATCCCCCGCCAGGTACCCGCCCGAACGACTGATCGTTCAGCCGGGCGGGGCTCAGCGTTGCCCCGTTACATCTCCGGATATTTGCCAGGGTAGCTCAGTTGGTTAGAGCACGGGACTCATAAGCCCGGGGTCGCGAGTTCGAATCTCGCCCCTGGTACTGAGATGTAACGGGGTGAAGTTAGAGCACGGGACTTCCGCCAGTTGGCGGACAGGCGCCAGCCGGGGTCGCGAGGAGAATCCCTGCCCGTCCGCAGTTCTGACGAAGGAGGGTCGCCCCTGGTACACAATTGAATAGCGAGAAAAAACGGGGGCGTACCCGCCCGAACGTACCGCGTTCGGTACGGGCGGGGCTCAGCTGGTAAAGCAGTATGTACACCGTCTACGTTCTACAAGATAGCCAAGGAAAGTTTTATAAGGGCATGACGAATGACCTTTCCAGGCGGCTTGCAGAACACAGAGGGGGCGCAACCAAAACGACACGATTCATGGATCAACTCCAAGTCGTGTACACGGAAGAGTTTCCCAATAGAGTATCTGCCAGAAGAAGAGAAAAATATCTCAAATCTTCGGCCGGTAGAAGATTTTTACAAAAAGTTCTCAATACGGGGGCGTAGCTCAGCTGGTTAGAGCGTCTGCCTGTCACGCAGAAGGTCACGGGTTCGAGTCCCGCCGTCCCCGCAAAGCAAATACCGATTCCCTCTTGGGGGGGTCGGTATTTGGTTATTTTGGCTGACGGACGGGACGAGAAGTTTATGCCCCGGAGGGGTAAGTCCCGCCGTCCCCGCAGATAAAAAGAGGTCTTTTGAAGTCTCTTTTTTGTGCAGGTTGGCATGTCATGTATTCGAATTGAGTCTTGACAAAACGAAGAAAAACCATCTATGGTCAATTTTGTACCTTTATCAACAACCCGCGCCAAAATTTGGCACTCAACCACCGAAAGAAGGAGTCATCCAATGAATCTGAATGATATTCTGACCGGCATCCTGTATGGCTCAGGATTTGTTTACCTCATTGGGGTGGGCATCGGACTTCACGCCTTCTGGAAGTACTTTCGGCTCGGTGACCCCAGAAAGGCTACGGATGCATTGCTCCAGGAGCATCACTTTCGGCTCCGGAATGCGATCAACTTTCGCTGGCTTTCAATGGTGTTTGTAGCCGTTGCAGCCGTCCTGAACATGTTCCTCCGGACGATACCAATTCACTCTGACACAGTACTGGCTCATGGCCATCGCACTCATCATCACCGAGTTCGTGGTGATTCCCGTTCTGAAGCTTGCCGAGAAGCATATCTGGGCGGTCTGGGTCCTCCGTCGCGCCGAAGAACAAGGCATGCTGCCAAAGGGATGACCCAACACCAGCAACCACTCCCCTTGAATGGGCCACTCTAGCAAATAGAGTGGCCCAAGTTTTTTCTGCTTGTTCATGAAACTTTTCATCAATGGGCAGTTCATCAACTCATAAAGGATTACCACATAGTTGCGTGCTACCCGAATAACGTTCTCACTTTGTCCGGGCACCCCCGCGAATCGCCACCAGAAGCCCTTTCGAGCATCTTCTCGTATGGGTTTTTGTATTTAGCATAGATTGTTTGCCCGCTCTATCTAGGAGTGAAAGATTCCGAGCGCTGAGGCGTCGGAAATATGGACCCTAAAGCAAGACTACTAAAAAAATCAAACTTCGCATTGCACTCACACTCGCCTCACTCGCCGCTTTTTTTGGACCCTTTGGTGCCGTTATCGCGCATGAACGGAGCAAACAAGCCGAAAAACTCAGTATCGAGCTGCAGACCTACCTTGCCGAGCAACAGCAAGCCGAGAACGATCGACAAGCCTATTTTGAGGCAATCGACGCCAAACGAGCTGAACTGAAGGTTTCCATGGACGAGGCTAAACGCACGTACGAGACACTCCTCGCCACCCAAAAAGAGGAGATCGCCCGCCATCAGCGGATCGCAACCCGAACCACGACCCAATCCGTCGTCAAGAAACAGCCGCTCCTCGTTGCCACCAAACCTAGTTCGACGTCATCCAAATCAAGTTCATCCGGATCATCCACAATCAGTCTGCCGCACCGAACGTCAAGGTCACAACCAATGCTCCGAAGGCCGCCACAAAAACGAAAACTTCATAACAACACGCCTATGAAACAATTTTTTTTCCGAACTAGACTCCTGGGCGTACTGATCCTCACCTTCGGCTTGGGAATCGGCATGGCCTTCTTCCCCGGTTCTGGAGGCTCCTTGAGCGGAACATTCTCAGCACTCGCCAAAGAATTCGAGGATCAGGAAGAAGACCAGGCTGAGATCGAGATGATGAGAGGAGATGGACGAAGATCATCCGCGATTATCCGCGACCGCAACGACTGTCCCGACCAGTGAATCTGCCCTCTCGGTCAAACGAAGACCCTGAAGTGGCTCAGCCGAAGACCGTCATTCAGGAGATCGTCGAGAGCGTCCCGGTCACGGAGACGGTCGTCGAGACCGATCCTGGATACGACGCCGATGATGACGGCGATGAGCTCGTCAATGCGCTTGATCCGTATCCGAGTATTTCCGAAACCGCCTATTTCACCGACGATGACGGCGACAGCGTGCCGAACGCGCTGGACACTCGACCCGGATCCGATGATTTCCTGACGCTCGACGAATTGAGCGATGCGAACGGCAACGGAATCCTGGATAGCTACGAGTCCGTATGATGGGCTTCCGGACGATTGAACGCCAGGTCAACGGCGAGATCATGAGTACAG
>CAVZUR010000001.1:0-60142 GCA_963778555.1 Candidatus Moraniibacteriota bacterium | reverse complement strand
GGTCGCAGGCCTCTTCGGCATGAACTTCGAAGGCCTGCCCTGGTCTGGCTCATCGTGGGGCTTCTACATAGCACTCGGTCTTTGCCTGCTGTCTCATCGGCAGCGGTGTGGTTGTTCCTGTGGATCGCGAGCCGCAGGTAATTGCAAATACACAAAATCGTGACCACCGGATTTGGAACACATTGTCCGTCTAATGTGTTGGGCCATCAGGTGGGATTGCGAAGCGTTTTCGCCTCCTCAACCGTGGCAAATTGGAGACACGTCATGTTGTACAAATATACCACGCTCATTTTGGGAGCTATGCTGGGCATCAGCACCTTGGCATTTTCGGGTGCCAGCGCCTCAGCCGCTGCGATGCTTCCCCTTTCACCAGTTGCATCGGGCGAAGTGAATGGTGTCAACGGTGGCATCGTTCAGGTCAAAAATGTAAATGACTACGGCAATAACTACGGCAGTGGGAGTTGGAACAAGAAGCATTTCAACAACAACTGCTATTACAAAAATGGCGGCTGCTACAACAAGCATCGCAACAGGCATCGCCGTGATCGTTTTGACAGGTCATATTTGTTCTTGCCCTTGATCATCGGCGGCGGCTATGGTGCATACAACTATTATGATTATAATGACGGTTACGATGACTATTATGACTATGCCGGGGTGAGCAGCAAGCATGTCAGGTGGTGCCTCAACCGTTACCGCTCCTACAACCCGCGCACCAACCTCTGGACAGCCTACAGCGGCAAGAAGCATCAGGTGCGATAGCCCAGACCATTGTTCTATCGGACAGCTTCACTGACAAATCCGGTGTCCGAAAGGGCGCCGGTTTGCAAGCCGGCAATTCACTTCTCTTGGAGCACAGAAAGAATGTGGCCAGCGGGATCCTTGAACCAGGCTATGGCCTTGGGCCCCATCCCGCCGCCTTCGTTCCGCAAATGCCTTTCCTATCGTCTTCATTTGAGGCAGGTCGTAATGTTCCATGTGAACGCCGCGAGTACCAAGCTGGTCGACGGCCGCATGAATATCTCCACCATGAAATCGAGAACCGTATGCTCTGGCACATGATAGTCGGTTGAATGGTAGATAAAAACCGGAATGCCACCGCCGGCAAAATGTAGCTCAATCCTTCAGGAATTCATTGACGTCCAGGCCGAGCATCCCGGAATAAAACGCCTTCGCTTTCTTCATGTCATCAACCGAGAAACTGCTGAAGGCCTTGGTGCCTTTAAACATCAAGCCTAGACTCCCCAATGTATCCATCGCTTTAGTCATCGCTGACATGTTCCGGCAGCTTCGAACGTTTGACGCTTGCCAGGTCGTCGAGTTCCTTTTCCGTCATGGTCTCATACATCTCGCGGAGGCGCCCTTCAGTTTGGCTTTTGGAACCTCGCCACGTTTGGCCGCAAGGGCGGCACCGGCGGCTTTCTGCTGGGCTTGGGATTTGGCTGGCATGATGGTCTCCTGCTGTTTGACACAGTTGATCAGCAGAACGCGGCAAGGTGGCAAAGAGTTCCCGTTCCCCAATCATTGGAATTATTGCCCGGCCCTCGCGTTTAAGCTCCAGTCATCAACCCTCGAGAAGGAAGAAATATAATGGTAACCTATACTGACACAAAACCCAAAACAGTAACCGGTGCTGAATTGGAATTTGATCACGCCGATTGCGCCGCGTCCGGGAATTCAGGTCACCCAGTCGAACAAGGGTTCCGGTCAACCATCGCCTACATTGTGGCGGCCATCGTGCTGATCGCCGGTGCCTATCTTCTTTACACCAACAACATGAGCACCACGACGGTGGTCCCATCGGTTACGCAGAACAACACAACGATAGCACCAGACCCGGTCGAACCTGCTCCGGCAACACCTCCGGCCATGGAACAGACCACTCCGCCGGTAACCGTTCCGGCAACTCCGCCAGCAACGGCTCCAGTCACGCAATAGCCTGGTCGAAAGGTCAGTAATTCCCCTTGCTGGCTCAAACACCAGAACAGCGAAAAGGCCTCCTCCACCGGGGGCTTTTTTGTTGCGCGGCAATCTGTTCTGGTCAGCGCTTCGTTTCTTTTTCACCTGGGTTTCCTTCACCCGAAACGAAACCATTTTCCTCACTAGATCGTAGGGAATGGGTTCATCAAGCGGAAACTGAATGGAGCCTTTCGCCACCTTGTACTGCGCCAGCTCTTTCTTGAAGGCCGCATTGCCGGAAGGCGTCGATAAAATCCGATATGGTCTTTCCAGGCGGCGAAATGGAACAGTTTTTGCTGTTCAGTTTGAATGTGGGAATTTGATAGCTGATGGCTTCAACCGCGTCCGGCGCCGCTTTCCGTATAGTTTGCCTGATTTTTTCAAGAACGTTTTGGACCTCTTTTGGAAAGCACGCGATATATGCGTCCATGTCGGTGAATTTTGGTTTGTTCGCCATCGTTCAAAAACGCTGGCCGGAGAACGCTAGTGGATTCTGGCGTGTCCCCCTGATGAACTACATAGCCCATATCCACTTTCCACTTCCTCGCATTGCGGCGCAAAGATCCGGGGTCAATGGGCGATATGACCCTGCATTGCTATTTCGCTTTCAGGATTATCTTCACATCGGAAACAATGTACTTCTGGCCTCTTGGCATCACCCTCATGCATTTACCTTCGCCTGAGCAACGCAGCATTTTTGTGCGCCCCGTCAATTTCGAGTTTGAACAACAGTCCGCCGTCGCTATCAAGCACACTATAGGTGCATTTGGGATTTTCCTTGCAAGCTGCAATGGCAGTCTCAATCCCTTCACTGCGCGCCTGGGAAATGAATATGCCAGAGCAAGCTGCCATGCCCAGGCACAAGCCAATGTGAGCAATGCTGTATTAATCAAATCCTTCGTCATATGACCCTCCATCTTTTTTCCAGGTCTTCTTGATGCCAGTAATCTTTCCGAGATCGTCCTCGAGGAGGAGTTCACACGATCGACAGTGCATGCCCCGGATGTAGACTTTTCTCTGTGCCATAGGGTCGGTATTATTTCTGCGAGAAATTAGTGACGGCGAGCATCTCGTCAATCATGTGCTGCTTCTTCTTTTCACTCCCCGATTCCATGGCAGTCCGGAAGCAGTGCTGGAGATGCTGCTCCATCAGCTGACTGTGGGCCGACCGGAGCAGTCCCATGACGGCAAGATTCTGCTGCATGATATCGATGCAGTAGGCGTCAGCCGCCACCATCCCCTCGATGGTCTCGAGAAGGCTCTTCGCTTTGCGGTAACTGGTCAAGAGTTTTTTCCCACCGGCAGCACCGTGATGCATACGCTATGTATTAGAGGTTAGGGTTTAGGGGTTAGGTGAGGAGTGAGAGCTCGCACTCCATGTACCTCCCCCCTAGGTACATGACCAGTCTACCGCGAGACTATTTTTCGTGCAAGTAGAGACGCTTTCTCCCATCCCCGGTACAGCGTTGGAATCAAGAGATCAGCGGGCTTGGGCTCGCTAGAGTTTTTGTATATTCAACAAGGAACATATGCTGAAAGAAGAACGGACGCTGCCCTCCTTAAATCAAATCGCACCAAACCCCAAACGGGCTTGACTTCTTCAAAAAAATGGAGTATACTAAGTTTGTTGAAGTGAGAGGAACGGGTGACTCAGGTCCCCCGTTTTTTTCTTTCAATAGGTCGTAATAATAAACAATAAAAACAAAAACTCCTATGGAGACAAAAGGAAACGAGCCCGTCATGGAGGCTCAGCACAGCGGTGTCGCGTGTGAAAACTGCGCTCATGTCGCTAGTGAACAGGCGCAAAGCGAAGAGACGTCTATGGCGTTCCTCCTCGCCGTCGTGCCAGTACTCACCCTCACTTTCTTCGGTCAGGTCGGGCTTTTGTAAACAAGACCCCCTCCTCACCTAAAAAAACCAAGGTGTCTCGAAGACCTTGGTTTTTTTTATTTCGGATACCCTCCCCGATTCAGTCAAAGTGCGCTTTCAAGAACTGTAGTATTTGGTAGACGAGTGAACGCTGTTTCGGTTCCAGTGTGAATTCGATTTCCTCGCCCTTCGGGATGGGAAGCGTGACCGGACGGTACTCAGCTGCCTCGATCGTCACCATCTCGCCCGCATCCGCAAGATACCGCAGTTCGAAATGCCCACGGCTATCCGTCATCGCCCGATATCGCCCGAGTGTAATAGTGGCTTGGCGGATCCCGCGGCCCAGTTCGTCGTTGACGAAGCCATGGAGAAGCCTGGGATGATAGTATTTTTTCAAAACTGACACCGCTGGTTGGGGTCCACCCTTGTCCGACCACAACTCTGTCGATCCCCCGACTGATAGCCAGTAATTCAAACCAATCAGATTGGGAATGCGTGAGAAACGGAGCAACACCTGATCAAGCCAGAGTGCCTGCTCCGTACCAGTCATCTTACCGTGGATATCGGGAATCGGCGCACCAAACTCACCGAGAAAGACTTCACGTGAACCATCTTTCCCAAAGGAGCGGACGTCCTGTTCCAGCTTCTCAGGCGTCTTAACATAATGGTCGACCGTAACGACATTGCCGAGCGCGGCCGTTGTCTTGTCATCCATGGCCAGGCGAGCAACGTCGCCATTCATAGAGACGAGGCGCGTATCGACGAGAACACCGATAGCCCGAAAAGCGGCTTGGGCACTTTCATGACTCTCGATGAGAAAACGACGGAAGCCCGCAATATCCCCCGTTTGCCGCGGATCGCCTGGGCCGCCATTCTCGCATTCTGGACAGGCTGTGAAGAGATCCCCATTCCGAAAAAGCTCTGGATTTCCGAGAATAAAGTCCCGGACTTTTTCGATATGCTCCGCTTCCCCGACTTTCGGGTAGCCGAACCAGCCCTCCCAGCCCGAAAGATTTCCCCGAAACCAGATGCGCAAACCATGTACCCGAGCTGCCTTCACCCAGCGTGTCAAGAACGGCACGAAGTGCTCATCGTAGGGAGTCGCGATGGCCACATGGGTCGCACCCGTCTCGGCGATATTGCGAACGTGCTGTTCGATAGTTCGATCGAAGCTCGGATTCCCCAGCATCTCATCGGCCCGATCCCGTGAATACTTCATCGTATCAATGACCTGGTACTGCCAAAAACTCCGCCTGGGCTCCGGATAGTACACCGGATCAGTCGAGAGCGAGAGCCGGACGAAAACCCACCCCCCTATCCAGAAGGCTATGAGGAGGAGAAAGAAGATAACGGTACGGAACAGCATAGGACTATCACTCTTTCTTCACTTTGGGGTTGAGAGTGGCTTCGGTGTGGAGCACGTCGAGGTATTCAGGCTTGAGCTCATAGATATCGGCGAACGGATATGCGTCCACTTTATCATAGCGCTCCAAGAAGCCCGAGTTGTCTTTCAGGAGCCGCCAGGTCGAATCATCATCTGAGTAGCTCCGAACGACGATCCAGCGCGCCCATTGATCCGGATACTTGATGGCGACGTCATAATACGTCCCCGATCCTTCGTGGATGAAGCGCTTCATGGGCAGTCCGGAAGAAAAGATGACGGAGTCATGGGACGCGGCCGAGATGAGGATGAATCCTTTCTCCGGGCCCGCATGCTGGTTGAGCCAGCTCGAGATTTCAGAGACGTTCTTTTGGCTGGAACCGACCCGCGCGTCGTCGATCGTCACCGCGTCCGCGCTCGTGAACTGAAAGAAGGTGACAAAGACGAGGAGTCCGATGATGACGGGACGCAGTCCCACCGCCCGATGGATGAGGTAACCGACAAAGATGGCGACCGACGGCATCATCATCACGCCATAGCGAACATTGAACCACGTGTCCCCGGAGACACCTTGGATGTAGAGCACCGAGTGGCCAAGATAGAGCGCGAGGATATTGAAGAGCAAAGGCGCGATGAGCACGACTGAGGCGAGACGTGTCGCACCATCGAGCTTTTTGGTGAACCAGAGCATAGCCGCACCGACGAAGCCAAGGAACATAGTGAAGGCGCCAACATTGTACGCATAGGCGTACATATACACCTTAAGCGAATACAGCCAATTGCCCTTCGATGGGAGGACGCCGGCATTGTTCAGCTGGTCTTGCTGGGCATGCGCCGAATACGGGCCGAAGGCGAAGTACAGCGGGTCATGGAAAATAAGGGCGTTCCAGAGGAGCCAGAGGAAGACGCCGAAGCCGCCGAGCGTACAAAAGAAGATAAAAACCCCCTCAGCATGCCAGTAGCCATATTTCCGGAAAACGAAGATCGTCATGAGCACTGTGGCAAAGAAGAACATGAACCAGCCGTCATAGCGGACGAGAGACGAGAGCATGATGAAAAAGGCCGAGTAGACCATGTAGAGCGTGTTCTCCGTCTGGAACCAGCGGAGGAGATAGTACGCTCCCCCGGTCATGGTCCCGATGAGGACGAGTTCCGTCATCGCGGTCGATTGCAGATAGAGGATGTTCATGTTCGCGACGAAGAGCGCCACGCCTGAGAACCGGCCGAGGAGTCCAACCCCGAGCTCACGGAGGAAAAGATAGATCCACACCCCCGTCATGACAAAGGCGAGCATCGACCAGAGGGCTCCGGCCAGTCCTGAATGCCACATAAAGTCGTTCCAGATGGTCACACCCATGAGGAGATGGGTGAGCGGCAGCCAGACGCTCCCGAGCTGAGCCGCACCGACGTTCAGGCCTTCTACGACGCGCCGCCCGATGTCGAGATGTGAACGGGCGTCATTATAGGCGATACCGAGACCATTCTGATAGAAATGAATGAAGGCGGCGATGGAAATACCAGAAAGAATGAGCACCACTAATGGTAGTGCGACCGCCTCGAAAGAGGCTGGCCGAAAAGCTGCAAGTCGCTGACGAAAGGTTGAGAGATTTATCGTAGTCATACGCGACGGGGTTTTATCAGCTTATCGACTTTCCGCCAAGGAAAGAACTCTGTCAAAAGCACTAGGAAAAGTGCCGCTAGTCCCAGCCCGAAGACCGCGCCGTGATAGGCTCGGGCTGTCATGATCTTTTTTCCCCAGATCTGATAGACGAAGGCCTTCGATCCGATCGTTGGCTCATATTTCCCGTTCAGAAATTCCCAATTGCGCATGAATGTGTACTTCTGCTCATGGCCAGACTGTTTCTCAAGAGACAACACC
Organism: Candidatus Moraniibacteriota bacterium; assembly: GCA_963778555.1. GTDB lineage: Bacteria > Patescibacteriota > Minisyncoccia > Moranbacterales > UBA1568 > SSEF01. The sequence continues at coordinate 53,054 of CAVZUR010000001.1, read as the reverse complement.
TGGACTTCCGGTGGATTAGCCAATGAAGTGACGGCACCCAACGTATTGACCCAAAGCGAAAAAATGAAAAGTGGAATGAACAAGAAAAGTGTCACGAGGCTGTAGCGCCAACGCGAGAGTGTGAAGGCGATACCGATGGTGAGGAGCGCATAGGTCGGGATGAGATATCGCGAACCGAACGCCCAGCCGCCCCAAGGATCACCCCACATCGAGTACAAGAGAATGTTTGCTCCGATACAGGCGACGATAAGCGCTGTTATCTGCCGTTCGCGGCGGTATAACAGCGCGAGACCGATGAGGCCGAGCAGGATGACCGGAGTGAACCAGAAAAGGCTACGGTCGGGAGAGATAAAATGGATGTAGAAACCATTGTAGAGATTTCGCGTTTCAAAGAACCCGACGGCAGTCTTCTCCTGAGTCTTGCCTTCTCGTAATGAACGGAGTTGCTCCTCGGTCAAGACTTGTTTCTCATAGCTGTTCTCTTTCGCCGGTTTCCCGTCCGGCCCGATTTCGGTGACGCTCCGGAGCGTACCGGGCAACTGAAAGGGGTTATGATAGGCTGCCTGGTTATACCAGACGAAGAATCCAAGCGGGATGATAACGGTCACGAATGTTAGCAGTCCGAAAATGCCTCTCGTCACTCGTTTCGAAACGCCTTTTCCAGCAGCGATGAGTTCGCGGAGCCGCATGAGGGCCAAGAGGCCAACTGGAAACATCAGAAAGAGGTTGGGATTATCGACGACGACTGAGAGCACGCAGGCAAACCACACGAAAGCGAGGCTCCAGATATTGCGGAATGACACCAGTATCCAGACTGCGAACAGGAGCAGGAACACTGTCACATGATGCTGATACAGTGTCCCCGCATACGGAAGGGCCGGGGTCGCGAGACTGAATGTGAGCGCCCCGAGCAGCGCTGCCCATGGCTCAGCACCAAGTCGAAAGGCGATTGATCTGATAAGAACGAAGTTCAGAAGAGCGAAAATTGAGATCACGGCAAACGCTCCGATCTGAGCCGCACCATACAGTTTTCCTAAGAGATAGCCTGGAACGGCTAGGAAAGAGACGGCAGGAGCGAAGAGAGAGACATACTCCCCGGCTGCATTCATGGCTAGATCGGGAATCGCCAACTTGGCGACCGGTAGGCTGAAGATAAGCGAATGTTCTTCGGCAATAGAGTAGACCAGCGCGAAACGGCCGCGCTCCGGAGACAGCTCGAGCGGGCCATTGAATTGCCAGTCAACAGTCTTGAGCTCTTCAAGAGATGGATTACCTGACAAACCCCGTATAGTAAGGAGTGAGATTAGAGCGACTAGACTCAGTATCAGGAGAAACACTACTCCCCGGACCTTTATCGTCACACCAAGTTTCTGAAATTGGCTGTACACATTCCGGAGAAAATTTTTCAGATTCTTCTTTTCCATATCTGGCATACGATTATATTTGGTTGAGAGGTTTCGAAACATAGTAGACCTCGGGCACTGATGGGATTTCACCGGGAAACAAGGGCTGTGTCTCATACCCCCGGATAAGTGAGTCCTTCTTCCCGCGTGTTTCATTGAAAACAGCTTGTATAAAGCCTTGCTGTTCCAGATCCCCCTCAGCCGGCTGGTCCGTAAGACAGTAGGGGAAATCGGAGTAGAATACCACATTCTGGGAAAAATGCAAGCCAATGGCGTGAGTGAAGACATGGTCCACATGCTTGCCTAGCCCCAAGGGAAAAAAGATTACATATTTCTCATCCGCGCCAACCATTTCGGTAATCTGGCTAAGTATGGCTTTCTTCAAATCTTCATCCTCAACAGCTACTTGTCCAGAAGTGACGTGGAAACGATAAGTCGGATAGAGGTGGTGGAATTCAGGCAGTAGAACGCTCAGCCAGCGTAAGAATTTACTTTTTTTTCTTTTCCTCCAAAGTGCGTCGACGGCACCAAAATGCCTCCAAGTGGCGTTCACTCTCCCGAGCACTTGTATGTCCTCCGATCTCCTTCTAGAGAACAGCTCCCGCGCATCAAGGACACCACACTGCTTCAGGAAGGCCCGTGCCGAAAGAGTATGGGGCGGTTCATCAGCCTCGGTGAAAATGGTCGCTACCGTCAAGGGTGTTTTCCCCGCTAAATACGAAATTATTTCTCCGCATGACAAGATTGCATCATCGAGATGCGGCGAAACAAAATAGCACGGAATTCGTTCGCGGATAATAGTGTCAAGAATAGCTTTCATACTTTCTGTATTCGAGTGATGAGGGAAGTATATCGATTAGCGATTGTGTCCCAGTCATATCGCTTGGCAAAAACAGGGCCTCCGTCCGCTAATCCTTTCCACTTCGCCTTGTTCTGCCATAAGTCCGTCACTCCCCGTGCCAAGCTCGTGGCATCAAATGGAGGCACCTTTACCATTGCTGTGGCTGGGATCCAGACCAAGCCCTCAATGTCAAACGCGACTAACGGCGTTCCAGAGGCAAACGCCTCGAGCGCCACCATTGAGAACGTCTCGAAACGTGAAGGAAGTACGCAGACAAATGAGTTCTCGAAGAGCTGTTTTTTAGCCTTGTCCCCAGAAACCCGACCTAGCAGTCGCACCTTGTCATCAATCTTCAGCACGGTGATAAGCGCCTTCAGCTTCTCCCGTTCGCTTTTCGTACCGTGCCCGGCAATGACTAAAGGAAGCGGCAACGTGTCCTGGATGATAGTGTAGGCCTGGAGTAACAGATCTAGGCCTTTTTGATCCATTTCAATTCTACCGAAATACAGGATATACTCTGGTGTTTTCTTCGTGGCATACAGCGCATCGACCGCGACGCCGTTCGGGACCACGGTAACATTCGCGTGGCGATTAATGGCGATAATCTTTCTTCGAAAGTGTTCTGTGGTGGCGATACAGTGACTGTATGCCCGTAGACCGACCCGCTCAATCCAGTCGAACGGAAAGAAGTACTTGCGCCGCATATCCTGACCACTGAGCATGTGCGCCACACCGATAACTGGCTTTCTAGTGAAAAGCGGGAGAAGTGATGTTGAGAAAGGTGGAGTGAAACTCTCAAACCAAACATCAAACGATCGACATATAACCTGAACGAGGATGAGGAAATGAAAAATAAGCTGCCCAATGTGAGGTCCACAGAACACTGGACCTAACCTCTCGTACTTCACTCCGTCAATTGTCTCTTCCTGTACGGCAGAAGGATAATTCCCCGTCAGCACCGTCACCTGGAATTTCTTAGTCAGCCTTAAAGCGACCTCGTGGATTGCCCACGCCCCCCCACCGGCATAGTAAGGGTTCTTGATATCATCGTAACTCGAAAATATGATGCGCATCTTATCCATAGACATGATTAGCGGACAACTGTCTTTGAAATACGATGGAAAAAAAGAAGCTTGCGCTTTTGATACTCCCTCATCGACACACTTTCCTTGTGAGCGGAAAGTTTGAGTTGCTCATAAGCGCGTAAGATGTCCTGGCTCGAACCGAGGAGATGAAAGGTGGCTAACTGATCCTGAAATTTGATACTTTTTGGATCGATAAGCACCAGTTCCACTTCATATCCTTCCGTAACGAACAACCACTCGATGAAATCACGGCTCTTTCTCTTGAATGAGCCAAAAAGATCAATGAGAGCCGGTACATATTTTTCAAAATCCCGTTCTGGACTTTCAATAAAGATATCAATATCTCGCTGTCCGGATATGCCGAGATGCGCCGACCCAATGAGATGTATTTTCAGACCCAGTCCCAAACCCTCGATTCGCTCTCGGAGCGCCTGAGAAACTTCCGCGATGCGCGGATTATAAGGTTCGATGTGAACTTTTTGGCGGGTCGAGTAGGTGAAGATATACAGGTAGTTCTTTGGCCCCGCCAAAAAACAAGAAGCATGTTCCCGGACGGTAGCAATGGCTTCAGCCCACTGTGTGACCGTCTTCCGCACTTTCTTCATCACGAAAGCCTTGAATGATTTCAGCGTCCTGCGAAGCGGTAGACACAGCTGCCACCAGAGAAAAACAAGCCTGTTTTTCGGGAGATACACATCGTACTGTTCGGTCATCCCCTCAGCGAATTGCCGCTTCAGATCAGAGTCCCCTCTGAGGAGATCGGCCTTCGTAAAACCGGCCTTCCGGAGTTCTTCGAGCGTGAAATAGAGCGCCATTTTGCCCGCTCCCCATTGACGACATGCTTCGACAAAAGAGGCATGGTACCAAAAAAATGTCTGCCCATGAACCAGGCCGAGAATAGTTGCAGCTGGACGACCCTGGTATGAGAGGATGCCGATTCGGAAACGTTCTGGATTCATCTGCATCAACCCCTGGATCAATTCGACCGTCTTTGGATTGCTGAAAAGTGACATTTGCAGATGTTCCTTGTAGCTGCCTCGCTCGACCTGAATCACTTTCTCCAATGCTTTTTCGAGATCCGTCTCAAAGAGCTCGAACTTCAGGTCCGCCTCGCGAGCACGAATGCGCTGACGGAGGTTACGCTTCTGTCCGGCTGACATGAGCCGGAGAACATCCGCCTCGAGAGAAAGGGTGGTGAAAGGCGAGCGTGAGACCCACTCGGCAATATGGAAGCGCCTACCAGAAATGAGCCATGGGAGGGACTGCAGTTCCGCTTCTGCTAAATAGACATGCCCGAGTTCTTGAGCGGCCGCGATGAGACTCTCCCGGGCGAACCGATTCCCGTCCTTCACCAAAAGCGGAAGTTTGTCGGTATAATTACCCGCTCGCCCCGGCGTCACCCAAGCGCAGATGCCAAACACCCGGTCCGAGACCAGCGGCAGTACGGCTTGGAGTTCTTGCGCTTGGTAGCAGAGGACGACTACGCTCTTCTCGGTCGGCATAACCTGGCAATAGGCTTCAAAGAATTCGAGCGAATTGAAAAGATGCGCGCCAGCGCTTCGTTCCCAGAGTCGCCGCCAGTCTTTCCTCTCTTCTTCACTGAGGCGAGTAGCCACCGTACATGAGGAGAATTCTTCTGGTGTGGCGGTCAGATGCAGAGGAATGGTTTCGTCTTTCGGTGTCATAAGTACTGATTGTTAGAACAAAGTGCCACAAATGCTGAACCTAGAGCAGCTGCTTGCTGGATTCCGTTACCTGCCATAATCCAGAGAGATGGGTCATGTTCTCTTTCTTCCAGAGGAGTATGATCTTAAGCGCGATAACCAAGAGAATTGAGCAGAAAGTATAAAAGGGCAGCCGGGAGAAGGAATGGATGGCGCTCCTCGCCTTTCTCAAAAACGGCATACGCGGCACATCCCGCACAGTAAACGGAAAGTTATAACCGGAGATATCGTCCTGGTATTCATAACGGCGCGCCCGAATCGCGACTTCCTGCCAACTGGCCGCCTCGCGGAAAAAGAAGTGCGCTGCCTCAGCGAACGCAAGTTTCTTCCTCTGCTTGAGAATTTCGAGATAGATGATCTGCCAGTCATGAAGCGTCCCAGGGAGATAACGGAAATTTTTGATGAAATCCTTTCTCAGGGCATAGCAGCGCCCGGCGCTATTATAGATACTATCTCCCCCGTTGAAGTTTTTGCGCGCTTCATACCACCAGGCTTCCCGGGTATTGATGACTTTCTCCATGAACGTGCGGCCCGGAAGCGGCCGGTCGTTTCCGGCAACCGCTGCGATCGCTGGATTATCAAGCGGCGCAATGAGTGCTTCCAATAGGGCGTCGTCTTTGAATGTCATGTCGGCATCGAGCGTGATCAAAATGTCGCTCTCATTCATCTCGTAGAGCCGGTTCAGGCGCTGGGCCTTCCCAATCCGCTGACCATCGGAGTGGAGAGTTACCCGGCCGTCTTGCGCTGCGTATTCCCGAACGATTGGCTCCGTCTTGTCGGTGCAGCCGTCGGTCGTCACGATAATCTTCTCGAGTGAGTATCGGCCGCCCATTCTCTGGTCTAACAACGCCTGTAGCAGCCGTCCGATGCTGGCTTCTTCGTTGTGGGCGGGGATACCGATCGTCACGGTGAGGGTATTCGATTCTTGCATAGCACTGAGTTATGACTTTCGGTGATAACCGCCAACAATACTCTTGTCCATCTGTTTCCAATCAGGACGACGATCGATAGAAACGCTGTCCGCAAGGAGGTATCTGATGAATGCACTGACACCCGCTTCGTGCCGCCCATTTGGGAGGGCAAGGTTGTAGAGAGCGAGATGAAGACTGAGGGCCCTATAGGCACGCTGGGCTGTGTGTGAAACCAGTTGTGTCCGCACCCAGGACGACTCAGAAAATTCCCTCCCTTCTTCTCTGTTGTCCCACAACTTGAGACTGAGCGCCACAAGGTCGGTCAGAGGATGAGTTATCGCCGACAGGTCGAAATCAATGACCCACAATCGTTGGTCGCGAACCAGTATGTTCCAACCACCCGGATCACGATGAGCAAAGGCTTTCCGATCCGTCCGGCCAAGCGCGGGCCACGACAAGCAAGCCTGAAAAAATCCACGCATAATCAGTCCCATTTTAGCCGGATGACGAACAATGGCCTTGAGTATGATGATGGGGAGGATTGCCAAAAGAAACCGATGGCTCCGACGCGGCAGTTTGCCACCCTCTTCCTGTGCGACCCCAAGACTAATAGTTTTCAGATAGGCCAGCACCCGTTCATAGGACTTCTTTCTCATTTCCCATGATTGGTCTTCCAGCCGTTCACCCTCGATATACTCCATAAGAATGAGCCGCTCATTCTTATGCTCATGCGCTTCGATGAGTTTCGGGATGCGGACATCAGGGAACTGGCTCACTATATCGGGATGCCGATCCAAAAACTGCCACAGGGCCGTATAGACGTAAATCTCATTGGACAGTCGCCGAGCAGCAGCGGTTTCTTTTTTTTCCGCTCCAGTACTTAACCAGCGCGACACTTCCTTCTTCGTCTTCATACAATCCGAATCGGCAAGGACGACTATCGACAGTGCCAGACTTCACTCCGACAAACGTAAAAGCGCCAATTCGTTTCGGCAGATCGGACGGCAGACGCACTTTCGAGGCTGAAGAATTATCAGATCGCGGGACAGATGAAGTATGGCTTGAGGATACGGATGACATACGCATTATCGGATATCGGTAATGATGGCGAGAAAATTCTTGCCCATCCTTTGCCAATCAAAATTCCCTGCCCACACTCGAGCATTGGTCGACAGTCCTTCGCGGAGCTCCTTGTCCCGGATGATGAGAAGTATCCGCTCAGCGAACCCTTTCACATCACCATATTCGACGAGGTAGCCCGTCCCTTCGTGACGAACCGAGTCCCGAAGTCCTGGTACGTCTGAGGCGATGACTGGCGTGCCACACGCACTCGCCTCGATAGCGACAATGCCCCAGCCCTCCATGAATGATGGATTCACGAGCATCCAGGCTTCCTGAAGCAGCTTAATCTTCTCCTTATGGCTGATATGACCGACTAATTTAACCTGATCATATGACAGCCGGAGGTCTTCAGCCAGATTGTTTCAGATGCTTCCCGTTCCTCCCCGTCACCTGCAATGATGAGCTTTGTTTCGGGCCGTTCTGACAGAACGATGCGGAACGCCTGAATCAGAACATTCACTGATTTATAAGCCTTCAGACGGCCGAGATACAGGACCGTCGGATGCAGAGCTTTCGGAACGAGTGACTGCGAGAGAATTCTTCGCCGTCGATACCAGGATGGACGACTGTGATACCGGCCTTCCCAGCCCAAGTTCCTGCATCTCCTCGCGACTGGAGTCAGACACTGTGACGAACGAGCACATTACTGTAAATGAGCGGCATCAGGTTCTTCTCGAGAAAGCTCGCAAACCAGGCAAGCGGCTTCGGCAGTGAACGGAAGAAGACATCCTGATGGACATGATGCATGAGACAAACGATTGGCTTGCGCACATAGAGCGGCGTGAAGAACGGTATGCCATTCTCACAATCAACAACGATATCGTACTGCCGCCCCGAGACGCAACATATAGTACAGGAAGGCCCACGCATAGACGAGGAAGAAGCCGCCGCGCCGGATGATCCGGATGCCATTCACTGTCTCATGTCGCGGGGACTTCCCATCGTTCCCGGAGAAGATCGTCACATGGTGCCCCTCTTTCACCCATCCCTTCGCGATCTCTTCGACATAAACTTCGGCGCCGCCCGCAATAGCTGTGTCTTGTATCGCGCCAGTTCATGATCGAGGATGCGTTTCTTCCCGCGCCACCACCGGCGCTGGATAGCTGGCCGAAGAAAATATCAAAGAAGTCAATGATTCCACGATGGAAGAATGGCAGGTGCTGGTAAGAGAAGTGGGTGCAGCCACAACAATGACCAACTCGCGACGCTGACAACGAACACGACCCAGACTACTTCATGCAGATTCTGATGAAAAAGCTGTATACCCACCACAAGGAGCAGCGAGATCAGCAAGGTCACACCCGAAAAGCGTAGCGTTTCTTGGCTAAGTGGTAAGAAACGAAGGATCCATTCAAAGCAAAGATTCCGAGCGCGGCGCAGTACGGAATGAGATAGGGCAAAATGTCACGTGCTTTCTCACCAAAAAGGAATGGGACAATATACTCTCCGAATGGACCGAGGAGGAAAAAGGCACTAAAACTAACAAGTGCGGTAATTCCGTAGACAAAGAAAAATATCGACGCGAGCTCCGACGTTCAGCCCTCACGCCGGCTGACGAAAGTAATCGTGAAGTAATTCGGTAACGTTCCGAGAAAATACACCATCTTCCCCACCAGCGACAGGAGCGCATACTGTCCAGCCTGATATGGCGGGAAGAAATGATTGACGAGGAGGACGTCTAGACTCAAAAAAACGACCGAGGAAAAGTTACTGGCGAAAGAAGCGAAAAAAAACGGCCGCGGGAAAGTCTCTGAAGTATTTTCGCTTGGCACCATTTCCTCGGTCGCCTTACGCATGAAAATCAACGCCAAAAGTGCTGTAGCCGCCACGGAAAGTGGTATCGAGACATAGACGTACGGTTCAAGTCCAATGGCATGTAAGATGAGCGCAAATACCAGTTTAGAAGCCGACTCGAACACGAAGAGAATGGCAACATAGCCAAAATTGAAATTCCCCTGGAGAAAACCACGGTAGGCAGCCGTCATGCACGCCAAAGATGAAGATCGGGGTGAAAAGCAGAAGCGAAAGATAATCGGCCGATGGGAAGAATCTACAATGACGGGATAATGAGCAGCCAGATTATCCGCAAGGGATGCCGATGATAATGAGCGCCGCCTCAGACTGTTCTTCAGGAAGGCGAGGGCGACGGATTTGTGTCTTCGCTCCAAACAGATACGCTGTTCGGAAATTGATGGTCGAGGAAAAGGCACTGATGACGACCACCACCAAAAACCAAAAGGTATTGATAAGTGTCATCTAGCGAGAGCTCTTCGAATCGAAAATCCGTCCCGCGATAGGCATTGAAGATAAAATTGATGAAACTCGATGCCGAAGCGCTCGCATGAGCAGACCTTTGTCGAAAAGACAAAATTCCAGATGTTGTCCGGCACTTGACGGCGAATCTTCTCGATCATCCGACCAAGAATCCCAGTAAAGCCAGCTGATTGTTTAACGTATCAACCGTCTCCTTCGGAGGCCGTTCCGTCTTGGTGTGTCACCAGCCGTTAACGATGCGAATTTGACCAGGGCAGACTTCACGCTCAAAGCCATCTTTATGACGCTTGCTGGGATCTAGATTCCGCGCACCAGCGGTCAGGCGGCCGAAAACGTCGCGCAGAGCCTGTCGGCGCTCGGCATTGGCCTCGCGCTTCTTGGCATGGGCCAGGTTCAGACCGTGCACCGTCTTCTGCCAATAGTGCGGCTTCACCAGAAGCTCATACAAGGCGATATAGGCCGCGGTCGAGCCCAGGATCCAGTAGAGCGGCACAAAGAACACGTACTTGATGAGCGGCCAGTGATGGCGCTTGGCGCAGCCGACCATGTAGTAATAGAGGTAGAGGAAGTTCCCGAAAACGAGCGAGATGGCCGCCATGTAGAATATCCAGGTCGGATAGAGCGCTTCGATGGTTGGTCCGACATACGAATACAGCACGAAGTACGCGATCGTCGTCAGCCAGAGGATCGGATTGATGAAGAGGAACGAGAGTTTGGCTCCGACGATGAGCTGGAAGAGGAGCGCGTGGATGCCGCTCTCGCGCAGGAACGTGTACGGATGGCGCATGTGGACGAGGTACGTCTGCATATAGCCCTTGATCCAACGCGAGCGCTGGCGCAGCCAGTTCTGGACATGACTATTGGCTTCTTCCAAGGTGACGGAATCGATGATGGCGGTCCGGGCGCCGCGCTTGAAGATGCGAACGCCCAGGTCGCAGTCCTCGGTCACATTGAACGGATCCCAGCCTTCGAGCTCGAGGAGGTCTTTGGTCCGGAAATGATTGCTCGTGCCGCCGAGTGGGATGGACGTATTGATCGACTGGAGGCCGACCAGGACGATATCAAACCAAAGCGAGTACTCGGCCGTGAAGAAGCGGGTGAGAAGATTGTCTTCTGAATTGAAATAGTTGAGTTTCGCCTGGAGACACTTCACTTCGGGTCCGGACTTCTGGAAACCGAGATAGGCTTTGCGGAGCTGCCACGAATCCGGGATGTCCTCGGCATCATAGATGACGATGTACTCGCCGCGGGCGAGCGACAGGCCGTAATTGCAGGCCTTCGGCTTCGTCTTCGGCTCGGAATGCGGCACCACGATGATACGGACATAGGCCGGGAGTGTCATCGCTTCGGCGGCAGCGACGGTTTCCGGATCGTTCTCCTCGAGGAGAAGGAGAACATCGAGCTTATCATGCGGCCATTCGAATTTCTCGATCGCAGCGATGAAGCCCGGGAGCATATGTGCCTCTTTGTAGAGCGGGCAGAGGATGGAATAGAGAGGCAACTCAGCGTCCGGCAGGGCGCGCAGCTCGGCTTCTGTCGACTCGATTTCGGGCGGCGTCTTCAGGCTTTTCAGGACGAGACCGAGATTGAAGAACACATCGATGAAGTAGACCGAGGACAGGATCGCGATGACGACGATACCGGTCAAGAGCGGATCAAGGATGAGGCCAATGACAATGGCCGTCAGGATAAAAATCCCGAAATTGCGCTGCCACGGGGCGAAGGTATTGAGAGCAGAGTAGCGATGATGGAGCGTCGTGTGCGTGATGAAGCGCTTCCGATCATGCGCGACGCCCGCACCGAGCATGCTGTCGTAGGAGCCAGGCGAGATGAGGAGCGGCGGACGGCCCTTGAATCGGAGCATGAGGGCGTTCCAACCGATTTCCCAGATCGCTTTCAAAAAATGGATTTTCGATTCACCCTTGATCCGTTCCGCGAACGCGATATCCACTGTCGTGATCACGTAGCCGTAATTCCGAGCCGAGAGGAGGAATTCCAAGTCAAAGGTCCAGGGCGTCGGATCGAGCCGGACCTCGCGGAGGATTTTCCGGCGGAATACTTTCAGACCGGACTGCACGTCGCAATCGAGTCCGTGGAGAAATTGACTGAAGACGCCTTTGAAAACACGGGAGAGGAAACGACGGAGATAGCTGGTCTCGAGCGTCGAACGATTCGCGACCACGATGTCCGCATGCCCCGTGTCTAGTTTGTCGACCATTCCAGGCAACGCTTCGGGCGGATACTGAAGATCAGCGTCGAGGATTGCCACATATTCGTACCGGGCCTGCTCAAAGCCTTCGAGAAGCGAGTAGGCTTTGCCGCGCTTCCCTTGTTTCAGGAAGTGACGGACGGACGGTTCGGAACGAGCAAGCCGTTCCAATGCTTGATAGGTCCCGTCCGTCGAGTGGTCATCGATGAAAATCGCCTCCCAGATCAGGCCGGAGTCGCCGAGCGCGCGAGACAAGCGCTCCACGAGAGCACCGATATTCCCCCGCTCATTGAGCGTAGGGATAATAACTGAAAGCCGACGGTCAGGCATAACCGGTATCCGGAAAAGCGGGTAAGGGCGGTAAACGGGATAAAAAAAACGAGTTCTCTCCTCCAGGGCGAAACTCTAATTAAGCAGCTTTTGTATTTCTTGTCAAGAGGGAAGCGTCAAAAACGCGCATTCGGCCTCCGAAAGATTATCCCATAGAAAAAGGTTGCCGTAAAGCACCTATGGCAACTCGAGACCGCGCGCTGACGATCGCATCCGCGCGTCATAATCAGCCTGGGCTTTTTCTCCGACTGGCGGAACGGTCTGGATGCTCTCCAAATACGCGGAAACGAAAAAATACACGATTCCGAACAAGAGCAAACTCGCCAAAAGTGATCCGACCGAAAGCACGAACCGCGGATACAAATAGATGCCCGTTTTCGTTTCAATATATCTGACGAAGGTATCGATCATACATGTACTCTCAGGTACTCCCCCGGCAAGCTAATAAGTGATCCCGCCCGAACTCCAGATACCGAATGCCCATGTCGGCCGCATTGGATCGATGAATTCAGCCGGAATAGCGAGACTCACAGGCTGATGATAGAGCAGTTTGTAGTCGGTCCCCGTCGCATTGGTGAAATAGATGTATTGACTACTCGCCGTCGGCGCATTCAAATTCGACGGCAGTGGACACCAGGTTTCAGTAGCAAACTGCGGAATCCAGCAGGCCCCAAGGCCGCACCCCCAAGGATTCGCGTTGCGACTCGCCCATGCCCCACCCGTCCCACATGACAGCGGATAGCTGCCGTAATTCGCCTTGTACGTCTCGATATAGAGCGCGATGCGCTGGATGTCCGTCAGGCTCTGGACGGCTTGGGATTTGAGCCGCGCCGCCTGGAGTGAAACCATCACGGTCGCCATCAGGATGGAGGTGATAGAGACGACTATCAGTACCTCGATCAGTGTGAAGCCTTTTCGGCGCGCCGGTTGTCCGCTATTCCTTTCCTCCATGCATCCATTCTAGCATCCCGCACGCAGTCGAGGAGGGGTGGCTACTCTGTTCGCCCAACAGGAAGCGACAGTGAGCGAAGAAATGTATCGAGTTCTTTTCCGCGAAGTTCGCGGCCCTCTCCCGGTTCGAGTGTTCCCAGGTGAACATCCAAGATACGCACCCGCCGCAGTTCCTTCACCGTGAGGTGCAAGGCGGCCAGCATGCGCCGGATCTGATGCTTTTTCCCTTCAGTCAGGACAATTTCCAGCGACTGTTGATCCAATAGTTTCACCCGCTTGGCTGTGAGCCGCTCCCCTTCGCTCTCGATGCCCTGGGTCAGCCGGGCGAGATCCCGAGGCTTGAAGGCTTCCTGAATCTTCACTTCGTACTCTTTCTCATGCACGAAACGCGGATGGAGGAGTCGCTCTGTGATCCGGCCATCATCCGTCAAAATGATCAGTCCCTCCGATGCTTTATCGAGCCGACCCACGGGAAAGACGCCCTTCACAGAAAAGACATCAGCAATACCTTTCTCTCGCTTCTCGGGCGAGTGCGAAATGATGCCACGCGGCTTATAGTAAGCGATATACCGGTACCGCTTCCCCGTCATATCGGCCGTCACCTCGACGTGATCATCCGCGTTCACTTTCGCGCCGAGCGCGGCCCGTTCACCATTGATGAGTACGAGGCCTTTCGCGATCAGCCCATCGGCTGCCTTGCGAGTCACAATGCCTCGAACCGCCAGGTAGCGGTTGATGCGGATCGGGAATTCGATTTCGTCGTCCATAGTGACCAGAGCTTGCCACAGATACCCCGGTTGGTCAATGGACTCACGCGCGCGCAGTAACGTCACATTTCACACAGCGACAACCGAATGGCTGGATGAAGTCCTTGAAAAAGTCACGGCCATAGTCGTAGGTCAGCTCATCGCCCGGCTGGATACGCTTCAGCGCGACGATGAAGACGCGGCCGCGGCGAATAACCGACTCGCAATTCGGACGGCAGGAATGATTGGCATAGCGAGCGGTGTTCCAGCGCGGACTGCCATTGATATCGACCCGGGAGTTCACCGTAAAGATATAGCTGGCCCGCTTGAGTGCGTCCCCTTCCGCGGCAGTGATCCGGTGACCGATGTATTCGATGATGGTTTCGCCCTTCTTGAACGGAACGGCAGCAAACAGACCGAGACCGGCGCGCGAACGCTTCACAACGACATTGGTTGGGCGTTTATGACTGGTTGCCATAGGCTACGGTTTAATTTAAATAAAAAAAGTCCGGTGGGACGATAGTGCACAAAGGCCAGCATATCAGGCAGTGTGTTCACCGGCAAGCCACCACACCAACTGTAGTCCCATGCTATCCGAATGTATCCAAGCAAACAGGATGAACAACGAAGGAAAAGGGTCATTAGAAACCATGGCTTCTTGGGCAAGACACCGGACGAAAGTTGGTGTGGTGGCAAGTCCCCGGCCAAGAAAAAAAGGGGCTCAGGCGAGCACCCCTTCGAAGTTGACCGGTGGCGACGGACGATGCCGAAGCAAATGGTCGCGAATGATGATGAGCTTCTGGATGTAACCGCGGGTCTCGGGCTTGAGCTTTACCACGGAGCGATCCACCCACTCGAGGAATTGATCCCAAGGAAAGCGGTCAAAGGTGAGACTCTGTATCCCGTGACGCTTCACAAAACCCGCAAAGAGTTGCGAGAGGAGTTGTGACTGAGAGCCGCCGCCATTGTAGGCACTGCCCGGAACTACCATTCCGAAGTCTCGATCAGCCAAGAAGGCTTCCCGGAACCAAGGTGGGATTTTCGAACTTGCGAGCTCGAGATCGATGAGGCAGGCAGCGGCCTTTGCCAGGTTCTTGAAGCTCATTGCTCCACGCGGAAAGTTGGGGTCCAATTCGGCAGCTGGATACCGCTCTGCGATGACACTATACGTGCCGGCGGAGTACCGATTCCGATTGTTCGTGAATTGGAGTACGCCGCGCGCTGCCGCGGCTGACCGCATGCGGCTGAAGGCCGCCAGACCATTCACAACAAACTCGGCATTGACTCCCTGCATCGCAACCCAATCGTCTGGATAAGGCCGTACGGGAATGAGCCGCTCACAAGCTGCCGGACGTTTCCCCAGAAAGCAGGGATCCGTCTGCTCCGCCACCACCAGCTTGGCAATCTCATTCACCGTGACGATTTCACTGACGAGTCTGCCTGGATAGGCGAGGGAGGGAACGCCAGAAGCGCGAAGCTCACTGATGGCCTGTTCGATGGCTGCCATGAACAGTTCCTGCCCTTTTCTCGCGAACTCATCGTTCACGAGATACGGCGGTGTAGCCAGGTAGACCACAGGTTCAATGATCTCGCTTTTTTGGCCATTCCTGTGACGCTCCTCAGTGAAGAGCAGGTGTTTGCCCGCATACGCGTACAGCGGACGGCCGTCAGATGTGATCTCGAAGACCATCTTATTGAGTGAGCTGCCACGGACGCGCCTCACCCGAAGAAGCGCATCGTCTTCGGACAGCACGATGGGTTGAAAATCCGGCTGTTTCGAGACATCGACCGGCATGCCGAGCATGATGATGCGAAAGTTTTCTTCAACTGGATCGAAGGCGATGAGCGCGAACTCACGGTATCGGATGGCCTTCTTGCCCTCCTGTCGCATGAAGGTCTGGAGCGTGATGCCACGCACAAGTTCACGAGCTGACTGGAGACGCTCACACAAGACTCGCTCTTGATAGAACTCATCGCAGGAAATGAAGGTTTCATTTTCCCGAGCGAGTGTGCTCAGATAGTGGTCGTTTTGGCTATTCCCATAGGCCGCCTGAATCGAGGCTGCCAAGACAATTGCAATGAAAGGAACTTTCATGACGCCTCCAAAGTTGTTGGGGTGGGATGAATGGCGATAGACTACCACATATTCCTAGAAAATCAAGAGGCGACTCGGTTTGAATCGCCTCGATCATACCTGCACGCCCTCCTCACTGAGGGTTAGTTTTCGTTTGTCGCTGCATCTGGCGAAGAGTCTTTCTCTCCGTCCATCCGTCGGATGAGGTCGCGCATGAAGAAGAGCCCGAGCAAGAGGTTGGTCGCTACCAGCAGCCGAACGACTGGTAGTGCAAACTGCCACCACGGTTCGGATTGAGTCGACGGTAAGAGGTCGAGGATCTCCGCCACCAGAAGAAAAACGACCGCCAGCGACAGGAATTTGAAAGAGAGGTCGAGTTCCAGCTCCACTCGCCAGACGATACCGATGACAAACACGAGCGAGAGGAGGAGCGACGTCACCGTCAGGAACGATACGAACAGGAAAAGAAAATCAGTATTCATCGGATCACCCCCTTTCTACGCCGGCCGAGGAGGCCGAGACGCATGAGATGATACTCTGTGATCGCCCGCAGGCTGTGGAGGTAGAGCCAATACTCCCGGACAAAGAGGAGAAGAAAAAACAGGAAGAGGAAAAGGAGTGAGAAGAAGAGAAAACCGATATAGCTCGCAGCCTCAGTATAGGTGATCTCGTGTCCGGCAATGGAAAGGAATGGGAGCCCTTGCAGCACAAAGGCGTCTTCACGGCTGATCGTCTCCGTGCCGAGCGTGACATCGGCCCGCACCCGATAATCGCCCGGCTCGAGATAAAGCGGCAGAATCTGTTCAACCGTCGTTCCCGCCTGATTACCGATCTCGAGCCGGTCGGTGAGCCGAAACACATCCTGTCGGCTCGGATCATTGAGGAATATGTCGGCCGTCGTACCAGATGGAAACGAACCACTCTCTCTGAACAGGCTCGCCGAAAGTTTTTCTTCTTGGAAGACCCGTTTGTCCGGATTATTCACCCTCACGCTGAAGTCGATTCGCTCAGCGCCCCGACTTCCGACGCCCGCCACAGCCCGGCTCGTATCTTCATTCCCCGCTCCGCTGACGTTCTTGGTCCAAAAGATAAAACTATCGGTCCCTGTCCGACTGCTGTCGGCCGGATCGGTTGCGATCACGGTGAGAATATGATTTCCGGTGTCGATGCCAATCGGCGGGATCCACTCAAAATATCCGTTGGCGTTGGCGTTGATACGGGCCCGAAGCGTCGGGTTCGTGATTTCAATATCGATGATGGCGTAGGGGGTATTGCTCGTCCCGGTCACCTTGGGGCGACGCTTGGAGAGATCGGTATTGTCCCGTGCGTCTGCTACATTTTTCCCCCCGAGCGTTTCGATCCGGACCGTGACCGGCGTAACAATGGAACAATCGAGCGTCGTCGCTGAAACGGTTGTTGACACTGCAATGCCAGGCGACATCGGGCCATTGGCCGTGACGACATAGCTGTAGCTCGTATTGGCGACGACCGCCGTATCCGTATATTGGGACAAGGTCAGCCCCGTCGTAAGTGGCAGGCTGTCGCGCTCGATGTCCCAGGTTGTTGTGCCGGTATCATTCGCCCAGTCGAGGAGGATTCGCGCTGCACCTGCCACGCATGTCGGTGTCGCTGTTACGATCGGTGTGGCGGGTGGGCCGGGTACCGTAGCGGTGATGACGATTGTATCATCCGCAAAAGCAAAAAATTTCTTCCGGATATCCTGATAGAGGAATTCCGGCCCGAGAGAGAATCCCAACCCGAGATAGAGGAAAAACGAAAAAAACATGATCCAAAAATGGAGCCGGGCCACCCATTTCAGTTGGGGAGAAGTACGGAGCGGAAGCATAACTACCCTATTTTAGCACGCGCACGGGGATCGAAACTCCGTCTCGGGACCACTACACGACGCGAACAATTTCTTCGATTGTCGTCAGTCCAGCGGAAACCGCGCTGATGGCATTCTGACGAAGCGTTTCCATACCCGACTGGACCGCATAGGCCTGGAGATCATTCATGGATGCTTTGTCGACAATCATGGCGCGCAGGTTATCGTCAAAGGTCAACACCTCGAAGATACCGGCCCGGCCGCGATAGCCGGTTCCATCACACTCGTTACAACCAACGCCCTTGCGGTACGGGATAATCATTCCATCGAGACCGAGAAAAGCGACGAACTCCGGCCGCGGGTTTGGATCGGCTGCGCCACAGCTAACGCAAATCTTTCGAACCAGCCGCTGCGATATGATACCGCGCACCGCGTAGGCGATAAGGCCACGCTCGATATCCATATCGATCATCCGGGCGATAGCGCCAATCGTAGTATTGGCATGCAGTGTCGAATAAACGAGCCGGCCGGTCAGCGATGCCTGGACCGCATACTCGGCAGTCTCAGCATCACGGATTTCGCCGATCATAATCACGTCCGGATCCTGACGGAGAATACTTTTCATGCCTTTTGCGAACGTGAAGCCGATATCGGGATGGATCTGGCTCTGGCGCATATCCTCGAAATACATCTCGACTGGATCCTCAAGTGTAAGGATATTCCGCTCTTGGCGATTCGTCTCCATGAGCATCGCATATAGTGAGGTGGTCTTGCCGGAACCAGTCGGACCGGTAGTGAGCACCATGCCATAGCTCGAGAGCGACATTTCGCGCACCTTGGCACGAAGTTTCTCATCGGAAAATATCTCATCCAGCGAGATGAGCATATCGGAACGATTGAGAAGCCGGAGTACTGCCGCGGCGCCATTCACGCTCGGAAAGATCGACACCCGAACATCGAGCAGTCCGATCCGTCGCCGTGCCGTTCTCGCTGAGCCGAGCGGAAAAATGACCGTCCTCCGGCAGGCGGACCGTCCCAATCTCCAGATTACTCAAGACCTTGAGCTGGTTGATGACATGATCGAGGTACTCCCGCGGGAATCGGTTCGCTTCGCGGAGGACGCCGTCGATACGGAAACGGATGAGAACTTCGTTCGGCAAGGGATCGATGTGGATATCGGACGCGCCGCGCTTGGCCGCTTCCTGGATAATAAAGTCCATCTGGCTGTCCCCCGCCATATCATTGATGATGATCCGCTCGTCGACGCTCATACGCTCTGAGTCAAGTGATTATTGCTTTCACTCTATCATACCGAATCGCCTAAAATGGCCCAAAAACCCTTTTTTTCTGGAAAAGGTGTATAATAGGAGCCGTAACCCGTAAGCAGGAAATTATGGCGACGAGCAATTCTGCGTTCATGAAGCCGATGAAAATCAGCCCGGAACTCGCAGTCGTAGTAGGCGCTGGGCCGATGCCCCGATCGGAAGTGGTGAAGCAGCTCTGGGTCTACATCAAGAGCAAGAATCTCCAGGACCCGGAGAACAAGCGCAACATCAACGCTGACGAGGCCCTCAAGGCTGTCTTCGGTGGCAAGGAAGTGGTGAACATGTTCGAGATGACGAAACTCGTCTCCAAGCACCTCTCATAGGCCGATTCCCGAGTGGAAAACACCCCCCAGACTGGGGGGTGTTTTCTTTGAGCCACAAGGAGAGAGGCGGCCCCTAAGCCCCTTTGGCCAGCGGGAGGTGAAGCGTGAAATGCGAGCCAACCCCTTCGATGCTTTCGACAGTAATGGTCCCTCCCATCCGTTCGGCCAATTCCAGCGTAATCCAGAGACCAAGCCCTGTTCCGCTGATACCTTGGGTCTGGTCATTCTGGATACGAGCGAATTTCTGAAAGAGCTTTTTCTGGTCCTCGGCCGAGATGCCGAACCCTGTATCGGCAACCGTCACGAGATACTGACTCCCCTTTATCGCAGTGCTAACCGTCACGGAGCCGGCCGGCGTGTACTTAATCGCGTTCCCGATGAGATTCACAAGTATCTCCCGCATCCGAGCTTCGTCAGCACGGATTGTTGCGACTTCCATCGTGAGGACGTTCAATTCCAGCCCTTTCTGGATTGCCTGCGAACGCAATTCCTCAACCGTTTGAGTGATGATCGGACCAGGCTGGAACGGCGTAAGCTCGAGTGGTATACGATTGCCTTCGAGACGCGAGACTTCGAGCATGTCTTTGACAAGCGTATTGAGCCGATTGACGGACGCTGAGATATTCGCGAAGTATTTCTTCGCTTCCTCATCAAAACTCCCCTGTTTCTCATCGAGCAGATCCAAATAGCCCCGGATAGCGGTCAGTGGAGAACGCAGCTCATGGCTCGCCATCGACACGAGGTTATCTTTCATCGCATCGACTTCTTTGAGCTTGTTCAAGGTGAGAACATAGCCGAACAACCGAGCCTGGTTCGAGACCAGCAGGATAACCACAATGACCGTGATAATCAGGACGAGATATGAGTGATCAACGGTCTTGCTAATCAGGGCATCAGAATCGCGCAGGGAGAAGGTCATCGCGATTAATCCTGCCTTAGCGCCCGTCGCATCGTTGAGCAGTCGAGTGATGCGCCAATAGCGGCCGTCCGCATCGCTCTCCAGAAAAGCGATCCCTTCCGGCTTGTTCCAGGCCAGGAGGTACTGGATATCTTCTGTCGTCTGATCCAGCGTTTCGGGGATACTAGAGGCGATCACCTGGAAACGGCTCGGGTCATCTCCCGGCCACAAGATGCTGAGCGAGCGGATTTCGCCACTCTCCCGGGCAATTCGGTCAACCGTCGCCTGCAAGCGCTCTCGGTTCGCCAGGTGCTCGGAAACGGTCGCGTTAATGATCTTCTCAGCGAGCACCGCTTTGCGCTGCGTGATACGGTCGATATCCTGCTCCATGCCGGAAATCAGGCTGTGCGTATTAAAGAAGAAAGCGGCCGGCACGAACACCAACAATATGAGTGAGTAGATGATGCGCGGATACTCCCGGATGAACGCGAGTCCGCTGAGCAGCAGATTTTTCATGTCTCAATCAGGTTACAGACGAAGCATCCCCGCTTTCGCGGCATCATGCCGGTGCTTCGTCAGTCCGATGACTGCCAAGGCGATCGCTACCGCCGCGATGATAATCGAAGCTAACAGGAGTAGGTCGCGCTGGGTACGATTCTTGGTCACCGGCAGCGTCTCTGCAGTGGCTGCCTGAGCAGCAGGAATGACCGTGACCGCTTGCGCCGTTTTGATAAATGCGAGTGGCTCGCTTTTGGCCGTGATTTTCCCCGTGTTGTCCGTTATCGCAACATACGCCGCATGTTCACCATCTTCGATCTCTTTGTCGAGCTCATAGGTCCAATTCCCTTCGCTGTCCGTTTTGACCGTCAGCACAATCGGATCACTGTAGACATAGATTGTGACGAAGCTGTTCGGCAGCCCTTTGCCGGAGAGCCTCATCTTCTGGCCACCCGTTTCGGTTTTTTCCAACGCCACATTCTGGACCGCGTATACCTTTTCCTTCACCTCGCCAGTCGTCTTTGGATCCTCAAAGACAATGCGATCGCTTTGGTCGCCAGGTGAATACTTCATCGGGTCGAAGCCGCTTTTCACCTCATCGCCGTCAATGAATCCATCGAGGTCACTATCGGCGCCCTTCGGGTCGGTACCATAGCGGATCTCATCGACATCGCTCAGGCCATCCTTGTCGCTATCGCGCTCTGGGAAACATTTCGTGGAATTGGATTGGCAGTAGTCAAAAATGCGCTTCTTCTGCTGATCAGGACTTTCGGATTCCAGATCTGAAGCTTCAATCTTCGGTATCTGGAGCTCCGTTTCCATCTGCTGCAAGGTTGCTTTCCGTTCCACATCCTTGGCTTCGAGTGCAGCAATCTCATCGCCTGGCGTGACCACCGTCGTCTGCCCCTCGTTGGCAATGCTGATCCGGCGTTGGCCACTGCCATATTCGCCGTAGATATTCCTCACCTTGGCACGCAGATAGAATTCGCCATTCGGGAAATCCTGTGAGCGGAAATGAAGATTCCACTGCGAATCGGTGACCCGCGCCGCGCTGCCGATGTACTTATATGTGTTGGATCCGGTCGGGACCAGGAAATACTCCACGCCGAGCGCGCTCTGGACTGTTCCTCGAATATCGATCGTGCCCCGAATCGTCATGCCTTCGGGGATATTCGAGAATGCGAACACTGGTGTCACCGCATTCGTACTCGCAGTGGTTGTCTGCGCGGTCGCGGTTTCGGTCGGTGATGTCGAAACTGCTGTTCCGACGGCTGTATCATATACGCAGCTTTGCTCGAGTACGGGACCGACATATTCCGCGCAACCTGCCGGCGACTTGTACGAGAGCGTGCGGACACGCTTCCCGCTGGCTTGGCAGGCTCCCCAAGTGGAGTAGCTGTACACGCATTGGATGGCCGTCGACGTCGTCGGACTCTGATACGTACAGCTGCGCGTCAGCTCGGGCTGGGTCCCGGCGGTACTGCAACCGGTCGGCGAGACAGAGACGACTGTCCGCGACTGCTGGTTATTCGATTGGCAGGCACCCCAGCTCGAATAAGTGTAGCTACAAGAGATTGCCGCTGCCGTATTCGTGGTCGTGGTAGAAGTCGGGGCTGTATAGTTGCAAGCCTCCTGGAGTACTGGTGCGTTCACTTGGACACAGCCCGCCGGCGACGTACCCGTCACCGCACGAGAACGCTGGTTGTTCGACTGGCAGGCTCCCCAATCGCTATAACTGTACGCACAAGCGGTCGGTGAAGATGTGCCAGTTGTTGTATTCGTACCTGAAATCGTCTCTTGGGCCAAACTGGCCGTCGCAACGACGCTCATGGCTATCAGTGCCAAAACCAGCGCTGCCACATGATAACGCTGCGGATGCCTACCGGAAAGTCCCAACCTCGAAAACCATTGTGGTATGTGCATAGTTCTGTTTTCTCCATGATACCAGTTTTTCAAGAAATGTAAGTCACACAACGGTCCTGAACCAGCATCTGTCAAGCATGCATGGAACGCATGCGCTTCTACTCTGATCAGAAAATAAGCAGCCTCGAGAGGCTGCTTTCTTCTACCACCAGTTACCGCTGTTTAGTACCCCGCATGCCATCCGCAAATCCATTTGCTAACTTCAGGAAAAAGGAAGCAATAATAACCCGACTGGATACGCAATTACAAATGCTGCACAATCGCTATCGGTCCAATCACGATGGCCGTCAAAATCATTATCGTCGCCATCATTGCAGGTAACCTCAGAATTTTCGAGCGGTGTCAGGCCTACACAGCTGATGTCCGCTCCGTCTTTATATGAATCATAATCATTATCGAGACCGTCAGTGCAGAGTTCTACCGTGCTTTCCTCCTCGATAATCCGGAACAGAGCACAGTCAATGTCTAAGAGATCAACACTCCCGTCCAAATCGTTATCAATACCATCAGTGCAAGTTTCTGCAGCAGCCTCGGTTGGAATGAACGGGGCGCAGTTCGGATCAGCGAGATCGATATGGTCATTCAAGTTGTTGTCGATGCCATCAGCACAGACAGCAGCGTAATCTTCCGTAGGGATGAAGAGCGCACAGTTCGGGTCCTCCAGGTTGATACTGCCATTCAGTTGTTATCGATGCCATCCGAACAGGAGGCCTCGTCCGCTTCCGTCGGGATAAATGGGGCGCAGTTTGGATCAGTCAGATCTGCTGTGCCTGAGTAGTCGTTGTCAAAGCCATCGCCACACAACTCAAGTGAATTCTCAACTTTCTGGAATTGCTCGCAATCCGCATCCGCCAAGTCTTTCGTGTTATCGCGATCATTATCAATCCCGTCCAAGCATCCAGATTCCATGTTTTCGGTCTGGAGTACGGACCGTGCGAGTTCTTTCGGATATGATTCGCTCCCCTTGCTTGACCCGTGATACAGCGTGACAGTCACGGTGAAGGCGATTTCCGGCTTCGCATAGATATGCGATTTATTCCAGGCTGAAAGAGTGATATTCTTCGAGCTTTTGTAATAACTGGGAATGGACATGGCCTTCACGATCTCGGTTGTCCCATCACCCCATGAAAACTTCATGAATTGCTCGTCTTCTCGGCCAGCGAAATTGGTAATCGCCGCCCGTCCAGTGAGCGTGAGGGTAGAGCCTTCCATAACGGCACCAACCGGGGTGATCGAGTAGACTGGCGGGAGAGAAACCGTCGCGTTCACCAAGTCAATGCTCCCCTTGGCAGAAACACTCTGTGAACTGCCGAAAAGTGCGAAGGCACCAAAGAGGACAAAAATAAATGCTCCCGTGAAGAAGCGTGATTGGGCTGCGGTCGCGAACGTGCTCATGGGAACTGTCGTTATTCAAATTACATCTCGCTAGATAAGGTGGTCTGATACTGATTCAATTCCACCCCTCCACAGGGTCTCAAAGCTATGTCGGACACGCCCATCGATTTCTTACAACCGTATGGGCCGATCCCGTCGATACAAAGGCGTCGACAGAGCCCGACCCACCACTTTTGGCAAAGACATCGCTGGCGCTGACCCATCGGGCCGACAGACAGGCTTTGATAAGTCCTCAAAATACCGTATACTGGATTACTGCTGGAGTGGGCAGATATATCATTAACCCTCAAACCTATGGGAAAGTTGATTGGAGTAGTGCTGGTCGTCATTGTGGCAATCGCTGGCTACATGTTCCTCCGAACCGATAAAGCAGTAGCCCCTGCCGACCCTATGGACAAAACGGTGAATACCGCGGCGCCAAAAAGTGTCACCTCAGAGAAAATGACCGGGCCAGTGAAGGAGTTCACCACCACCGCCTTCTATGATGAGACGGGTGTCTGGTACTCACTCAAGGAAATGCGGGTGAAGAAAGGCGACACCGTCCGCGTCAAGGCGACCAACACCAAGGGTATGCATGACTTCACGCTCGATGAGTTCGGGGTGAAGACCGAGTTGCCGCTCAATCAGGAAGTCGTCATCGAATTCAAGGCCGACAAAACGGGTGAATTTACCTATTACTGTTCGAAGCCCGGTCACAAAGCCAAGGGCCAATTCGGTAAGCTCGTCGTCGAGTAAATCCAAAGCGTCCGAAAAAAACAGCTCCTCCGATGGGGCTGTTTTTGATCTCCTCGGCCGGTGATATTAAACATCAGATGATTCTCTGCGTATATCAGGCATCCTATACAATCAATTTTTGACCGGCTGCCTCTCGACGTACTTTTTGAAGTTATCGAGAATCGCCTGCCAGCCAGCGCGCTGCATCTCAAGCGAATTTTCGTTCTCCGGATCAAAGGACTCGATGACGTGGCAGCCGCTCTTTTCTTCCCTGAAATTGACCGAGACGTTTCTCCCGCCCTCAATCACATATTCGATGCGGCTTTTTGGCTCAACGAAAGCATATTCCCCGTTAAAATCGAATCCGGCGCTGCCATCTTTGGCCTCCATTCGCCAGTTGAATTTTCCTCCAGCACGAAGGTCATTTTCCGCCCTGGGCGCGCACCAATCGTCGGATGCGAAGTTCCAGTGGACGATGTGTCCTGGTTCAGTCCAGGCGGTCCAGACCTCTTCGATCGGTGCTTGGATCATTGTCGTGACAGTGATTTTCGGATGCATACGTCTGCGCGATGCTTTTTTTGCAAAAATTACATCTGCGGAGACGGCTGCAGGAGACTGACACGATTGCCTTCGGTATCGAGAAAACTGGCGTACTGTCCAACACCGGGTATACCCATCGGTTCACCGAGCACCTTTCCTCCGGCCTCGACTACCTTTCGCATGGATTCCTGAATATCCTCTACAGCGATAACGACCGAAGGGGCTTGACCCATCGGGTCTTCTGGTTTCTTATACATGCCGCCATTGATCGAACCCGGCGTTTTGGGACGGCCGGTTTTTTCATCACTCTCACTTGTCATGACCACCATATAGTTTCCCATTTCTTGGCCAAGCTTGTTCGACGTCCAACCGAACGTCTGAGCATAAAACTGCGCCGCCCGATCTCGGTCTTCATAGGGCATTTCAAAATGTATGACAGAATCCATACTACTGAGCATTACTTTTTAGCATGCTTCGAGTATACCACCCTCCCCCGGCAGAGCACCGAAGTCCAGACTGAGGGAACAAAAATGACTTCACCCACGAACAGCCGAGCGGTAGCCGCTGATACATGCCGCCACGGCCCAATGGAGCAGCCAGGCGGATATTGCTAGTTACTCTCGGCGCGTCGACTGACATTTTTCAGAAAAGACGGTTCTCTGATCAGGGGTCGGAACATCAGGCACTCTAATTTTTTGAAAAGAAGCGAAAGAACTGCGCTATTCTGGCTTCTCGTCACGCGGATTGGTCACCTGCGGAATCGTTTTCCTCCCCTACCGTAAACTTCCCGACGGGTAACGGTTGTTTAAAGACCAGTTTCGAAATTAGTGTTCCGATTAACAGTAAGGAGACCAGTCACCGATCAAAACTGCACACGATGGCCATACGCGTAGCAGTGCCTTTTGTGCCAGCACGCGCTCTACATCCGCTTCATCCTGATCCACATCTTCATTGTCCTCTATTTCACGCCGCCCCATTCCTCGCCACCTCTGCCGCTTAGCTGGAATGACGCCTTCTTGGGCATAGCTTTCTGGGAGCGGCAATCCAAGTGCTGCCTGCAAGTCGACCTGTATGAGTCCGACACGCTCCTCGGAATCCCGCTCGAGGCTTGGCAGTTCAATCTCGACGACATTCCCTCCCACTGTTTGGCAATAATACTTTTTCGCGATGGCCGACTCAATCGGCGACCATTCAAAAACCTCAATGCAATCAGTATAGGTACCGGTTGGGACGGTAATGGACGCATTGGCAGCAATCACTTTTGCAATATCCTCTACCACTCCCTTGCGGTATACGACCCGCCATTCATCACCAGCTTGGGGATTGGCGAGCATCCCGATTCCAGGCTTGGCGCCATCGACTCCCGCCAGCCATGTTCCCGTATGATCGACGGACTCCCCGTCTTCATAGTCATCGATATTCTCGCCGAGAAGCCAGACATCCCCGTTTGTATGTTGCGCAAAATATTCGCGGCCATCTTCCATCAATTCGCCATCGAGGTATACCCTATTCCAGAGTACCAATGTCTCGACTCCCAGAACATTTCTTGACCAACCGGGAACCAGAAGTTCGATGCGCTCTAATCCATCTTTCGTCATTGATTCATACACCATCTTCTTGCCGACAGAGAGATTCATGTATGGATTGGTGATGACGGAAGAAAAATCTTCCGGCTTGATCTGCGGATCGTACTCAGAGGTGGGTGTGAGACTATAGGCTCGTGCACCATCCGCGTAACTTATCAGCATGAAAAATGCCAACAGAGAAATGAGGGCTATGTTCGCTTTCATAAGAAAAGAAGGTTACAAATTACCTACCTACCGCACTTGAAGCAGAAAGGATCCGATAATTGTTCTCATGCCCCTAGTATATCACTCTCAACTTAGAGCAATAGTGACTTCGTGTTCTGCTGATTTGGGGCACAAAAAAGCACCCCTGAGTAGGTGCTCCCTTTCAGACTATCATTACCTACCACTTAGGCAGCCTCAAACCGTGCTTTGTTCTCAACCATCCACGCCACCATATCTTCCTTCGTCTTGCTCGAGTCGTTCATTATCTCGGGATGAGCCGCAGCATAGTGCGGCTTGAGAGCATTCATCCATTCATCGAATGTTGCGCCTTGAGCTTCATGCTCGCACAGATCGCATTTGAGTATCTTCATAGTTCTGCATTCATTACCAATTATGCGTTACCCACTACATTCCCAAAATCCAGGCCGCCAGCATGATCCCAACAAATGAATACGCCACCATCACAAATATTTGCTTTATCCAAAATTTCTTTTTGGTATTGGCCCATATCACGGCTCCAATCTGCGTCGGAATAATAAACCCGAGCAGGATATGAAAGGCTAAGCTATAGGCGCTAAATTGAGGAAGCAGACCGATTAACGTAGCAAGATTGATGGTGGTAAACAAGGTCAGAAGGAATTGTAAACCATAGAATGGCCTCATGTCCTTTTGCAGCTTCTTCAACTCATCGCTCGTAAGGTGAGCTGCCTCCATGATCTGCATCCACCATTTGCCAAACATGAGCGGCGAATACCAGAGCGCTCCGAGTATAAACTGAGCAATCGTCGCGAGAACTATTAACGTATAATTTACTTCGACCATATTATTTCATTTCACTTAATGACAGAAGGGGGGTCTTTTATCATGATACTTCGTTTTGAATCTGCGGGCAAAAACGCACCATAGTAACGCGGATTAACTGAAGGAGGTTTTTTTGATTTGCCCCTGATGGATAGGCTTAGAAATTTGGATTGGGAGGGTAACGAAAGAAATGAAAACAACCATTGCGATATATTCATCGCCCCATCAAAACTGACTATCAAGGAACAGCTAATCTACTCATCGAATCATCGTAGTAAATCTACCCAGCATACAACGATTTGGTATAATAGCCGTGTACAAATATGACCCCAAAGAACACGATTTGCCTCTGGTTTAATGAGGATGCAGAAAGCGCAGCGAATTTTTACGCAGCTACTTTTCCGAATAGTAAACTAACGAACGTTTTCTACGCGCCCAGTGATTTTCCAGGTGGCAAGAAAGGTGATGTGCTTACGGTAGAGTTCACTGTATGTGGGATCCCCTGTGTCGGTCTGAATGGCGGTCCTGCGTTTAAGCAAAGTGAAGCGTTCTCCTTTCAGATTGCAACGGACGACCAGGAAGAAACGGATCGTTATTGGAATGCGATTGTTGGGAACGGTGGTCAGGAGAGTGCGTGCGGGTGGTGCAAGGATCGCTGGGGGATATCCTGGCAAATCACGCCGCGCACCCTGATTGAAGCGCTTGCAGCTGGCGGCACAGAAGCAAGACGTGCTTTTGATGCGATGATGACTATGGGGAAAATCGACGTCGCCGCTATTGACGCTGCACGACAGGGCTGAGACGGCCCACTGGCTCGGGCTTCGAACGTTTATTGCGGTAAAGAAAAACTACCACTCCACACATTTGGTTCGAACCTAACTATTTCGGCCAAAAAGCCACTGTTAGAAACAATAAATCGATTGAGGCCTTCAAAGACTACCTACTCCTAGCACGCTCCGAAAACAAAGCGTTCGAACCTGCCATTAGCCTCGCTAACAAAGGAAAAGCCGAGGTTTTTTCCTCGGTCTATCCTACTCTGCTCCGGCGACAGGATTCGAACCTGTGACCAAGTGATTACACTTTATCCTCTTGTTTCCAAGACGCGTGGACTATATCTTCACCATATCCTTTCGGACGTAGGTGTTTCGGTATCTAGTCTCTACGGCGCCCCTCATCCTATTGATGAGGGTTCCCACGGTATTAGCATATCCTTACGGACTTAGCCTTCACCGTTATCCCGAAAAGTTCATCTTGGCGTTTCCACCAAGAGCTGCGTTTTATGCGGTTCACAGTCACCTGCTCTACCGCTGAGCTACGCCGGAGTATTGGGTTGTTAAATCGCCCCTCGGAGCGACAGGCCTATGGTAGGCCAAAAAAAGAAAAAGGGCAACCGGCGAAGCGGCAGCCCTCAAGACGGAAACGGGAGCTCGAAATGCATATAGTCCTTCAGGCTGGTCCAGTCCCCACCCCAGGCAAAGCCATAAGCTCGAAAGAGCTGGACGGGCAGTGATTCCGGACCGCAGGTGCCCGAACACTCTGGAACATACCGCGCGCCGGGGGGTAATATCACACCCCGCTCTTGATATGGATTTTGCAGCGGGTTGATGTCGATCGCTCGGCCATAGGCGTGCCAAGACAACTCATCTTTCCCTGTTTTTTTGCGCCAATGAAAGCCAACACAGTTATTGGCCTCCATGGATCGGTTGTCGTCCCAGGCGAAGGCCGCGACCGGCGCCATGTTCCCGATGGGAAAACCGGTGATGAAGAGAGTCTCGAAGATCTCTTGTACCGCATCTGCCAGTTCGGCATGCACCACCATCTGGCCGCGATGCTCGGCCTGAGCGAAGTCCCGGTACGGGAGCACGAGGACGACTTGCTCGGACAGAATCGCTCGAATCTCTTCAATCGGCCAGTGGAAATCAAACTCTGACGGGAGCGCCAGCGCCATCTCGTCCGTGAGATGGTGCCGGGTCCTCGCCCGCCGTCTCACGGATAAACGCATGACTGTCTCCTTGTAAATGTACGAGGGTTCTCCGAAGCGGAGAGTTCAGGCTAGCAAACGAAACCGAGGCGGGCAAATCCGGTCCGGAACAAGTCCTAGGACGCCAAAGTCTCCAGGGCTTTCAATGCATAAGACTTAATCGTGTCCTCCATATCCGCCGCTGCAAGAATCTCGGCTCGTGTCATCCACCGGCAAACCGTCTTCTCGTGATTTTCTGGTTGGGTAACGGCGTCTGTCTCGGCCGTCCCGAAGTACACGAGGCTTAGGTGCCGGTGTCCGCCGTCCCCCACAGCATGGACATTCATAAACATCGGCGGGATGAGCGGCTGCAATTGTCCGGTCCCCTTCTCAGCTGACAATCTGTTTCCAGCGTAGAGTTCCACATCGAGGCCGGTTTCCTCTTTGGCTTCACGGATAGCGGCCGCTTCCGGCGTCTCATCGAGTTCGACATGCCCGCCCGGAGCGATCCAGATCTGATGCTTCTCGTGCAGCCGGATCAGTACTTTGTCTTTATGAACGATAAAAATCTCGGCGATATGATCAATCTGCCCCGGTTCGGTATGGATATGCGGCATAGTATTCGCAGACTAGCGTCTCGAAAGGATTGAGTCAAAAAAAAGCCCCGGGTGAAGTTCCACCAGGGGCTGAGTTTGCACGCACGGACAAGTGCTATCGATTGTCAAACCGCGTGTCCGCCGACGGCGCGAGAAGGTCGCTCCAATACGCTTGGAAACGATGGATGCCTGGAGGACGATCGCCAAACATGAGGGAGTTGGTCTGGAATCCGAGTTGGTCGAGAAATTGTCTCAGCTCGGCACGAGTCGGATCGACTTCTGGCAGACAATGGACTACCGAGACGAGGAGGCAGAAACCGGATGGCGTGTCATCAGTCACAGCATAGAGCGTCACCAGCCGCTGCGGCGCTGCGTTTCCGAATCCATCTGTATACACCATCAGATCCATTTGTTCGGCAGGGGCCTGATTCACTATCGCTCCCTGCCGCGATTGCGAAACGTGGTAGCCCATTCGGAGGCCGCCGCGCTGGAGGATATATCCCGATGGATTGAACGACACCCCACTCCATCCACTCCATTTCTTTTTCAATTCCTGAGCTCGGCGCGAGTAAACAATCGGTAGGCCCGGACAATTGCTGTATCTTGAGCAGCCATGTGGCTCCTCCTTCCTTAAAGTTGGTGAAAGAAACAAACCTCTCCTACTCGAGGAGAGGTCAGGATAGCGCAGCGTGATGAGTAGCGTCAAAACTAGTAGTCGCGGAGCTTTTTCAGGCTTGAGTGTTCGCGGATCTTCTCGAGCGCCTTGGCCTCGATCTGCCGGATGCGCTCGCGCGTCACGCCGAATTCCTGGCCGACTTCTTCGAGAGTGTGGGTCACGCCGTCTTCGAGGCCGAAACGGATGCGGAGAATCTTCTGCTCGCGCGGAGTGAGCTCGTCGAGGATATCGCGCGATGTGGGACTTCAAGAGCTTGCGCGCCGCCGATCTGATGCGGCATGACGGTTTCCGTATCTTCGATGAAATCGCCGAGCACCGAATCGTCATCATTGTCACCGACCGACGTCTCGAGCGACACGGTTTCCTGGGAGATCTTCTGGATATGGCGGATCTTGTCCACTTCCAGATCCATTTCTGCGGCGATCTCTTCCGGCGAGCGGCTCGCGGCCGAGCTCCTGGACCAGGCGGCGGGTCACCTGGGCGTATTTATTGATCGTCTCCACCATGTGCACCGGGATGCGGATGGTGCGGGACTGGTCGGCCAGCGCGCGGGTGATCGCCTGGCGGATCCACCAGGTGGCATAGGTCGAGAACTTGTAGCCCTTGCGGTAGTCGAATTTCTCCACGGCGCGGAACAACCCGATATTCCCCTCTTGGATGAGATCGAGGAGTGAGAGGTTGTGCGAACGGCCGACATATTTTTTGGCGATGGACACGACGAGCCGGAGGTTCGCTTCGGTCAGCCGCTGCTTGGCAACCAAGTCCCCTTTCTCGATTGCCTTGGCGAGCTTGCACCTCTTCATCGCCGGTGAGCAGCGTAACGCGGCCAATTTCCTTCAGGTACATCTGGACCAGGTCCGAAGCGTCGTCGCTCTCACCGAGATCCATCATCTTGTCTTTCTTCTTCGCGCCCTTTACGGGAACCTCTTCTTTCTCTTCGCCGACTTTCAGCATTTCCTCCGAACCGACGATACGAATACCCGAGGTCTCAAGCTGCTCATACAGGTTCTCGAGATTGTCGAGGTCCTGTTCGATGTCCGGCAGGATGTGGATGATTTCATCTTCCGTGACAAAGCCGCGCTGCTTGCCGCGAGCGAGAAGTTCATCGAAAGCATTCTTTTTCAACTCTTCATGCGACGATCGTCGTGACGGCGCGCCGCGCTTGTGGGGCGCCTTCCGCTGAATGCTCTTCTTCCGGGAGGATACGGGCTTCTTGGACCGCTGTTTCGGATGTTTGCGCTGCGCGAGCTTGCGGGCCGGCTTTTTCGAGACGTGTTTCTTCACCGCTCGCTTTTGGGAAGCCTTCTTCTTGGGCGCCGGCTTCTTCTTTTTCAGCGGTTTTTTGGCCATAACAAAAGAAACAAATTAACTTTTCGTAGGCTCAGACTAGCAAATTTCACCCGTTCTGGGAAGCGTCATTCCGGGTGAGGCGGGCAAACGCTTCCAAGAGACGGCGTTCCTCGGTCTTATCCCCGGACTGCCGAGCCGCCTCGAGCGCTCGCCCCAGGTCGATCCGCTCATCCTTTTCATGGAGTTCAGAGCGCAGATCCCGAAGGTATTCGCCCGCAATGCTAGCGGTCACCGCTTCCCGATTCTCCTCAGCCATCCGTAGGCTCGGGATGTCGAGCGTCCGAAACAAGATATCGCTGGCCACCGCCTGAAGCGTCCGGTCCTCAATCGCGGCAATCGGATCAGTCGGATTATTGCGGATGAAGAACGCAATCGGATGCCGTGAGAGAAAATCCGTTACGGCGACGTCTTGTTCGAGGGCGACGACTTCGCGCGCTATCGGGCTCGCGAGCATGAGTCCGATGAGGCCCTCACGCAAGACTTCGGAACGCCGACCAAAAGTCTTCGGAAGAAAGGCCGCTGTTGGACGGCTTTCGATGAAATGATCTGGTCGATGGAGCGAGCGGAATGCTTTTTCGACCGTCGTCTGGACGACTTTCGCATCCGCGCCGATTGCCTCCGCCAGTACCTTGGTCCAGTGAGCTCGGTCGAGTGTGTTTGAGACGGCTGCCAATAGCTCGGCGTAGCGTTCGACGATTTCCCGTTTGCCTTCCTGGGCTTGAGCATCGACCGTACTGAGGAGTGAGTTCAGGAAATACTGCATCGCTGGCTGGGCCTCCGCGACCGCCTGTCGCAAGAGTTCGGGATGCTCGCGATTCATATCAGCCGCGTCTTTGCCGCTCGTGAGCGCGACCGCTTCGACACTGAAATCCAGGTCGAACGCAGCGAGGGCGCTCTTCCAAGCTGCCGCTTGTCCGGCTTTGTCCATATCGAAGAACAGTGCCAATTTCTTCCCATACCGTTTCAGAATCGCCAGCTGCTCGGCGGTCAGGGCTGTCCCTGATACCGCGACCACATTCGGCAGTCCCGCTTGGTGGAGCGCGATGACATCCATATTGCCTTCGACGAGAATGGCGCGACCCGTTTCCTTGATCGAAGCTTTGGCCAAGGCGAGCCCGTAGAGCGCGCGGCTTTTGTGGTAGAGATGCGTCTCGGGCGTATTGACGTATTTCGCCTGCGACTCATCGCCGCCCGGCGCGACGCGAGCCGAGTAGCCGATCGGACGGCCGAGGATATCGCCGATCGGAAACATGATGCGATCGCGGAAGCGGTCATAGAATCCACGGCCTTCTTTCCCCTTGAGCGACAGCCCGCAGCCTTCGAGCTCCTCGCTTCGGAATCCACGACTCACCAGAAATTTCGTGATGTGTTCCCAGCCGTCCGGCGCATAGCCGAGCCGATAGGTCCGGATGGAGTCGTCAGTCAGTCCCCGCTCATGGAGATACCCGAGCATCGCTTTTCCGCGTTCGCTTTCCCAAAGCTGCTTTTCATAAAATTTCATGCTGAGCTCGAGGATCTCCAAGCTCCGATCTTTCGTCTCCGCCGGCTGCCCGGCCGCTGCCATGATACTCGGGCAGTTCCACCCCCGCTTTCCCAGCCAAGAGTTTCAGCGCTTCGACGAATTCCAGCCCCTCGATCTCCATGATGAACGCGAACACATCACCGCCTTTGCCGCAGCCGAAGCAATGCCACATATTGCGCTCCTCGTTCACGTTGAAGGAGGGCGTCTTCTCCTGATGGAAGGGGCAATTCGCCTTCCACGCGCTCCCCGCTTTCTGGAGCTTCACGTATTGGCCCACCACCTCGACGATATTGAGGCGGGCTTTGATGTCTTCGGTCGTCGTACTCATAAAGTCTGGCTATCCTACCCCGAAAAGAATACCGGGGCAATGTTGTCCTGAGTATACCGCCTCAGTGGATAACTCAATGAAAAACCGCCCGGCTGCTATGGGCGGCACGATCTTTCCAGCGCTCATCACTGCGTGCCGCCGAGGATGATGAGAATGTCCGCGTCTGTAGGCGCCTTCTCTCCAACCGGGAGTGAGCCGACCGAGCCCGAAAGCGTCGTGGCGATACCCTTAGCTATTTCAGCATTCTTGCCAGTCACATCCATGACGATCGTCTGGGTATAGGTCTGCTTGGCGGCATTGGCTTTGGTGACGACGGCCACATTGGGGAAAGCTGGCTTCAGCTGGCTCTCGGCCGCGCTCGTCGCGCCGGCTGTCAGCGTACCGTTATAGATGGCCACTCGGACGATTGCCGGGATGACCGGTTCCGCGGCGGGTACAGCGGCCCCTTCGGGAGCAGTTTGATTCACATTCACGCTAGTCACGTCAATGATTTTCTTCAGGCTCGGCCGATACAGGATAGCGCGGCCTGCACTCGAATAGATGAGGACTTTGTCGCCATTCTCGGCCTTCTGGAAAAACGGCTGGCCGGCCAGCTTCCCCCGGTCCGTCACGGTCGCCAAAGTCGGCGTTTCTTCCGGCGGCAGTTCCATGAACCGGCCGAGAGTCGTGACGATCTCTTCGATCTCATTCGCCGCTTGCATCTCTATCGCGTACTTGGATTGGTAGAAGAAATACCCCGCCGCGGCGAGAGCCACAAAAAGCGAGGCCGCAAGGATGATAATCACCGGTGAAAACCGCCACCGTGCTTTCGGTACAGTGTTTCGTCCCGCAAGATTCGGCCGATTAATACTATCCATAGTTCCTCCAGTATACCAAACCTCGCCAGGCGACAAAAATGAGAGGCGCTGAGCACTAGTACTGCATGTCGATCTGGGTATAGATGAACCGGGAGATATCAATGATCGCTTGCTTCAACCGCTCCGTGTCCTGGCCGCGTGTCATGATGCAGGCGAGATACGGGTGTTCAGGGAAGTAGACAATGCCGCAATCGTGGAGCTGGTGCTCGATCGCTCCCGATCCCGCCTCGCCGAATTTGTGGGCGATGGCGATACCCGCGGGCACCCCAGCCGGGAGCGCGTCGTGATAATCAGTTGATGCGAGAAGCGCGAGCGCCTTTTCCGATGATTCCCGCGAGAGATAGGAACTATTGAAGAGGATGCGGAAAAAGCCGGCGTATTCCTTCACGGTCAGCTTGGATGCAGAATCGACCAAGACATCCCCGCCGACGCCGATTATGGTGAAGAGGTCTTGTACCACCGCGAGCGGCAGGCGTTCCGAGAGGAGTGTGATCGCCTGATTGTCCGAATACACGATCATACGGCGGATGAGTTCCTCGACCGTATAGCTCTGTCCGACAGCGAGTTTTTCGCGCGGGATGATCGTCGGCACGATTCCGAACTCCCGCTCTTGCTCGAAGGGAATCAGGGTATCCATGATCGACGGATTCCTTTCGGCCAGGTGATAGTAGGCCATCATGACCGGGACCTTCAAAAGCGATGCCGGAAAAAACTCTCCCTCTTCATCCACTCCAAAGGTCGGGCCATTGTTCAGGTCACGGAAATACACCGCGACCTCGGTGAGATGGCGCGTCTCTTTGGTGGACGCGACAAAGTCCTCCAGTTCCCCATGAAAATTTTCTTTGCGAGCATCGATTGATCCTTCGGCGACTTCGCACTCGAGGAGTGGATTGATATAGGAATAATTTCCCATTTGGCGGACCTGCTTGGACGTACTTTCCTCCCCTGCTGGTATGGCTGGAGCCTCGGGCGTCCAGATAGTATGCAGCGCATAGCCGCCGATCAGCCCGACACCAAAAAGCGCGACGAGCGCCGTAAAGACTTTGGGATTCATATACGACAGTTTACCATGGGGATCGAGTAAGAAAGGACAACGAGGAAGGCTCTAGGATCCAGGGTCAAGACCTTATTTACCTCTTTCTTACCGCTTCCAATAGATTTTCCACTTTCATTTTTACGGCAAACTATGTGTCTCTTTCTTTTCGCACCAAAAGAAAGAGACGAAAGAAACGTGCCGCCCTCGTTTTTGGCTCGGAGCGTACCACTATTCATTCCGGCCATTTTCTCGCGGCAGACTGAGAAAATGGTGATCCTTTACTAATCGGGTACGCTCGCCTCGCCTTTCACTGGGGCGGATTTTGGGTTCACAAACACCCACTGCGGGAGGCGAAACGGTTGCCCCACACCTGGAGGAAAAAGGTTTTCTCAGTCTGCCGCGAGGAAACCGCCAGAGGTTGTGGCTGGCGACCGCATGAGCCGGAAGCCTGGGTGTGCTTTTCCCCGCCCGTACCGGACGGTACGTTCGGGCGGGTTTCGTTCATTTCTTTGGGCGCCCAAAGAAATAGATAGAATATATCTCTTTGCTGCCAATAGAAAGGGTCGTAATAGAAAGATCAAAGAACCCTCTGCTTCAGAGGGTTTTGATAGTGCCGATGGCTCGGAAACTTCGGCGCGATTGAAAAGAACAGACCCTGCCTCACATGATAGAATAGGACTGATGCAAACGAAGCCCTTGATCGCCGTTCTCTTCCTCAGCCTGCTCATCAACGGGTTTTTTGCGTATCACTGGTTCCGGCCCGAAAAAACAGCCGCCCCGCTCGACGCCACAGAATTTCCCTACCTCTCCAAACGGATCTTTGTCGAAAATCCGAACGATATCATCATCAATATCATTCCTCTGCGGCATGCCCTCAAAGAATACGTCGCCGCGCAGGATAATACTCTGGGCGTGTATTTCGAGTACCTGCCGTCCGGCACCTCGATCGGAGCATCCGACGAAACAGCGGTCCAATTGTCTAGTTTGTCCAAAGTTCCGTTGGCCATGTCGATTTTCAAAAAGTCCGAGCGTGGGAAACTAGCTCTCGATGATGCCGTCGAGATCAAGCCGGAGCATCTGGACCAGCGCTTTGGATCGCTCTGGGAAATGGGCGCGGGTACGAAGCTTCCGATTCTCGATCTAGTAAAGTCCTCGTTGATTGAATCCGATAATACCGCCTACCATGCCCTATTCGACCTGCTCACCCCATCAGAAGTCAATGAGGTTTATGACGGGCTGAATATCGAAATCAGCCAGGTAGGTGGCGAGCGCCAGACACTCGTCACGCCCAAGAGCTACGCGTCCATTTTCCGAAGCCTCTACCTCTCATCCTTCCTTTCCAATCAAAACTCGAGTGCCGTTCTGGACATACTCACCGAGACCGCGTTCGCGAACGGGATTCCGGCCGGCGTGGCAGAGGGTGTCCCCGTCGCGCATAAGGTGGGTGTGTTTGACACGACTGAAACCGATCAGTCGCTCTTCATCGATTGC
This sequence comes from Candidatus Moraniibacteriota bacterium, assembly GCA_963778555.1. Taxonomy (GTDB): domain Bacteria; phylum Patescibacteriota; class Minisyncoccia; order Moranbacterales; family UBA1568; genus SSEF01. The sequence continues at coordinate 15,536 of CAVZUR010000001.1, read as the reverse complement.
GGCATCGTGTACGTGCCCAGCCGGCCGTATGTCCTCTGCGCCTTTGTCAAAAACACGGACATGGGGCCGGCTCAGGAGAAGGTCGCCCACATCTCCAAAATGGTCTACAGTTATATAGCCAGTATCAAAGGAGGAGAATAGCCCGTAAAGCTATATCATACTGTCAGGATCCCGTGGAATTTAACGCTGCTGAATATCCCCCACTCTCTATGCCATGCACCGTCTGCCGACAAAGCCAACTCATTCCGTTCCTCGATCTCGGACAGCAGCCGCTGGCCAATAAATACCCGACCGAAGCGGAATTCAAAACCGAGGACTTTTTCCCGCTCGTGGTACTGTTTTGCCCGCAATGCAAAAATGTCCAGCTCGGAACCAGCGTGTCGCGGGAACGGATGTTCGTCGATTACTACTATCTCTCGTCGGTCAATCTCGGCCTGGTGCGGCATTTCGAAGCGCTCGCTCAGACATTGGCCGGTGCCCGGTTCGTGGTCGATGTGGGATCCAATGACGGCATCCTCCTTAGGCCGCTCCAGGCGCTCGGCGTCCGGGCCATCGGCGTCGATCCCTCGATCAATGTTGGAAAAATCGCGAACGACGCCGGACTCACCACACTCATCTCGTTTTTCGATCTCGAATGCGCCGAAAAAATAAAGAGGCAGTACGGCCAACCCGATGTGATCGTGGCCAGCAGCATCTTCACCCATGTCGCCGACCCACACGCCTTCATCGAGGCGGCCAAGATGCTCCTCACCGATGACGGCGATTGCATCATCGAAGTCGAATACATCGGTCATATCCTCCAAAAGATCCAATTCGAACGCTTCTACCTGGACCGGATATTCTATTACTCGCTGACTTCTCTCAAGACGCTCTTTGAGAGTCACGGGATGTTTATCGCCGATGTCGAAGAGATCGAGCCGCACGGCGGATCGCTTCGAGTGACGGCCCGCAAAGCGGCCGATGGGCACGCGACCTCCCAACGCGTCGCGGATTTTCTCTCGCGGGAAGAGCGGGAATTGAGCTTTCCGATCCTCGAGGCGTTCAGCCAAACGGTCAGCGCCTCGCTCGAAGCCTTTCGCGACAAGCTCCGCGAGTACCAAGCGGCCGGTCTCCGAGTCGCCGGCTACAGCGCCCCGGCCCGCGTCGCGACCATCTGCAATTACGGAGCGATCGGTCCGGACCTGATCGAATTCATCGTCGACGACAGTCCCTTGAAGCAGGGCCGTTTCAGTCCCGGCACGCATATCCCCATCGTGGCCAAAGAGTTTTTGGAACGCTGCGATCCCCAGCCGGATGTCCTGGTCGTGTTCGCCTACGAATACCTGGACGATATCCGGAAAAAGACAAATAATAGATACCGCTATCTCATTCCCATTCCGCCCCGAGAAGTATAGCCCTATGCACCCTCTCATCCGCCCAGACATTACGGAGACCATTGAGTCCGTCACTGACGAGCGACCCTTGCTTGAAGGCAAGACGATTCTCATCTCCGGTGGCGCCGGATTTTTGGGCAGTTACCTCGTCACTGTCCTCCTCACGCTCAATGAAAAGTGCTTCGCGAAGCCCTGCACGGTCGTCGTCATCGACAACTTCATCACCGGCTCCAAACATAACGCCTTGTTCGGAACAGAAAACAATCCGAACTTCCGGCTCATTGAGCAAGATGTCTGCGCCCCCCTGCCGGATATGGACGTTGACTATATCATTCATGCCGCGGGACTCGCCTCGCCCCAGCACTACCGCAAACTGCCCCTCGAGACGATCGAGGTCGCAACCAGCGGCACCAAGAACCTCTTGGAGCTCGCCCGGCGAAAAAACGTACAGGGATTCCTCTATTTCAGCTCGAGCGAAATCTACGGCGACCCGGATCCCGATCAGATTCCGACCCCCGAAACCTACTCAGGCAATGTCTCGACCAATGGCCCCCGGGCCTGTTACGACGAATCAAAGCGGCTCGGTGAAACCTTGTGCAGCACCTATCATCAGCTCTATGGCGTGCCCGTGAAAATCGTGCGGCCATTCAATATCTACGGCCCCGGCATGCGCATCGACGATTACCGCGTGATTTCCACCCATCTCATCCGCGGGATTCGCGGCAATCCCCTGTTGGTCTACAACCAGGGGGAACAGACCCGGACGTTCTGTTACATCAGTGATGCGACGCAAGGTTTCCTCAAAGTGCTGCTCCGAGGCAGAGCGGGTGAGACGTACAATATCGGTTCCAATAATGAAGAGATCAGTATCGCCACCCTCACCCAGATCATCAGCCGACTCTTCGCGGAACCGATTCCGCTCCAGAACATCGATTATCCCGAATCCTACCCAGCGGGCGAGCCGAACCGGCGGTGTCCGGACCTGACGAAGGCGAAGAATGAGCTGGGGTTTTTGCCCACCGTCGAGCTCCAGGTCGGCCTGGCAAAAACCCTCGCCTGGTACCAGGACCAGCTCAAAGGCGAGCGGCCCGCATAGTTCATCTGAACCACGTTCATGCTGCACTTCGCCCTCATCGGAGCTGGAACATTCGGCCGACATCATCTCCGTCTTCTTTCAAAGACCACCAAGATCAGATTGAAGACTGTTGTCACCCGCTCCCCACACCTTGAGCAGGCCGAGCCTCTGCCTCCGACTGTACGCTGGACATCAGACGTCACAAGCGTCCTCGCCGATCCCGAAATTGACTGCGTCGTGGTCGCGACGCCCTTTGCGACTCATTACTCGATTGTCCGGACGGCTTTGGAACACGGCAAGCATGTCCTAGTCGAAAAGCCGCTGGTCGCCTCGCTCGAGGAAGCGGCAGATCTGAAAGCGCGAGCTGAAAAGAGCGGGCGTATTCTCATGGTCGGATTCCAATACCTCCACAATGACCACATCCGCTACATGAAAAAAGAGTGGGAGCAGGGATCATTCGGTCCATTGCAAGAATTCCGAGTGGAGCATTTTCTCAGTCCCGAACGAGAAGATACGGACTGCTTCTCTGATATCGCCCCGCACGCGCTGTCTGTCTTTCAACACTTCTTTCAGCCGACGGAACTCATTCGGGCAACGGGAGTACTACAGAGGGATGCATTCCATGTCGCCATCCGATTCGATCGCGGTCCGCTCCTCTCAATTAGCGCCGCCTGGTCCGGAAAGGAAAAAGTGAGAACGATGACGCTCGTGGGAGAACAAGGAACCGCCGCGCTCGACGAGACGAAAACAACGGACCGGCTGGCCGTCGAAAGACAGGGGCGCCTCGTCTACCCGCCTATCATCGCCCGCGAGCCACTAGAAAACCAATTGAAGCATTTCATCCGCTGCGTTCAAAACGATGAACCGCCACTGGCCGACGCGACATTCGGCTACCGCATCACGGATTGGCTCATCCGCATCTCGGAAACCATCACCAAAAAAACTGAGGTATACTGCCCGATATGGATTTTCCCGATCCGAAAAACTTCACCCGACTGCTGCGGTATGCCGTATCCGGCGGCATAGCCCTCGGCGTCGACCTCCTCCTGCTCTACCTCTTCACGGATATTTTCGGCTGGTGGTACCTCGCGGCATCCATTCTCGCTTTCTCTTTCGCCATCATCGTCAGCTTCTTCCTCCAGAAATACTGGACCTTCCAAGACCGCGCGACCGACCGCGCTCCGGTGCAATTCATCCTCTATATCGCCATCGCCATCGCCAACACCGCCCTCAATACGGGTTTCATGTACCTCTTCGTCCGCTTACTGGATCTGCACTACCTCTTCGCGCAACTGCTCGCGGCGGGCATCATCGCCCTCGAGAGTTTTTACCTCTACCGCACCTTCATTTTTGGTTTCCGTGATAATAAAGAGGAGGGCGCCTTTTCATAGTCGACAAAACGATATTTGATGATGTCCAGAGGATCTTGAGGCCGTCAGTCCAGCGGATATGCTTGCCTGCTTCATAGCTGCGCGGGGTATAGCGGATGGGAACATCGATGGTCCGGTTTGCCTTTTTTGAGGAGTTTGCACACCGATCTCATTGTCTATTTCAAACCTCAGATGCGAGCGGTGATGGTGATCGAAGCCAAAGCCTGCTTCGTGAATGCCTTGTAGCAACCCTCATACTCGATCGCGTGATTCGAATAGAGCAGATTGGTCGTCCCGGTGATGAGTTCCCCGCCCAGCCAACTCACCCAATAGTAAAATGTCTTCCGGCTCATCATTTCTCGACCGCTCCCCACCCTCACCCCCAAGACCGCCTCGGTCCGACCGTCTAGAATTGGCAGTATCATCGCTTGGTAATCGGCCGGATCATACTCCAAGTCCGCGTCCTGAAAAATGACGATGTCCCCGGTCGCCGCTTGAATCCCCGCCTTGAGGCATGATCCCTTGCCTCCGTTCTTCTCCTTCAAGATGATCCGGTAGCGATCGGGGTCAAGCGTCGCGAGACATGGACCGCGTCCCGTCGGTCGAGCCGTCGTCCACGATGATAATCTCTTTCCCGATGCTAAGGGGGGCCGCATCGATACGTTTCAAAATCTCCAGAATCGTCTTCTCTTCATTGTACGCCGGGATGAGGATGGAGAGTTTTTTCATAGGGATTCATGTGCCGCTGGGATATCGATTGGCTTGCCATCGCTCGTTTTACTCTGCGACGTTTGAGTGAAGGCATAGTACGAGAGGGCGTACAGTATGCCGGCCAGGATATAGAGGGCGCTCAGGCCGAACAGCATCGAGCTGTATTCAAGGAAACCGCCCACGACCGCGCCCATCAGGTTGAGTCCGTACAGGACAGAGAGGCTCGTGACTGACCGGAAATGGGTGGAAAAGATGATGGAGGCGAAAAAGATGGGGAGCGCCACGACGAGGGCCGACAGTCCGGAACGCAGCCAGAACTCCAGGCCGAGGAACATCGAGACGGGCAGGAAGTAATTCAGCGCCAAAGACAGCCCCAGGAGAAGATAGACCGTCTCGATCCGCCGGATTGGTACCCGGGTGACGACAATGTTCGCCAGGAGCACCATCGTGAGGATGCCGCCGAAGACGAATGCGTTGACGAACCAGGTCGAGCCATAGAGGAGCGAGAGCGTCGTGATGCTTTTCGTTTCGAGCAAGAGGAACGCCGCCCCGAGACAGAAAAAATTCAAGCCGCTCCAATCGGGCAGGGCGATGATGTTCTTTCGGTAGAGAAAGACGATGGCATACAGGGCCAGGGCCAAGAGGAGGCCGATGGCCTCGAGATAATAGCGAGGGATCGCGTGTTCGCGCAGATACAGATACGGCCAATCATCGGTCGACAGATTGCGGGTGCTGAAGACGCTCTCCGGAATCGGCTCTGTCGGCGCGATCTCTACCGGATACTGCCGCCGGATGTCGGTCAGTCCCGGACCGGCGAGTATCATCAAGTTGAAGAGATAGGCGTTTTTCGCGATCTGGATGGTCGGTTCCGGCTCAGGAAAGACTCGTTGGACGCTCTTGATTATTTTGTCCCTCAGCCACGGTTCCGGTACCGAAAACATGAGGACCACGATGCCGTCCGGGTTCAGGTGTTCCTGGATGCTCTCGAGGGCCTCAGTTGTGTAGACGAAATTATCGAGCCGCACGGTCGACCGTGCCGACAACAAAGCGTGCGAATCGAGCGTCCCGAGGACGATCATGTCATATTGCTTGTCGCTCTTCTTCAGGAACGACCGCGCGTCGTCGATGAAGAGATGGACATTGGGATTCTGATAGGGACGGTTCGGATGCCGCTGCCGGCCGATGTCGGCGATGACCGGATCGAGCTCCACCGCATCGATGTCGGGCACTCCGCGCAGCCCTGCCATCGCCACGTCGTTCCCCGTCCCCGCCCCGAGGATGAGCACGCTCTGTGGGGACTTCAACAGATAGGGAAATTCGTATTTTTTTCTAGCTTCAGAATCCGAACGGAAATCGACGGCTTTCTGGAAAAAGAAATTGTTCACGTAGAGCCGAATCGAATGATCAGCCGCAGCATCAGCAACTTTGACACTATAATACGGCGACCAGATCTCATTCCGGGAAACGGCGTATATGATAATGACCGCCGCGACGACACAGACCGCCCCCACGAGCAGGAACTGCTGATGCTCTCGGATGAGCCACAAGCTGAGGCTGCCCGACACCAGAAACCAGGCCAGTGGTGAACCGAGAGCGCCGCTGGCGAACGACAGGAGACTAAAGGCGCCGATACCCATGAGCGCACCGAGGATATCGAGGCCATACGCCGTGAGCGGCGGAAATTGCCGCATCAACCGAGCCATTTTCTGCCCGATGAGAATGAAGGGCAGGCTCGTGAGCGCGAAGACGGCGACGAGCGTCGGGAGCAATCCGAGATGGAGATTAAAGGACACTAATTGATTTTCGGTATACCGGCTCCAGAGGAGTTCATTGCTGAGATTTGGAACGATCGTTTCGATCTGGCGAAAGCCGATGATGGCAATGGAAACGCCCAAAAGGACGATCGGGAAATATTTGAACAGATCCTCTTTTTCTCGGCGCTAGCATGAACCCGAGGCCGAGTCCGAGAAAGGAAGCGATGAGGACGATGTTGGAGAAATACGCCAACGACAAAATATTGGCCGGCAGCCAGCGGATGAGGGCCAGCTCGAGAAAGAGCCCGAGAAAGCTGACGAGAATGAGGGCGAGTTTCAATCGGGTCGACGTCTGTGACATGCGCATGAAGAGAGAGATTATGGAGAATTCTTCTGTTCTTGCTTGAGGCGCTCATCGAGCTGATCCAAAAAACTCCTTGCGTCGACGCGATCGGGATTGATTTCGAGCGCCTTTTCCAGCATCGCCCGGCCTTTTTCCAGCTGTTCGAGCCGCAGATACGCCAGCCCGAGGAACGAATAGACTTCCGCAGTCTTCCTCCCCTCCGCCAGGGATTTTTCCAGATACATCATCGACAGGGCCGAGCTCGCGGGGGTATTGTTCCGCGCCTCGATCTGCGCCATCACCATCCAAACACTGTCCTCCTCCGGGTGACGCGTGACGACATCTATATATGCCTGCATGGCCAGATCTCCCCGCCCCAGGAGATACAAGATATCCGCTCCCGCCACCTGGTCCGCGACGCTGTCCGACTGGAGCAAGTGACGGAGTTTCAGAGCGGCATTGTCCGGCGTGATCTGGAATTGCCGTATTTTCGCTTCGTTTTCGGGTGTCGCACGGATGAAGATGAGATTGTAGATATCGGCGTACACGAGCGCCCATGCCGGATCCGCCATCCGTCGGGAGAGAAAAGAGCGCGCACCGGTCACAGCGTTGTACTGATAGAAAAAGATGGATTCAAATCCGTATCGCGCGTTCGTTTCCTGCCATTTCGCCTCATCCGCGATCGCCGGGAGGTAGACATCGCGGAGGAACGCCGGGCTATAGGCATCGCCGAAACGGTTATCCGCAAAGACCTCTCGTCCCCGGATACAGGGCATAGATCAGATAACTCCCCACATCGGTATCATTGAACAGAGGGCCGTGGAAACCTTGCGCTTTGAAGAAAGTCCCGGCCGCGTCGCCCCAACGGTCCAAACCGATGCCGTATTCCCGGAACTGTGTGATGCCGATCGCGTTACTGAAAAAGAGAAACATCAGGAGAACGCACTATCAGCAGCCTCGACGAGCGAACGTTCGATGGCATATCCGAATTCGTCGGTTTCCGCCTGACGAAAGCTTTTGGATTTTCTCATACACAGGAGCGACATTGGCTGAGATCGCCGGCAAGAATATCAAACCGAACAGCGCCAGCCCGCGGATATGCGAATACGCGACGAGTGCCGTCGCCGCGCTCGCGGCCGCATAGAAGAGCGACGCTTTCCTAGGATGGAACAAAAAACTGATGGCCAAGAGCGCCGCCAATGGAACGAAGATTGCGATCGACACATCCGACCAAAGGGACGTCCCTTGGAGATATTCCGGCACCGTCACGTCTTCAGCGATTAATATAGGCGACTCGCCTTTGATATTGAGCGGGAATGAGAGGAGCGCACCGTGAATACCCTGCGGATTGATGACGCTCGCATAGCCAAGAAGAGGACGAGGACGGCTAGCCGCTTCACCAGGAGGCTTCGCCAGAACTCGCGATAATTCCGGATGATCGCTTCGGCAAGAAAGCCGGCGGCCAGTACCACGCCGATGACGAAAAAGATGTGGATATTGACCCACAGGATCTGGAGCGGCACGAGCCAATAGAGCTGTTTGCTCTCGGGCCGTTCGACCGCCGCGTGCAGAAAATACAGATAGATCACGACGAAGAGATAGCTGAAGATCTCCGGACGGAACGAGGTCCGCTCCATGAGGATGAGAATAGTGGGTATGGAAAAGACCGCTACGACCCAGAAATCGGCCCGTTTCAGCGCGATGAAAAAGAGCAGGGCAAAGGCGAAGAGGAGAAGGAGCACTTTAAAGATCACAATGCCGCCAAAGCCGATAGTCGCATGGAGGAGATAGGCGATGACGCCGAACAGCCAGTGATGGTTGGCGAAAAAAGCGTCCGGCTCGGTGTACGAATACAGGTTCGAATCCAGCACTCGGAACTCCCCCTGGAGCACCAGTTTGCCGTTCATGATATGCCGGCCGAGATCATCGGCCGCCGGCAGCTTGATCTGATGCCAGAGGATCACACCATAGAAAGCCAGGAGGAGTCCGAAAACCAGCCACTGGACCGGGGTATGCCTGCGTAAAATGAGCGACCGATCCTCCTGGGTGGGGCGCGGGAAATGCTTCTTCATGGGTTTTCAGCAGAATGTCTCTATCCTATCACACAGGAGAGCCTCTTTATCACTTTCTTTTTGCAGCAAATAGATAGCTTCTTCATTTCCCTGTTTGCCGACAAGCGGGTTTTGGTGCCAAAAAATTCTCTCCACTTTCTTTTTTCGACAAAACTCTTCGTTCGTTTCTTTGCCCGCCCAAAGAAATGAACCAAAGCCCGCCCGAACGTACCGTTCGGTACGGGCGGGGAAAGGCGCACCCGTGCTCGCGGCTCATGCCATTGCTGGCTATGGCCTCCGGCGGTTTCATAACGAGTGACTTACGAAACCTCTTTCCTCCAGCCCTAGACCAATGGCTTCGCCTTCCGCAATGGGTGTTTCTCGAATCCAGTACCCGCCCCAGTGAAAAGCGAGGTCAAAGTTTTCAATTCATGGAGGATCACCATTGTATCAGTCTCTCGCGATACAATGGCCGGAGTGAATTGCGAAACTTTCCGAGCTGAAAACGAGGGCGGCAGTTTTCTTTTTCCCCTTTCTTTCGCTGCCAAAAGAAAGGGTCGTGACTTGTATCTTGAGACTCACAAAAACCCTCCTTTTCAGAGGGTTTTTGTGAAACCTGGACGTTCGACAGTTGCGGGTCAGAGCGTCCCGTCGGGCGGGGTTTCGGTCGAAACGACCGCTGGGTCTGAAACCGGAGTGCTCGGATCCAGAGAGGAAGCCTCACTCGGAGAAACAGGCGGCAGCGTGTCTGACACCGGTATCTCCGGCGTATCCGCGACTATGGCGGGGGGAGTTTCTTCGGGAACCGGCGTGACTACCGGCTCACTCTCCTTGGCCGCGGCACCGCCGAGACTGCTCTCTTCGGACGTCTTGGCGTCCTTCACGGCGATGGCTTGCCAAGAGAACGGCACATCCATCTGGGCTCCTTCGGCGATCCGGATCTCGAAGCCCGTGGTCGTAACATGGGTGATGATGTATCGGACATCGCTGACGAGAAGAAGCTCCTCGGTCGCCCGACGCACTTCGGCATTCTCAATCGGCTGGAGTGACAGGCTGGCGTTGACAACCGGCGTGACGGCGTATTCTTGGTCAAAGGTGACGACGACGTCCGTCTCGCCTTCTTTCACGATGGCGTACCCGGCGGTGTCCTGATTGAATGTCACCCGTCCCGCGAATTCGACGTCCTTCCCAAAGATCACCCGATCGATGAACTGTGTGAAGGCGGTGAAGAGCGTCTCGCCGCGGAACTCAGCCGGTCCGTTCACCGTGAGGCCGCCCGCGAGTTCGAGGGCTTGGAGCGAACCTGGAGTCAAGCAAGCCGATTTCGTCGCGGAGCGATGCCAGAGATGCCTTCACTTCGGCCACCGCCTGTCCCAAATCATTCACTTCGGCGGCATTGGTCTCTAGTCCGCTCTGGGTATTGCGGATATCGGTCTCTATGAACGCGAGCCCTTCGATGCTTTCCGCCCGGAGCGTCTTGGCTGTGACGACTCCGGCGAAGGTCGCGTTGCCATCGGCATCGATACTCAGCACTTCCGTCCCGCCGCCCTCCGGCGGTTCGCCGCCAAAAGTCGCCGACAAGGTCCCCGCGCCCGCGCGCTCGATGGTGAATCGGCCGTCGGCTTCGAGCCGCAGCTTCACGTCCCGGTCCACCGGCTCGATAGCGCTCGCCACCAGCGTGTCCGTGATGACGCGCGGCGAAATCATCTCGAGATCCAGCGACGACGCGGTCAGTGAAGACTTCCGACAAGGGCGTCTCGGTCGTGATGTCGCGTTTCTCGACCAGCGCCTGCGCCAGCATGAGGCGCCCGATGTCGAGTTCCGGCGGGATATTGTCCGGGTCGAAGCCGGCGCGCTCCAAGAGCCGATTCGTGCGCGCCCCGCTCGAGTACTCCGTCTGGACGAATATCATCACTCTGCCGATGCCGCCATCTTGCGGCGGATCATAGTCCTCCAGCGCCGCGCCGATGACCATGCCCGCTTTCTCGTTTTTGGCGGCGACACCCGGGATGGACGACGGCCCAAGCAGATCCCCGGTTTTGATCGGCCCGTTTTCGAGCGACACCTTGACCGGAGTGCGGCCCGCCAGGGCGATGGGCTGCGGATTTTCGGCGGTTTCACTTATTGTCCGCCCCATGACCACCGCCGCGGCCGTCGACACCACGCCGACCACGCGGCCGTCGGGCTTGGCCTTTTCCAAAATGGCGATATTCTGCAGTCCCCATTCCGAGTCATACTCCATGGAGTCCGCGCTCATCGCCACCACGTCGCCGGGCTCGACACCGGGCTTCGTCTCATAGACTTCCGCGAAGTCGGAGCCATTCGTCCCGGACAGCGCCCAGACGATGACCAGTCCCGCGGCGCCGGTCCCGGCCGTACCGTTGTTTTCCGCACCACCACCACCACCGCCGCCCGGGACTTGTCCGTTGCCGCCATTCATCGGTACGGTCGCCGAGTTCGCGCCAGACGCATTCGCGCCGCCGGCGCCCTGTCCGCCGCCGCCGCCCATCGGACTATCGCCGCCAAAACCGCTTTTTGCGCCATCCTGAGCAACACCGTTGCCACCGGCCTGGCCGGGAAGGTTGATGGTTCCGTTCGCGCCCGTGCCGCCCGCGCCGCCGGTAACGGTCGTCGGTCGTGTTCCACCGTTCCCCGTGAGCGTCGCACCGCCCGTAAAGGTACTGGCCGAGCCGTTCGCGTTGTTGCCGCCACCCGCGCCGACCACGACGCTCACATTGCCCGCGACGGTCGTGATGCCGGCGCTATAGCCGCCTCCGCCGCCGCCGCCCATCGAGTTGTTCGCATTGCCAAGAAGTCCGCCACCACCCGCGCCCCAGACTTCGACATAGACATTATTCACATAGGACTGTTTGGTCCAGGTGCCATTGCCCGTGAAGACGTTCACGGCTTCCACGCCATAGCCCGGCGTCGCCGCCACCGCCAGCGGTCGTACAGTCCCAGGTATCGGTCGTCTCCTCCCAGGCCAGTACTTGCCCGTCCGTACAGCCCTGCAAAAGCCCGATGCCATCGCTCCTTGCGATGAGTCCCGAACCCGACGAGGTGCCTGTGCCAGCATCCGCGGCGGCAGTAAGGGTGAGCGCATCCGCGTCGATCAAACCCGTAGAAAGCGTCAACACCGTATTCGATGAACCAGCGGTAATCGTCCCCGTCAGGTCGAGATCCCCACCCGTAGTCACGTCGAAGTTCGTGAAGTTGAAGAGGCTCGTCCCGGCCGTGGTGCCAGCGAAGAGCGTATCCCAGCCGGTGCCGAGATTGACGGCGTTCTCCGTCGCCGTCGTCCCTGTAATATTGCTGATATTGAGCCCGTTGAAGATATCCGCCGAAGTAGTGCTGGCCGCAACAGTCGTGAGGGCCAGATTGATGCCGGCGATGCTGCCGCCAGCAGTCATATGCCCGGCTTCCCAGGCGATCTGCAGCGCATCGGCGTCCGCCGTGACGATACCGGTCGTACCGCCCGTCAAGGTAATCTGCGCCGCGTCGACGGTCGGCACGGTGCCGCTCGTCGTATTTTCGATCACGAGCTGGGTATCGGCCGCGTCGCCGTACTGGAGCGACACAAAGTCCGAACCCGTCGTCTTGGTGATGACGCCGCCAGCCGCGCCAAAGGGCGATGCGCCCGCGCCGGCATCCGTCCCGCAGATGAGCGTCCCATCGGCCGTCGTGTCGATGGTATCGCAACCAGCGCCGCCATTGGTCAGGCTGTCGATGCGGAGCAAGAGATCAACTCCCGCCGTACCGGTCGAGTTCGCGAGAAAGAGCGTCGTATCAGCCGCATCCACCAGATCGAACGTATAGGTGCCGGCTGCCGTCCGCTGCAGCGTCGTATCCCCGGCGGCGAGAGTGAGGATATTGTTGCCCGAATCGAGCGTCAGGGTATTGGTGGTCGAAGAAAGCGTCACCGCTCCGGCGCCCGTATAGCTCTGGCCCGCCGCGATGGTGACATTGCCCGAGCCGACATTGATACCCGTATCCCAGCCCGTGCCCGTGACGATGGCTGTACTGTTGAAGTTGCCGCTATCTGTCACGTTCCCGACGCTGAGCCCACTCACACTACAGGTCGCGGTCGTACACGCTGTGAACGTCGGATTGATAGCGACGCCATTGATCGTTTTGGTGGCCGCACCAGCCGTGATGTTGATGGTCGGAGTGACGAGAATGCCATTGGTCGTGCTGGCGACCGCACCTGAGGTCGTGTCAGAGAACGCGAAGCTGGCCAAACTCCCCGTCTCCGCGCCATGGACATAGGTCGTACCGGTGATGCTCAAGGCGGATCCTGTCGTCATCGTATTACCGCCGTCAATTGTCAGGAGTCCCGTCGCAGTGGTCGCGTTATTGGCCGTCAGCGTGAGTAAGTCACCGGTCGTGGTCATCGTCCCCGAGCTACTGATCGAAGCGACGGTACCCGTGGCGGTGGCCGAGTTCACTTGGAGGGAGTTGCCGGAACCGTCGGTACCGGTCACGGCGCCGGTGGTCGAGATGAGGAGGAGCGAGCCCGCGGCTTGGGCAGCCGCTCCGGTCGGTCCGTCGATGTTGATCGCACCACCGGAAGTCAGCGAGGTCGCACCGTTGACATTGATGTCCATGGCATAGCCGGTGGTGAGGGCGGCAGCGGTGATAGTCTGCATTCCGGTCGCGGTCGTCGCAGCGGCAGCCGAGAGGGTGAGCAAGTCGCCGGTCGTGGTCATCGTCCCCGAGCTACTGATCGAAGCGACGGTACCCGTGGCGGTGGCCGTAGAGATCTGGAAGGAGTTACCACTGCCGTCAGTACCAGTCACCGCGCCCGTGGTCGAAATCTTCAGAAGTGATCCGGCCGCTTGTGCAGCCGCCCCGGTCGGTCCGTCGATATTGATCGCGCCACCGGAAGTCAGCGAGGTCGCACCGTTGACATTGATATCCATAGCATAGCCGGTAGTGAGGGCGGCAGCGGTGATAGTCTGGAGTCCGGTCGCGGTCGTCGCAGCGGCAGCCGAGAGGGTGAGCAAGTCGCCGGTCGTGGTCATCGTCCCCGAGCTACTGATCGAAGCGACGGTACCCGTGGCGGTGGCCGTAGAGATCTGGAAGGAGTTCCCACTGCCGTCCGTACCAGTCACGGCACCCGTGGTCGAAATCTTCAGAAGTGATCCGGCCGCTTGGGCAGCCGCACCGGTCGGTCCGTCGATATTGATGGCACCACCGGAAGTCAGCGAGGTCGCACCGTTGACATTGATGTCCATAGCATAGCCGGTAGTGAGGGCGGCAGCGGTGATAGTCTGGAGTCCCGGTCGCGGTAGTGGCAGCGGCAGCCGAGAGGGTGAGCAAGTCGCCGGTCGTCGTCATCGTCCCCGAGCTACTGATCGAAGCGACGGTACCCGTGGCGGTGGCCGAGTTCACTTGGAGGGAGTTGCCGGAACCGTCGGTACCGGTCACGGCGCCGGTGGTCGAGATGAGGAGGAGCGAGCCCGCGGCTTGGGCAGCCGCTCCGGTCGGTCCGTCGATATTGATCGCGCCACCGGAAGTCAGCGAGGTCGCACCGTTGACATTGATATCCATGGCATAGCCAGTGGTGAGGGCGGCGGCAGTGATAGTCTGGAGTCCGGTCGCGGTAGTGGCAGCGGCAGCCGAGAGGGTGAGGAGATTGCCCGTGGTGGTCATAACGGCGGCATCCGTGATGGATGCAACCGTGCCCGTAGTGGTCGTCCCTAAGACGGTCAGGAGTTCAGTTGGGGTTGTATCGCCGATACCCACGTTACGGCTACTATCGACAGTGATGGCGGCCGTGGTCCCGACGACAGCGCCGACGCCGATATGGAAAAAATCATCGGTGTCATCTTGACCGACATAGTAGTCATTGACATTGCCATCGAACTGCACGGAGGAATCGGTCGCAGATCCATCTCCAATCAGCACAATATTTTGTGAAGCGCTCGAACTGTTTACGACCAGGTTACCAGCGCTATCTGAGGCCAGAGTGACAAAATTGGAAACATCATAGGAGAAACGGAGCGTATTGGTAGTCCCAAAGATATCCAGCATATTGGCCGGCGCCGCCGTCCCGATCCCGACATTGCCCGCCCCATCGATCACGAACGGCGTCGTATCGCTCGCCACATCATTCACCCGGAAAGCCAGATTGTTCGTACCCGTGGCATTGTGCTGGATGAGGAGGGAAGTGTTCGCATTGGCCGTACCGGCATTGGTGAGCGAGAGAAGAGTCCCTGTATTGGAGGCCGCACCCGTGGCGTCCGAAAGATTGAGATCGAGAACATTTCCCGTAAAGCCTGAGGCGGCCGAGACGGTGAGGTCCATGATTTCTCCTGACGTAATCCCGGCATCCGCTGAAAGAGCAAAGCCTGTCTCCGTTGTGAAGCCATTGAACGCGAAGGCGGAGGTTTCTGTTGCATCAAAAGAGAGCGAGAGTGCGCCGGTCGGTGCGCCGATCGAATTCCATGTCGTCCCGCCCCCACCGCAGCCTGAGCACGACACCACCGTCAGGACGCCCGCGTTGGTGACGCTCCACTGGTCGCCGGTGATGGCGACATCATCGAGAGCCGAGCCGATATTGATGGTGTCAAGCGTAGTGTTGTCGGTGCCGATGTTGATCGTCTTGCCGGAGGTCCCGGTGCCGAGATTGACGGTCCCGGTGGTGCCAGAGTCGAGAGTGAGGGCATTGGTCGTTGCTGACTTGATGGTCAAGGCACCCGAGTCCGCGATGTTGTTGGTGGTGAAAGTCTGGGAGCCGATGGTCGTACCGGTGATGAAGGTGCCGACGCCGGCATTGGAGATGCGGGTGGTGGCGCCGAGGACGATGTTACCCGCCGTCGCGGTGATGTCGCCGGTGGCGGACGTAATCCCCGTCGCC